>NZ_JBSHCT010000016.1:0-42596 GCF_053615935.1 Nocardiopsis sp. NPDC055879
GATCTTCGTGCCGATCTGCTCGCCTGGGTGTTGGGGTTGCGACAGGAGGCGTTCGATCCCGGTCACATGAGCCTGGCGCGCGCGGTGCTCTCGGCGGACCTGGACGCGGTGGGACGCAGTACCGAGGGCTACGTCGGGGTGTGGGACGACCGGCACCTCGTTCGACGGCTGCACAGCGCGGCCCAGAGCGGTGCCATCGAGCCCAGGGAGGACTTCTCGGCGGCGGCGGCCTCGCTCAGTCACACCATGGCGATTCGGATCCTGGCCGGGGCCCGGCCCTCGGAGCAGTGGTGTGAGGATCTCGTGGGCCTCGTTCTCAGGGGTTTGTCAGGGTGAACCCTGATATTCGATACGCTACGTAGCGTTTAATATTTCCGGCATGGCACTACTACTCCATCGTCTTGGTCGCCTGGCCGCGCGCCGGGCCAAGACCGTCATCGCCTCGTGGTTCGCACTGCTGTTACTGGCCTTCGCGGCCGTTGCCGGCTTCGGCGGGCAGCTGACCACCGAGATATCCCTGCCGGAGCTGGAGACACTGGAGGTGGCGGACCGCGTCGCCGAGGAGTTCCCCGACTCCGAACTCGCCGGCGGCAGCGCCGACGTGGTGGTGCGAACCACGAACGAGGCTCCGTTCACCGAGGATCAGGAAAGCGCTCTCAGGCAACTGATGGAGCGACTCGAAGACCACGAACCCGTCACCACGGTCGCCGACCCGTTCGCCACCGAGACCGACATCGCCGCCGGATACGACGAGATCGACACCGGACGCGAGGAACTCGACTCCGCCCGAGCGGAGATCGACACCGCACGAGAGGAGACCGAACCCGCGCGGGAACAGATCGAAGGCGCGCAGGAAGACCTCGACGAGGCCATCGAGCAAGCCCGCGACGACGGCACCCGCGAGGCCGCCGCAGCCGAGTTCGAACAGCGCCAAGAAGAGCTCGACCAGGCCCTCACCGAGATCGAGGCCGCCGAGCAGGACCTGGAACAGGCCGAGCGTGAACACACCGAAGGCGGCGCGGAGTTGGAGCGCGCCGAGGCGATGCTGGAACTCGTCGAGGACGCGGCGCTGGTCTCCGACAGCGGAGACACCGCCATCATCACCCTGCGGTTCGACGGTGAACTCGACGGCGTCGACCCTGAACGTCTCGACGAACTCACCGACACGCTCACCGAAGCCGACATCGACGGCGTGGAGCTCCTCGCCGGTGAGGAACTCTCGGTCCAAGAACCGCACCTGATGAGCATCGTCGAGGTCATCGGCCTCGTGGTGGCCACCGTCGTACTGTTCGTCATGCTGGGCACGTTCATCGGCGTCGGTCTTCCGCTGCTCAACGCGCTGCTCGGCGTCGGAGTGGGCGTGCTGCTGACCGTGTCCGCCTCGGCGTTCGTGGACATGATGGCCATCACGCCGACCCTCGGTCTGATGCTGGGCCTGGCGGTGGGCATCGACTACGCGCTGTTCATCCTGTACCGGCACCGCACCCAGCTCAAACAGGGCATGAGCGTGGCGGACTCCATTCCGCTGGCGAACGGCACTGCCGGCAACGCGGTGATGTTCGCCGGAGCCACGGTCATCATCGCGCTGCTGGCGCTCAACGTCACGGGCCTGCCCTTCCTCGGGATGATGGGGACGGCGGGCGCGTTCTGCGTGGCCATCGCCGTACTCATGGCGATCACGATGACCCCGGCACTGCTGTCCCTGGCCGGCCCGCGGATCCTCGCACGAAGGGAACGCAGAGCCCTGGAGGAGGTGCGGGACGACGCCGTCGCCGGCGGGACACCCGCGCGCGAAATCGCGATCGACCGGCCGATGAGCACCCCCAAGGCGATCGGTGTCGTGGCGCTGAGCCTGCTTGGACTGGCCGTGCTCGCGGTGCCCACCCTCGACCTGCGTCTGGGCCTTCCCGACAACAGCGCCCAACCGGAGGACACCGCCCCCTACCAGGCCTACCACGCCACTGCGGAAGCCTTCGGAGCAGGCTGGAACGGCCCCTTCCTCGCCGTCGCGGACCTTCCCGGTGGTCTTGGGGACGAGACCGCCGAACAGTACCGGATCGACATCGCTGAGGAACTCGGGCGCCACCCCGACATCGTTTCGGTGATGCCGGTCGCCCTCAACGACGAGAAGACGGTCGCGGCCTTCCAGATCATCCCCGTGGACGGCCCCACCGCCGAATCCACCGAAGCGCTGGTGCACGAGTTCCGCGACGGCGATCCGCTGGAGGGGACCCGGCTGGACGACGCGGAGCTGTCGGTCGCCGGTTGGCCCGCGGCCAACATCGACATCTCCGACATCATCGCCGACGCGCTACCGCTCTACCTGGTGTTGGTCATCGCCCTGTCCCTGGTGCTGATGATCATGGTGTTCCGGTCCCTGTTGTTGCCGGTGATCGCCACCCTCGGCTTCGTAGGATCCTTCGCCGGGGCGATGGGAGCCGTCGTCGCGGTGTACCAGTGGGGCTGGTTCGGTGGGCTCTTCCCCTTCGGTGATCCAGGGCCCGTGCTCACCTTCATGCCGGTCCTCGCGGTCGGTGTGCTCTTCGGGCTGGCCATGGATTATCAGCTCTTCACCGCCTCGGGGATGCGCGAGGCCTATGCCCGGGGATCGGACCCACGGCTCGCGGTCCGCCAGGGTCTGCGCGCGGGACGTTCGGTCGTCGTCGCGGCCGCGCTGATCATGGCGTCGATCTTCGCGGGTTTCGCGTTCAGCCCGGACCCGATGTCGGCTCCCTTGGGACTGGGGTTGACCGTGGGTGTGCTCATCGACGCCTTCGTGGTCCGACTGCTGTTGGTGCCCGCCCTACTGCACCTGTGCGGGCCCGCCGCCTGGTACCTCCCGAAGTGGCTCGACCGGATCCTGCCCGGCGTCGATGTCGAGGGCGCGGCACTGGAGCGGCCGCAGCCCACCAAGGCCTCGGACGAGTCCTCTGAACGAGTCGGGGCGGACCGGCCCTGATCCCGTTTCGTCAGGGTGGTGGCCATCGAGTCGACGACGACCGGTGGCCACCGGTCCGCGTGAGCCCGCCGTGTCGGCGCGTCGACTCGCGTGTGGGCGGGGAACCGAGGACGAGGTGGGCTCGGGGTGGACCCCTTGGTGCCGTGCGTGACCCGAGTGGCGGAATGGATACACCCGGGGGTATGTTGTCATCCACAGGGTGAAAGGAGACCTGCATTGAAGCCTGAAATGGTGGGCGACGCGATCACGCGACTCAAGCGCGCCCAAGGCCAACTCTCCGGTGTCATCTCCATGATGGAGGAGGGGGAGGACTGCGCCGCCGTCCTCCAGCAGTTGGCGGCGGTCTCCCGCGCCCTGGACCGGGCCGGGTTCAAGATCGTCGCGAGTGGTATGCGGCACTGCAACACCGCGCGCGAACGGGGTGAGGAACCCGAGCTCACCGAGGAGGAGCTGGAGAAGCTCTTCCTGGCCCTGGCCTGACACCGCGCGGGCGCACGACCTTACGGGTCCGCGTCCGTGCGGCCGACCTCTGTAGGGACATACCTGTTCTCGGCCGGGGTGTATCCCTGGCTTTCGGATACTCCCCCCGGTATGGGGGAGGCCCCGGTGGGCCGACGCTGTCCCGCACCAAGGTCCCCATCCGCTCTCCCGATACTCCCCGGGGTATCTGGATCGGATTCACCACGACGGAAGGAAAACCATGAGCGACCACGGCATCGACCCGCGCGCCGTGCGCGACCTGATCGAAACCGATCCGCACACCCTGCTCGTGGACGTGCGTACCCCCGCCGAATACGAGAGTTCCCACATCTCCGGTGCGATCAACCTGCCCCTGGGGCGCGTGGACGCGCACCTGGAGCGCATCGTCGCCGAGGCCGGCGGCCGCCTCGTCCTGGTCTGTCAGTCCGGAGGTCGGGCCGGGCAATGCCGGGACAAGCTGGCCGGGGCCGGGCTGAGCGACACGGTCGTGATGAACGGTGGCATGAACGCCTGGGCGGCCCAGGGTGCCCCCGTCGTTCGGGGCCCTCAGAAGTGGGCGCTCGAACGCCAGGTTCGGTTGGTGGCCGGCACCATCGTCCTGACCTCCGTACTCGCCTCCTTGGTGTGGCCCCCCGCGGTGGCCCTCGCCGGGATCGTCGGTGCCGGACTGGCCTTCGCCGCCATCACCGACACCTGTGCCATGGGCATGGCACTGGCGCGCCTGCCCTACAACCAGCCCTACAACGACGTCGACATCGAGGACTCCCTCTCGCGGATCGGCGCTCGCCGCTGAGCGTCGTGGGCAGGGCCGAACCCTGTCTTCCGGATACTCCCCGGAGTATGTGACCCGCGCGAGTACGCCACATCGAACCCTCCACACCGAACACTTCGTCCAAGGAGTAACCATGTTGCTGGAACGCGTCTACGACAACGACCTCTCCCAGGCCGGCTACTTCATCGGTTGTCAGGCCAGGGGAGAGGCCATCGTGATCGATGCCCGCCGAGACATCGACGACCACCTCGACCTGGCCCGAGCCCATGGCATGCGGATCGTGGCCGTGACCGAGACCCACATCCACGCCGACTACCTCTCCGGCACCCGTGAACTCGCGGCGGCGACCGGCGCCACGGTCTACGTCTCCGGAGAAGGCGGCCGGGACTGGCAGTACGGCTTCGAGGCGCGGAGGCTCCGCGACGGCGACGCCATCACCATCGGCAACGTCACCGTGCGGGCACGCCACACACCCGGACACACACCCGAACACCTGTCGTTCCTGGTCACCGATGGCGCCTTCAGTCAGGAACCGGGCTACATGCTCTCCGGCGACTTCGTCTTCGCGGGGGACCTGGGCCGCCCCGACCTGCTCGACGAGGCCGCCGGAGGGGTCGACACCCGGTTCGAGGGCGCACGTCTGCTCTTCACCAGTCTGCGCGAGGTGTTCTTGACCCTGCCCGACCACGTACAGGTCATGCCCGGGCACGGCGCGGGCAGTGCCTGCGGTAAGGCCCTCGGCGCGCTCCCGGCCACCACGGTCGGCTACGAACGGCTCAACGCCTGGTGGGGTCCGTACCTGCGCGAAGACGACATGGACGGCTTCGTCGAGGAACTGCTCGACGGCCAACCCGACGTCCACGCCTACTTCGCGCGGATGAAACGTCAGAACAAGGAAGGACCGCGGGTCCTGGGCCCGCTCACCCCGCCGCCCGAACTCGGCGCCGAGGAGATTCGACGGTCCCTGGACCAGGACGAGGTCGTCCTCGTCGACACCCGATCCCACACCGATGTCCACCGGGGAACCATTGCCGGGGCGCTGAACATCCCCGGCCCGGACAAGGCCGCGACCTTCGGGGCCTGGGCCTATGACCCCGAGACCGAGACCCGGCCCCTGGTGTTGCTCACGTCCGACGCGGACGCCGCCCGGAAGGTGCGCGACCACCTGCTCCGTGTCGGCATCGACCACGTGGCCGGTCATACCACGACGATGGAGGGCCTGCCGACGTTCGTGCCGGAACGCGTCACCCCGGATGAGCTCGCCGAGGCCGACGTCGCGCTCGTCCTGGACGTGCGCGACAAGGCCGAACACGCCCAAGGACACATCCCGGGATCAATGCAGATCAGCGCCGGTCGGATCCTGTGGAACCTCGATGCTCTGCCGAGCGAGGGCACCATCGTGAGCTACTGCCGGTCGGGTGCGCGTAGCTCGGTGGCGGCCGGGGCGCTGCGTCGTGCCGGATACCACGTCGTCGAACTCGACGGAGGTTACTCGGACCGGCCGGAATGGGGGCGAGTCCGGTCCGCCCCCGAGACGATCAGCGGTTGATCACCCTGACCGGGACGGTGCCGGACCCGCTGTCTCGTCCGACAGGGGGAATGGCACCGCCCCGCTCCCTTGACGGTGGTCGGTCGTGCCCACGTCGCCCGTCCTCGAAAAGAAAGTCGAACATGGAGTTCCAACCCGTCCTTGTCCTGGGCCTCGCGGTGGTGGTCGGGCTCGCGCTCGGTCTGCTCGGAGGCGGCGGTTCCATCCTGATGGTCCCGCTGTTGACCTACGTCGCGGGGATGGAGCCCAAGGAGGCCATCGTCGCGTCCCTGTTCGTCGTCGGTGTCACCTCATTGGTCAGTACGTTCACGCACGCGCGGGCGGGCAACGTCCGTTGGCGCACCGGACTGGTGTTCGGAGCCTCCGGTATGGCGGGGGCCTTCCTCGGCGGCCTGGCGGGCGGGTACTTGCCGGGCACCCTGTTGATGATCGCCTTCGCCCTGATGATGGTCGCCACCGCCGTGACCATGCTCGGGGCCAGAGCCGGGGGCACCGATCGGGACGCGGAGTCCGGAGCGCTTCCCCTGCGACGGATCATCCTGGACGGTGTGGCGGTCGGGGCGATCACCGGACTCGTCGGCGCCGGGGGAGGGTTCCTCGTCGTGCCCGCGCTCGCCCTGCTCGGTGGCTTGGCCATGCCGGCGGCGGTGGGAACCTCCCTGCTCGTGATAGCGATGAAGTCCTTCGCCGGACTCACCGGCTACCTGACGAGCGTGAGCCCGGACTGGGCATTGGTGGCGATGGTGACCGCCGCCGCGGTCGCGGGGTCGCTCGTGGGCTCGCTCCTTACCTCCCGAGTGCCCGAGGCCGCACTGCGTAAGGGCTTCGGGGGTTTCGTGCTGGTCATGGGAGTGCTCGTGCTGACGCAGGAACTCCCGGATCCCTTCGGCCCGGTCCCGGCGGCGGTCGTGGTGTCCCTGGCCGGGGTGGTGCTTTTGTGCCGCATGGTCGGGGCCCACTGCCCGTTGATGCCGCTCCTGCGACCACGGACCTGACATCGCGTTTCCGGTAGGCGGACACCTCTTCGTCGGATCCACGCATCGAATAATGGGTGGTCTTGGCGGAAAGGCGGAGTCGTTCCTGAGGTTCAGGGGTTCCCGGGATTCGTGCGAGCCGCGCTCTCAACCGGCCCTCGCCGTACCTTGGCCGGCCCCTACCCTCGGGACCCTCGGGAGACCTCCGGGAGCCGGCCGCCGCCGACCACCCCGGCCAGACCCAGGGTGGCGAGGAAGAGCAGCGTCCACTCCACGCCGAGGAGCGTCAGCAGCGAGCTGAGACCGCCGACCACCAGCAGGATCAGTCCCATCGCCGAGTTCGACACCGCAACGTAGGTGGTGCGCAGGTCGCCTTCGGCCATGTCGATGACGTAGGTCTTGCGGCCCACCCTGATTCCCGTGTGCGTCAGCGTGAGCAGGAAGTACGCCCCGATGAACACGGCCGACCCCCACGCGCTCTCCCCGCTGAAACCGGGCAACGACACCACCAGCACCAGTACGAGGATGATGGCCGAGGCGATCGCGGCACCGAACGTCATCAGTCTGCGGCTCGACCAGTCGGCGAGCCGGCCCGACAGGCGACCACCCACCAGGGCCGCGACCCCGGAGGCGATGACGTACCCGCCCAGCCCGGACAGACCGGTGGTGCCCGAGTCGGTGGCCAGGGTGACCACGAACGGTGGGCTCAGCGCCGAGACCAGCAACAGACCGCGCACCGTGACGAAGTGTCGGAAGGAACGGTCATCGCGCAGCAGACGAAGGGTCTGGACGAACCAGTCGTGCCATCGCACCGGCTCGTCGTCGGATGCCCTCCCCGATCCTTCGATCGTCGAAGCCGACGCGTCGGCGGGTTCCCGAACCCCCGCGTAGACCCAGGCCACACCCACCCACAGGACGGCGCCACCGGCCAGGACCCAGGCGAGCCGGCCGGCGTCCAGGTCCTCCCCACCCAGCACTCGGATCGCCACCCCCAGGGTGATGGCCACGAGCCCGGCGGCGGTGGTGGCCAGCCCGTTGATCTGGCCGCGTTCCCCGCTGGGAACGGTGCGACCTTGGACGTCCTTGGAGGAGATCGAGCACAGACACCGGCCCAGGGAGAAGAACGCCAGGGCCACCACGATGACCACACCGGCGGTGAGCCCCCGCGCGAGCGCGGCCGTGGCCGCCATCACCGCCACCGACAACGCTTGGACCAGGGCACCGAGGACGAACACCCACTTGCGATACCGCACCCGCAGGATCAGCGGGGTCAGCAACGCCTGCGGCAGCATCGAACCGGATTCGCGGATGGGCACGAGCAACCCCACGAGCGCCGTGGGCACCCCCAAGGAGTGGAACAGCCAGGGCAGCACGGTCGAGGCGTTGACCGTCTGGTCACCGGAGGACTGCAGAGCGTTGGCCGACACCAGGCGCAGCCCATTGCGCGCGACGTCGGCGCGCACGGGGGCGGGCAGCTCGGACTCGCTCTCCCGATCACGTCTGAGCAGAGCTGAGTAGATTCTCTCGGTCGGGGTCATGTCCTCAACGCTAGGGATGAAAGGTGTCGTGGCCCGGGTGCGCCACTCCGCCATCGGAGCCGGCTCGGGCGCACAGCGGGACCCCTACCCCCGAACAACGATCGAAGGCCGACCTCCACGAAGAATCGGTCCCGGGGAAGGAGTACCGGATCTCGGGTGAAGCCGCCATACGCCCCGAGGGCTTCCCCACCACGATGAAACCCTGCCTCTTTCCGGGGAAGTGGCGCACCGGAGGGTGCGGCCGGACTGTCTCGGGCGGATACTGGCCCCATGGCGATCATCTACGACGCGACTCTGACACCGGACAAACCGACCCTGATCGGCTCTTGGCTGGATGGTAGGCCGTGGGCAGGAGAGGGACCCGATGAGGTCCTGGGCACCTATCGGTTCGACGACCCGAAGGGGGAGGTCGGGGTGGAGGTGTTCCTGCTGCGACGCTCCGGCCGCCTGCACCACCTCCCGTTGACCTACCGGGGCGCGCCCCTGACCGATCACGAGGAGCACCTCGTGGGCACCCTGGACCACTCCGTCCTGGGGTGGCGCTGGGTTTACGACGGCACCGCCGACGAGGTGGCGCTCGACTGTTTCCGGCGGGCCCTGAACGGTGTGCAGGAACAGGCGGAACTGGAGATCTGGAAGGACGGCGGTCGGGTGGGGCAACGTCCACAGAAGGTGCTGATCACCAGGGAAGCCGGTGCGGAGCCCGAGGTCGGTGAGCCCGGCGATCGGATCCTGCTCCCGCACGTGCTGGAGTCCGAGCCCCGAGGAAGGTGGCGGCTGCGTGCCCGGTGGGATGGGGAGGAGGCGGTGGTCGCCGCGCTGACCTGATCCTTGGTCCGAACCGGCCCTGTCCCCGCACGCCCCCGTCCCACCGGCGAGGGCGTGCGGCGGATAGGTTCGAACCCGTGAGCGTCGACACACGGAATCGGGCCGCCCGCGTCGACCGGAGGGCACGGATCGCGGGCGCCGCTCTGTTCCTGACCAACGGTGCCCTGTTCGCCAACCTCGTCCCCCGGTTCCCCGAGATCAAGGCCGACATCGGCATCGACAACGCCGTCTACGGTGTGGCCGTGGCGGCCTTTCCGGCGGGGGCGTTCCTGGCCGGCCTGGTCGCCGCCGTACTGGTACGGCGGCTCGGGTCGGCGAACGTGGCCGTGGCGGGCACCGTCCTCACCGGTCTCGGGTCGATCGCCGCCGGTCTGGCGCCCTCCACCGCCGTCTTCATGGCGGGACTGTTCTTCGCGGGGACCATGGACGCGGTCACCGACGTGGCCATGCATGTTCACCTGATTTCTGGGTGTGGAAGCCCGGTCCTTCAGGGCCGGGAGGAAACACCCCCGCACACTCTTCCCGGCCATCGAAGACCGGGAAAAGGCGGAGAAGTTCTCTGATTCGGCCCCACCTCCTGGTCGGGGTGGTTAGCGTGTTCGGTGATGAAGCTGGTGGTGCGGGTCAAGTTGCTGCCTTCGCCGGAACAGGCGCAGGCGCTTGAGGCGACCCTGCACGCCTGTAACGAGGCCGCCGACCACGCCTCCCGCATCGCTCAGACCACCGGGGCTCGCGACAAGTACACCCTGCAAAGGGCCCTCTACCACGAGCTGAAAGCCAGGTTCGGGTTGTCGGCGCAGCCCACGGTGCGGGTCCTGGGCAAGGTCGCGGACGCCTACACCACCCGGCACGCGAACCTGAAAGCCGGAAACCTGGGCCGGAAGGATTCTGCGCGGCGGGCGCGGATCGAGTCCACCCCGATCTGTTTCCGCTCCGATGCGGCGCAACCCTTCGATGATCGGTGTCTGTCCTGGCAGATGGACGCGCGCACCGTCTCGATCTGGACCGTGGTGGGGCGGATGAAGAATCTGGGCTTCACCTCTTCGCCTGATCAGTTGAAGCTGTTGGCCGAGTGTCGCCAGGGTGAGAGCGACCTGCTCTGTCAGGACGGGCAGTGGTTCCTTGCGGCCACCTGTGAGGTGCCCGAGGCCGAGGAGAACCCGGATCCGGTGGGGTTCGTAGGGGTGGATCTGGGGATCGTGGAGATCGCCACCACCTCCACCGGGGACCGCTTCGCCGGACGCCACCTGAACCGGCAGCGCAGGCAACAGAACGAGCTTCGCGCCAAACTCCAGGCCAAGAACACCAAGAGCGCCAAACGCGTGTTGAAGCGTCTGCGCCGCCGGGAGGCACGGCGGGCGCGGGATGTGAACCACACGATTTCCAAACGCATCGTGGAGCGGGCTGAACGCACCGATCACGGCATCGTCCTGGAAGACCTTCGGGGCATCCGTGGCCGGGTACGGCTGGCCAAGCAACAGCGTTCCATGCTGCATTCGTGGAGTTTCGCGCAACTGCGGGACTTCATCGCCTACAAGGCTCGCAGGACGGGGGTGCCGGTCCTGATCGTGGATCCGGCCTACACCTCTCAGACCTGCTCGGAGTGCGACCACACCTCCAGACGCAACCGGCCCACCCGGAACCGGTTCATGTGCCGCCAATGTGGTGTGGTGCTGCACGCCGATGTGAACGCTGCACGCAACCTCGCCCACCGAGGCCAGGCGGCGTGGGCTGCGGGGCGCGAGTCAACCGCCCCAGCACCCACCAGATGAGTGGGTGTCGGACGCGGGAGGAAGGATCCATCCACCAGATGGGCGCCTACCCGCAAGCCCGTGGGCTTCAGCCACGGGTAGTTGACCTTGTGACTCCTGCGGGGGTGGTGGGGGTGTCACGCGGCGGGGGCGCCGGTGTCGTATCGGTCTCGGGGGAGATGGCCCTTGGTGGGGCGCGTGGGGACCGGCCAGGACAAGGGCGGTGGGTCGGAGGAAAGGAGCGGTGACCCCCTGTTCAAGCGGGTCCGAAGCCCTTATTCTCCCTCGTATGTAGGAAACCAACGCAACAGATGCTACATGTGAAACTAATCTTTGTGGAGACCATATGTGCGGTTCCTGCTCGGCCCCCACCCCCGCTCCGAGCGGTACTGACCCATCCCCTGCCCCATGGTCCCGACGCGCGCTCATCGGGCTCGGACTGGGCGCGACCGTCGCCGTGGCCGGCCTCGGCGGCGCCACGGCCCACGCGGCCTCGGCCATGAACGGTGCCTGGTGCAACCCCGCACTCGGATACTTTCCCAACGGCGGTCACTACGGTGCCCCACGCGGCGGCGGCCCCCACGCGGGCCAGGACGTCACCAACTCCACCGGAACGGCCGCCTACGCCGCAGCCGCGGGCACCGTCGTCCGTCGATCCTGGGGTGGCGGCCTGCCCGGACGCACCGGTGAGGCGCTCGTTCTCGACCACGGAGGCGGCGTCTATACCTACTACGGCCACCTGAGCGCCTACCGCGTCGCCCTGAACGCCTCGGTCTCGGCCGGGCAACGCATAGCGGACATGGGCGCCACCGGCAACGTCACCGGACCCCACCTGCACTTCGAAACCCACAACGGGTCCTTGGGATCACACACCGACCCCGTCCCGTTCATGGCCGCGCGCGGAGTCGACCTGGGCGGAGGATGGTCCAGCATCGACCCCGAATCCAACGGAGCCCGCGTCCGCACCATCCAGCACCTGATGAACCAGCGCGGAAGCTCACTGGAGGTCGACGGCTATCACGGGCCCGTCTCCGTGGCCGAGGTCAAGGCCTTCCAACGCGATCAGGGACTGGTCGACGACGGCCAGGTCGGCCCCCTGACCTGGCCGCATCTGGTCTACGAACTGGAGGAGGGCGTGGCCGACGGCTCGCACGTGCGCGCCCTGCAAACGGTGATGAACAAGCGAAGCGCCGGGGTCGAGGTCGACGGCAACTTCGGGCCCGTCATGCACACCGCGGTGAGCAACTTCCAAAGCGCCAACCGTCTGGTCTCCGACGGCCAGGCCGGGCCCATCACCTGGCAGGCCCTGGTCGGCTGACGACCCCCGGGCCGGGATCGCCGGCCCGGGGCCACCCAGGCCCGGGCCGGCCACCGGTTCACGGGGCCGACGAGGTCCGGGCGGGCGCGTCGGGACGGAGAACCGAGACGTCCCTCGACGCACCCACCCGGACCGGGCACACGGCGCACATCATGGGCGCCGACGGGTCAACGGTCGTCGGTGACCGACTTGCCGTCCTCGCCCTTGTCGATGGTGAAGGCGTCCACGACCTCACCATCGGCGGTGGTGGACACGTACTCCAGGGTGGAGCCGTCCACCGAGACCGACTGGAAGGTCTGGGTATGGGTGACCTGAACCCGCGCCTCGGCGCCGTTGGAGGTCCAGTTCACGTCGCCGGCCTCGTACATCTTGGGGCCGGTCACCGCGACCACGTAGTGCCGTGGCCGGGAACGTTCGCCTGGGTGAGTGATCGGTGTCAGGGTTGACCGCAACACCAGCAGCCGATCCTGGGAGCCGCGGTGTCCGCACCCCTCAAAGCCCGCAGACTCACCGATCCTGAGGGCCAAAAACTGCAACGCATCGTCCGCCGGGGCAGCACCAACACGGTTCGCTACCGGCGGGCGATGATCATCCTGGCCTCTTCCAGCGGCAACACCGTCCCGGTCATAGCTCGCCTGGTCGCCGCTGACGAAAAGACCGTGCGCGAGGTCATCCACGCCTTCAACGACCAAGGGCTGAGCTGCCTGGACCCTAAGTGGGCGGGAGGCCGTCCCCGCCTGCTCACCTCTGACGAGGAAGACCTCGTCATCCACACGGCCACGACCCGCCCGACCAAGCTCGGCCAGCCCTTCACCCGCTGGTCGCTGCGTAAACTCGCCGCCCACCTGGCCCGCCGCCCCGGACCAGGCCTGCGCATCGGCCGCGAGACCCTGCGGACCCTGCTCCACCGGCACGGTGTCACCTTCCAACGCACCACGACCTGGAAGGACTCACCCGACCCCGACCGCGATACCAAACTCGACCGCATCGAGCACGTCATGGAGCACTTCGCCGACCGGATCTTCGCCTTCGACGAGTTCGGGCCGTTGGGCATCCGCCCCACCGCCGGAACGGGCTGGGCCCGCAAGAGCCTGCCCGATCGCATCGCGGCCACCTATCGGCGCACCCACGGCGTCACTTACTTCCATGGCTGCTACTCGGTGGGCTCCGACACCCTGTGGGGCATCAACCACCGGCGCAAAGGCGGCGCGAACACGCTCACGGCGCTCAAGTCGATTCGGGCCGCCCGCCCGGACGGCGCACCCGTCTACGTGATCATGGACAACCTGTCCGCGCACAAGGGTCCCAAGATCCGCTCCTGGGCCCGGCGCAACAAGGTCGAGTTGTGCTTCACCCCCACCTACGCCTCCTGGGCCAACCCGATCGAGGCGCACTTCGGGCCGCTGCGCCAGTTCACCATCGCCAACTCCCACCACCCCAACCACACGGTCCAGACGCGGGCGCTGCATGCCTACCTGCGGTGGCGCAACGCCAACGCCCGTGACCCGGACGTGCTCGCGGCCCAACGCCGAGAACGCGCCCGGGTACGCAGCGAGAAAGGTGTTCGTTGGGGAGGCCGACCGCTACCCATCGCAGCGTGAGGACACCCGGGTGAACGTTTCCGGTCACAGCAGTAGACCGGTCCGGTGTGCACGTCGGGGTCCTCGGTACGGTTCTCCACCAGGTTGCCGCGGCTGTAGGAGTGGTCGTGGCCCTGCAGGACCAGGTCCACGTCGTACTCCTCCAGGACCTCCAACCAGGCCCGGCGCAGCGGCTCGTTGTCCCGCCCGGGGCTGTTGGAGAACAGCGGATGGTGGAAGGTGACGACGGTCCACTCGTTCGGGTTGTCCCGCAGGGTCTGGACCAGCCACTCGGTCTGCGACTCCAACCACGCGTCGACGTCGTCGACGTCGGCGTCACGGTAGTTGGAGTTCAGGCTGATGAACCGCACGCCCTGGTAATCGGTGTGGTGGACCGTCTCGTTCAGGTCCACACCCTCCTCGGGACCGTTGCCGGCGCCGGGGAACTGCAGGTCCCAGTGACCGCTGAGCGCGTTGGAGGAGTACTCGTGGTTTCCGGGCGTGGTCACGTGGTTGATGCCGCCGGTGCCCTCGGAGCCGAACGCGTCATACCACTCGCCCCACTGCGAGTCGTTCTCGGCGTGGTCGATCAGATCACCCGCGTGCACGGCGAGTCGGGCGTCGGGCTCGGCGGCCAGGGCGGCCCGGACCACGGGCGCGGCCCCGGCGGAGATGTCGTTCTGGATGTCGCCGAAGTAGAGGAAGTCGAAGGGCACCGCGTCGCTGTCGGCGGTGGTGAAGTTCTGCCAACGACCGGCCGCGCCCTCACCGGGGACGACACGGTAGCGGTACTCGGTGTCGGGGGCCAGGTCGGTGAGGGTGACCCGTTAGTACTGACGGTCCGCGGTCCGCCCGGTGGGTTCGGCGGGCAGGAGCGCGGTCGAGGACGCGCCGCGCACCGGGATGAGCTCCAGGTGCGCTCCCTCGTCCAGGTCCTCGGTTCGCCAGGTCACGTGCTGAGAGGTGGCGGGGTCGGCGGTGGGGGAGAGCAGGACACGTTCGGGGAAGGTCTGGGCCCAAGAGGTGGAGGGCAGGGCCACCGCGGGCGCCACGGTGAGCGCGCCGAGAGCGAGCAGGGCGAGGGGGCGGTGGGCCGTCGAACGGCGGGTGACCGACATGGTCGGGCTGCTTTCCGTGTGGGGGCGTGAACACGGCGAACCTAGCCAGGCCGCGGTAACGACCCGTGAACACGCCACTACCGTCGCTGTGCCCATCGATGAACGGGCGGGTCGGTGCGCGAACCGGGAGCTCGGGGTGGGAAGCGCTGTGGGCCAAGGGATCTGACACTTGGGCCGGGTACGCGTGGACCTATCATGGCGCGAACGAACCCCCGCTCCGACACCGAAGGTGGAGCCCCCCATGAGCGAACACCCCCCGATCGACACCTCCATTCCGCACTCGGCGCGAGTGTGGAACTACTGGCTGGGCGGCAAGGACAACCACCCCGTCGACCAAGAGGCCGGTGAGGCCTTCCTCAAGGTGTTCCCCGGCATGGCACAGGGAGCCCGGGCCTCACGGGCCTTCCTGGGCCGAACGGTGCGCCACCTGGCGGGAGAGGTGGGGATCCGTCAGTTCCTGGACATCGGCGCGGGGTTGCCCACGGCCGACAACACCCACGAGGTGGCCCAGGCGTTCGCACCGGACAGCCGGATCGTCTACGTCGACAACGACCCCCTGGTACTCGCCCACGCCCGGTCGTTGATGAGGGGTACCGAGGAGGGCGCCACCGAGTACCTCCACGCCGACCTGCGCGAACCGGAACGGATCCTGGAATCGGCGGCCCGGACATTGGACCTGGACCGCCCGGTCGCCCTGATGCTCATGGGGATCCTGGGACACGTCGCCGACCATGACCAGGCCCGTGACCTGGTCCGTCGACTGGTGGATCCGCTGCCCTCAGGGAGCTTCCTGACGATCAACGACGGCACCAACGTGCACGGTGCGGCCAACGTGGAAGCGCACGAACAGTACAACCAGAGCGGGGGAGAGCCCTACGTCCAGCGCTCACCGGAGGAGATCGCGGCCTTCTTCGAAGGCCTGGAGATCGTGGAACCGGGGGTGGTCTGGGTGAGCCGGTGGCGCTACGAGGAGACCGGGTTCGGGATCCCACCCGAGGTCGACGGTTACGGGGGTGTGGCCCGCAAGCCCTGAGCGTCGGGTTCACGACTGTTCCAGGTCGGACAGGTCGACCTCGGGGGCGCCCACGTACTCCACCCCGGCCTCGGGTGGCACGGGCTCCCCGGACGCGGCGTCCATGCAGTGGGCGTCGAACATCTGCGCCTCGTCCAAGGGGACCAGCCGGCGGTGTCCCACCCGCCAGCCGCGGACCAGCTTGACGGGGATGATCGTGCCATCGGGCCGCGTTTCGTGGACGCGGTCGGTGAAGGTGCGCACGATCAGGGCGGCCGGGGCCTGCCCGATCAGAGCCGTGTACAGGCGCTCGATCACCACCGGGTGTTCCACTTCGAAGTGATCCGCCCGCCGGTCGACGGCGGTGGACATGACGTATCGGAAACTCAGGTTGAGGATGTGGCGGTCACCGGACAGGTCTTGGAAGAGGGTACGCAACAGGGTGTGCGCGTTGGTGGAGAGCATGATTCCAGTGTGCGCCGCGACAGGGGTCCGGATCGGGTTGTCCACAGGCCCGATCCGAAGAATTCCGGGTGATCCCCTGCCGGGGAGTCGTGGGCCTGAGCGTTGCGCGGGGTGCCGGGGTGTGGGACCGGACCCGGTACGGGTGATCGGGAAGGTGGGTCTGGGGGAAGGCGACCGGACGCGCGCCGTCGGGCCGGCCTCGCGGATGAACGCGCGAGCCTGTTCCACTTCGGCCACCAGGCCCGGGAACGGCGTGGCGGCGTGGACGACGGTGACCCTCACGATCGAAGAGACGCTGTCCATGGCGCCGAGGCGGGCATCGGCCGGCGAGCCCGCTTGGACATGCGTGCACGCGGCCGGTGCCTTCTCCGGGGAACTCGACGCGAGGGGCCGGGCACCGACTCCTCGGAATCGGTACCCGGCCGGAGCGGTCGGAAGGATCAGATGATCGGACGACCTTCCTTACGCGATTGACTCCAGTCCTTGAAGAAGCCGCGCAGGAGGAAGAAGAGTACGAAGGCCACGATGATGGGCCAGATGAGTACGTAGCCGGTCAACAGCAGGGTCGACATGGGTTCCTCTCTTGGTCAGTGCTTCGAAGCGGTGTCGTCGTCCAGGGCCTTCTCCGGTTCCTCGTCGCTGTCGAACGAACCGATGCGCTTCTGGATCAGGGCGAAGTCGAAGGACTCCTTGTTGCGGAAGCTCAGGAGGTAGCAGACCAGTGTGCTCACCGCGTAGGCGACGAGCGACCCGCTGAGCACGTGGTAGTCGTGCAAGAAGCCGATCCCGAACGGCGCGGTGACGATCGCGGCGATCGAACCGATCCACAGCGCGGGCTTGAGCCCGAAGAAGCCGAAGGACATCAGACCCAGGACCACGCCGACACCGATGACCGACAGCACGTCCACGACGAGGCCGACCGGGGTGCCCATCGGCAGCATCTCGAAGCGGACGGGGATGAAGATCGCCACGGCCGCCAGGGTGGACACGGTGAAGGCCGCGTTGGTGACCTTGCCCCAGTAGAAGGAGGCGATGACCGGGAAGACCAGGGCGCCCCACAGGGCACCGACGAACACGAGCAGGTCGAGGATGCTCATCTGACCGCTGGCGAAGTACAGGGCCGCGGCGGTGGCGACGATCATCGTGACGCGGCCGATCAGCAGCATCGTCTTCGGGTTGGCCTTCTTGCGCCCGGCGACGTTCTGACCGTAGACGTCGGCCATCATGATCGACGAGAGAGCGGCCAGGTCGGAGTCGGCGGTGGAGGCCAGCGCTCCGATGATCATGATGAAGAAGACGCACAGCAGGATCGGACCGAGGAAGGTGGTCGCCATCTGGGGGATGAGGTTGTTGACGTCCCCGTTCATCGGTTCCATGCCCAGGTAGAGGGCCATCACGCCGAGCATGCCGATGCCGATGACGGTGGCACCGTAACCGATGGTGGCGGTGATGAAGGTGGGCTTGATGAGGTCTTCTCGAACCGCGAAGAGGCGCTGGGCGATGGTCTGGTTGCCGATCGCGTAGGCCAGCACGGCGGCGATGTAGGGCGCGCCCTGGTTCAGGAAGGCGTCCGAGGAGAAGAAGTTCGACTGCTGGGGGGTCAGGTTCTGCGCCCCGGTCTCGAACATGCCGGTGCCGCCGGCGGCGAAGAAGACGACCGGGATGATGACGACCACGGCGCCCAGCATCGCCATCGCCTGGGCGAAGTCGGTGAGCACCGAGGCACGGAAGCCGGACCACAGCGTGTAGAGCAGGACACCGGCCGCCATCACCACGATGCCTTGGGTGAAGCTGAAGGGCGAGAGCATCGCCACCAGCGCACCACCGGCGATGAAGTTGGAGGTCAGTGAGATGACGCTGCCCAGAACGTTGGAGCCGGCGAGCATCAACTGACTGGAGCGTCCATGACGGGCGTACATGACCTCGGCGAGAGTGTGCGCGCGAGGGGCGACCGCACGGATGCGTCGTCCGAAGGGGTAGATGAACAGGATCATCAACGCGCCCCACAACCCGTAGTGGATGGGGCCGGAGATGCCGTAGGTGTAACCCGCGGTGGCCGAGGCGTACATGGAGGACGCCCAGATCCATGTCGCGGTCATGGAGGTGGCTGCGATGCCGAAACCGATGTTATGCCCGGCATTCATGTAACCATCGGCGTTCTCTTTCTTCTTGCTGATCAGGATCGACATGAACAGCGTTCCACCGAAGAAAAGTGCGATGAGAAAAATGGTGACGGGGCCGCTCAGTTGCTGGACCGCCATTTCCTCCGAATTCATTCATTTCCTTTCTGAGGACGGGCGCCGGATCACCCGTCGGTTTTTGTGGCACGTAACGACCATGGAGCTTCGGCCCGTGCGCACGACGCTGTGCGCTGGGCATCCGGCCGTGGTTTCGTCGATACGTGGGCCCGCCGATTGCGGATCGGCGGGGAAGGTGGCCGTTTGTCCGCCGCCCGAAGTTGCGCGCTCCGTGTGGGACGCATGGGGCGGTTGGGACCAACAGGCGGACTATAGCAAAAGGTTCAAGTCGGATGATTTTCGGGTGTCGTATAAGCCTGAAGTGGGTCACAGGGGGGCGATTTGGCGATATCGTTCTGTTATTTCAGCGTGATCTTTTGTGGCAGAATGCACTACATTTCAGGACCTTCGGTGTGCGCTGTGAGCTGTGGGAACACCGCTTCCGACCGGCTTCCGTGTCCGGGGTGGCACGCCTGGCCGCGAGGGGTGGGGTGCTCGACGGGCGTGCGACGATGGCGGGCGGTCGGGGTCGCCGGCGTTACATACCGACCAGGCGGTTTCTGTGGTGGACGTCACCGCTCACGCTCGGTGCGCCCAACGACCGCGCAAGGAGTCACCCACGGCCGTCGCCCCCTCCGGGGACGGCCCTCGCGGACATGCTGGAGGAGGATGGGGAGGGCTCCGTGGTCATACTCGACCTGCTGCGCTTCACTCCAGAAGGTCGTTCCTCCTACGAGGAGTACCCACGACGGGCGGCCCCTTTTTTTCGCGGGAATACGGAGCCGAACCGCTCTATGCCGGCGACGGTCCACATCCTTGGTCGCCGATGACGGGCGTGGGTGGGACGCGGTCCCGTTGGTGCGTTATCCCGATCGGAAAACGTTCGGTCGCATGGTCACCGGCCGCGAATACCAGAAGATCGCCCATCTGCGCCCCGCCGCCCTGAACGAGGCCGTGCTCCAGCCGACCCGGCCTTGGGGCTCGCGCCGTTCTCCTGAACGTGTCCTTCGGTGCGGCCTCGATTCCCGAGGCTTTGGTGGAGAACATCCGAGATGGAGGCCCGTCGGACTCGGGCCCCGATGGGTCTCCATCCTTTCGGGGGTGGATGGTCCGGCTCGACCGGAGATGTTGCGGTCGAGCAGGTCGAGCCTCGTGGCCCCAGGGCGAACGGGCGCGGACCGGGCAGGGCCCTCCGGCCGTTCCGTTGATGAGCCCGACCCGCAGGGTCCGGGCTCGTTTTCGCGGCCCGAGGGGGGCCGAAAAGTTTCGGAATCATGATCGATCCCGACATGTGTATCGGAACCGAGTTCCAGGGAAGATTCCAGGATGAGTTTGTAAAAATGATGGTTGACCAGCAGGAATGATGACTGAATGATTGTTAATGTATCCGAAATTTTCCGGAAAACATTGACTCGCGTTCGTCTCGTGCGGATACTTCGGGACACGGCGAAAAACCGACCCCGCTGCGCAACACGGCGCCGACACACGGTGACGCACCCCTGGTCGCCGAGGTCCCTTCCGTGCGGCGCCGCCTGGCCCACCAGGAGGAAGACGACCATGAACGACACCCCCCACCCCCCGTTCGACCGCAGGAGATTCATCGGACTCACCGGAGCCGGCGCCCTGGCCGTGGCGATGCCCACGCTGCTGCCCGGCACCGCACATGCCCAGACCATCACCGAGAACCAGACCGGCACCCACGACGGCTACTTCTACTCGTTCTGGACCGACGGCGGTGGTTCGGTCTCCATGACCCTGGGTTCCGGGGGCTCCTACAGCACCCAGTGGAGCGACACCGGCAACTTCGTATGCGGAAAGGGCTGGAGCACCGGTGGCCGCAGGAACGTCGCCTACTCGGGGAGATTCAACCCCTCCGGCAACGGTTACCTGTGTCTGTACGGGTGGACCTCGAACCCGCTCGTGGAGTACTACATCGTCGACAACTTCGGCACCTACCGGCCCGAGGGCGACTTTCGCGGCACGGTGGACAGTGATGGCGGAAGCTACGACCTCTACCACACGATGCGTTATGACTCCCCGTCGGTGGAGGGAGACAGCGAGACGTTCCCGCAGTTCTGGAGCGTTCGCCAGTCGACTCGTACGGGTGGCACCATCACCACCGGAAACCACTTCGACGCCTGGAACGACGCGGGCATGCAACTGGGCGACTTCGTGCACTACATGATCCTGGCGACCGAGGGTTACCAGAGCAGCGGCAGCTCCGACCTCAACGTCAGCGGTTGAGAGCGGGGGCGCGACGGACCCCGACCGTCGCGCCCCCGCTCTCCGGGTCCGACTCGTGGCCCGGTGCACGGGTGTGCCCCGAGCGCTAGATCCATCTCCGAGTGGCTTCTTGGGACCTACCCGGACCGTGCGGGCCCTCGGCTCAGGTCCCGGTGCCGGCCTCGGCCCGAGCCGGGGTGTGGAAGTACTGGTGCGGCTGGAAGAGACAGATGTTGGTCTCGCTCTGCACGTTGGAGTCGGTGGCCTCGACGAAGTAGGCGTAGGGGGTGTCGGCCGCCAGATCGGCGCCCACCCGCACCGAGGAACGGTTCAGGCCGGCGTCGGTGTGCCCGCGCATGTGCTCGACGAAGATGTTGTCCCACCAGGTGAGGTTCTGGGTGTCGAATTCCCTGGCCGACCCCCCGGTGGACAGACGGAAGATGTAGTGGGCGTCGGGCCCGCCCAGATCCTTCAAGGTCGACCAGGAACACTCCAGCTCATCGTCGGCCGGTACCGTCCCCAACTCGGTTCGGCCCGAGGGAGTGAAGGACTCCGCGAGCTCGGTCCGGTGCGAAGTGTAGAACTCCACCAGACGTCGTGAGGCCGCGATGTCGTGGTGACGCGAACGGGTCCGGACCTCCCCGTCGACCCCCGATACCTCGATGGAGTACACGCCCCCGGGCAGGAAACCGGTGGGGAGGTTGACCATGTACCAGTAGTGGTCGAGGGCGTGGTCGTAGATGTGGCCGTTGGTGTTGGCGGGGGTGAACTCCTGGTCGGCGAACTCCACCCGATACCCGTCCGGGCCGCGCGCGGTGATGGACCGGATCAGTTCCGGGGTGGGGACCCCCGGGGTGGGGTGGAAGGAGACGAGGAACTTGTGCTGCTCCGCCGGAAACGGTGTTCCGTCGAAATCCCAGAAGACGTCGCAGGCCATGAAGTCGTAGATGCGCAGGGGGTTGTCGTCCACGCGGGTCTCCCTTGTCGGTCGAATGTTCTCCGTCTCACTCTCCGCCTCGGACGCGGGGCACGCATCGGTGGAACACCGCGATCTGTTCGCGGCGCGCGGGTTTGGGATCGGTGATCCCACCCGTTCGTCGACAGGCCCCGTTGACGCCCCGGTGTGCGGCGCGGATATTCGCTTCCTGAACACCGGATGGCCGGTGTTCTCCTCCATGCAAGGGAGACAGCGATGGGAACATCGACCCCCGCCCGAAGATCCGCCGCACTCCTGACCGGGACTCTCCTGGCCGCCGCCCTGGTCGGGGTCCCCTCGGGGGCCGCGGCCTCCGCCGACGTCGTAGAGGTCGCCGGTGGTAGCGGTCCCCATGAGGCCGGATACGTCACCGATCGTCGCCTGCCCGCCCACACCGTCTACCGACCCCTGGACCTGCCCGAGGACGAGCCCCTGCCGATCGTGGCCTGGGGCAACGGCGCCTGCCGCGCTGATGGGACGTGGTTCGAGAACATCCTCACCGAGTTCGCCTCACACGGTTTCCTGGTCATCGCCAACGGTCGCCCGGACGGTTCGGGCAGCACCGACGCGGAGATGCTCATCGAGTCCGTGGACTGGGCGGTCGATGAGAACACCCGGCTGTTGAGCGAGTACCGCGGACACGTGGACACCGAACGGATCGCCGTCATGGGGCAGTCGTGCGGTGGGCTGGAGACCTACGACGTCGCCGACGACCCTCGCATCACGACCACGGTGATCTGGAACAGCGGCATGTTCAGTGACAGGGACCCGGGACGCCTCGACCACCTGCACGCCCCGATCGCCTACTTCACCGGCGGGCCGAGCGACATCGCCTACGGCAACGCGCTCAACGACTGGCGCGACCTTCCGGAGGGGCTGCCCGCGTTCATGGGCCACCTCGACGTGGGGCACTACGGGACCTTCCCCGAACCCGACGGCGGCGAGTACGGGCGGGTCGGTGGCGCGTGGTTGCGCTGGCAACTCAAGGACGACACCGAGGCCGCGGGCGTGTTCGTGGGCGAGGACTGTGGCCTGTGCGTCGACCCCGAGTGGGACGCGCAGAGCAAGAACCTGTGAGCGGTGTGGTTGTCGATCCCCGGGCGCGCTCACCACGAGCCCGTCGTTTCCTCCTCCGAGACGGGTGGGCGGGTCCTCCCGGCTCGGGTTCGATCCCCTGGACCCGGGCCAAGGGGTGGGACGGTGCGCGTCGGCCCCGTCGGGTCATCGAAGAGACCGTCCCTACTTCCCGCCTCGACCGGATCGCGGGGTACGACGAGCAGACCACGCGGAGTGGCTTCGGCGCGCAGTGCCCCTTCGGAGAGCGTCCGCCAGACGTAGTGGATCTCGTCGCGGAAAGGCGATTCTTCCGGGCAATGCGAATCAAGCACCATGCCCTCCCGGTCGATGGTGGGAAAGCCATGAGAGGTGAAAAGATCGTCCCTGTTCGCCATCTGTCGTGGTGATGGGAATCATTTTATCGACGTCATCGACGCAGGTGAGGGTTCGCATCGGCCGTCGACCTCATTTCGCTGTATATGTCGGAGCAAATTATTCTTTCCGTCGCCGTGGATCCTTGAAGAGGCGATATAGAATGGATGCGTTGTTGCTGCTTTCGGGTCATCGTTGGGGAACCGTATTCGGGGGAGAGCATGGCGACCGCACATCCGACGCACCAGGGCCACGCACACGAACATGGTGAGGGGTGCGGTCACGTCGCCGTGCCTCACCACGACCATGTGGACTATGTGCATGACGGGCACCTGCACCACGTCCACGACGATCACTGGGACGAGTGCTCCACCGAGAGACACGCCGTACACGAGGACCACCCGCACGAACACGGGGAGGGCTGTGGGCACGTGTCCGTACCCCACGACGACCATGTGGACTATGTGCATGACGGGCACCTGCACCGTCGGCACGACGGCCACTGGGACGAACACTCCGCGTCCTGAGCGCCACCGTGGGTGCGGGTTCCCGGAGGAGGGGCGCCTACCCCGGGAACCCGCGGGCCGCTCGGATCACGAACGGCGGATTTCGCCCGGGGTCACCAGCTCGACTTGGTGATCCCGGGCAGCTCCCCTCGGTGCGCCATCTCGCGGAAACGAATCCGGGACAGGCCGAACTTGGTCAGGTGGCCGCGGGGGCGGCCGTCCACGGAGTCGCGGTTACGCACACGGGTGGCGCTGGCGTCCCGGGGCTGTCGGCGCAGTTCGGTGACGGCGGCGGCTCGTTCGGCCTCGCCGGTGTGCGGGCTCTTGATGAGTCGCTTCAGCTCGGCGCGGCGCTCGGCGTAGCGGGCGACGACCGCCTTGCGCTGTTCGTTGCGGGCGATCTTGCTCTTCTTGGCCATCAGACCCTCCCCCCTTCGGCTCGAATGTCGGCGACCACGCGTTCGATGCCTCGGGCGTCGACCACCTTCATCCCCTTGGTGCTGATCCGGAGCTTGACGAATCGCCGTTCACTGGGCAGCCAGTAGCGTTTGTTCTGGATGTTGGGGTCGAAACGACGTTTGGTGCGGCGGTGTGAGTGGGAGACGGCATTGCCGAAACCGGGTGACTTTCCGGTCACCTGGCAGACACGGGACATGCTGGATTCCTCCTGGTCAGCTCTGTTTCGTCGAGGACGGGTACGGCAACAGGGCCATCTCGCGGGCGTTCTTGACCGCCGCGGCGATCAGGCGCTGTTGGCGGGCGGTGACTCGGGTGACCCGGCGGCTACGGATCTTGCCCTTCTCCGAGATGAATTTGCGGAGAAGGGCGGTGTCCTTGTAGTCGACGCGGTCGGCGTCGCCCAGCGGGTTGGCGAAGCGGCGTTCGCGCGGTGGCTTGATGGTGCGGCGATGGCCGGTGGGCATGGTCACCTCTCTGAGAACTCGGCGAAGGGGTCGTTGTGGAAGTCCTGATCGGTTTCGGTGTCGGTGACCAGGCACGACTCCAACAGGGACAACAGGCGCGCGCTGTCCATGTCGATCCCCGTGAAGGACAGGTGCTGGCGGCGGTCACCCGCCACCGGGTCCCAGTCCAGGAGGGCGGAGGATCGTCGGGCCGGTGAGACCAGGTCCATGGCGGCCTCGGGGAGCGCGGCCATCCAGGGGCCGCCGCTCTCCACCATGAGCAGGTCCTGGTGGGAGTCCCACACCAGGAGGGTGTCGGGCTGGCCGGCCAGCCAGAACCTGCCTCTGCCTCGTAGGCTCATGGCGACGATCTCCTCCAGCGCGTCGGAGAGCCGCTGGGGATGCATCGGTCGGGTCCTGGTCCAGGTCACCGAACTCACGCCCTGCTCCTCTGCGTGATCGGAGTACTGGGCCCAGGCCGGGTTGATCCGGGTGTGAGTCGACTCGGGGTCGAAGCGTCCGCCGAGGAACCCTCGCAGGTCCGAGCCTGAACGGACGATCGCGGCCGCGGGGTTGAGTTGTTGGAGCAGGGTCCGCGCATGACGGTCGGGCCCCGTTCCGTGCAGGACGATCACGTTCGGATACTCCACCTGCCGGTTGAGGACTTCGGCGACCGTGCGGGAGTCGTCCTGGGCGATGTCGAGTTCGCGGTCGCTCAGGTCGTCGTCGCAGCTCAGGTCGGCGACCAGGTGGACGAGGTCGACGGCCGTGACGACGGTGGCCAGGAGCAGCCCCTCCTGCGCGGCGATGTTCTCGGCGATCAGCCGGGGTTCCACCCCGTCCCAGGACTCCACGACGCACAGGTCGTGTCGGCGGGCGTCCGCGGTGCGCAGGAGGAAGGGGATGAGGTCCTCGCGCAGGGTGCAGGAGGCGCAGGCGTGGTCGAGGTCCACCTGCTCGCTCTCAGCGGGGCCCGCGCGGTCGCGGACCACGCGATGTACCGCGCCGTCGCCGATGTCCTCCAGGTCGTGGTGCACGGCGATGGAACGCGGAACGGTGGCCAGTAAGTCGTCCACGGCCTGACGTCGCGCGGTCGCGTGCAGCCCGGTGACCAGGGCGATGCGCATCGGATGCTCCTCTCCGAGGTGCCTTCTCTGGAATGGAAATGAAAATCGTTTCCATACTCTACACAGCCGCGAGGGTGCTCGGTACGCCCGCCCGGAGTATGGGGTGATTCGGGCGAACCGACTCACGCGCGTGCTACGGTACTGATAATCATTTTCATCTAATCGAGTCGCGTCCCCGGGAGTCCCCCTCGTGTGCGTAGGGCGATGCCGATACCGAGTCGGTCGCTTGTCTCTGGTGCCCCAACGCCAGGCGGTCGACTGACATGGTCAACACACCCAAGTACGACGAAGCCGTGCTCAAGGTCCTGGACCGTAGTTCCCGCTTTCGCAGCTGTCGGGAGATCCTGCGGGACCTGGATCGGTCGAACCCCTCCGCCACGGGTCCGCCGAGCCTGTCCACCATCTACCGCACGGTCCACCGGATGTCCCAGGAGGGTGTGCTGGACACGATCCGGTCACCCGAAGGAGAGCGTCTGTACCGGCGGTGTGGAACACCTGTCCGCCACTACCACCTCTTCTGTCGTGTCTGCGGAGAGGTGGAGGAGATCGCACAGGTCGCCGAGATCGCGGCGGTCGTGGAAAAGATCCGCTACTTGAGTGATTTCGCTCAGGTCGACCACACCTTCGAACTGACCGGTGTCTGTCCACGTTGTCTGTGACTCCGCGAGACCGCCCTGGTTCGCCTCGGAGGGCTCCGGACGCGGCGCGGAACGCTCGTGAAGGGAGCGCTGTGACCTCTCATCCGGATAGACCGGGAAGGTCGAATGGATCCGACAAGGGTGTCGCCCTGGTCACCGGTGCCGCCGGAGGTATCGGCGCCGCCGTCGTCCGGAGCCTGGCGGCGGAAGGCCACACCGTCGCCGCGGTCGACCGCCGTGAGTCCCCGGCTCGACGGTTGGCGGCCGAACTCGAACACGAAGGCCATCGGGTGATCCACTACTGCGTGGACATCGGCGACGAGGACGCCGTGGAACGGTTGGTCCACCAGGTGGAGGAGGGCCTCGGGCCGATCACCGCCGTCGCCAACGTCGCCGGTCTCCTGCGCCACGGGGCGACCTCGCACTTCCCGACCCGGCACTGGCACGAACTCTTCGCGAGTAACGCCTTGGGGGTTTTCAACGTCTGCCGTGCGGTCTCTTCGAGAATGATGTCTCGCGGACACGGGAACTTCGTCACCGTAGGATCCGACGCCGCCTCGGTTCCCAGGGTGTCCATGGCCGCCTACGCCGCCTCCAAGGCCGCCGCCACCCAGTTCACCATGTGCTTCGGACTCGAAATGGCCCCTCACGGGATTC
This sequence comes from Nocardiopsis sp. NPDC055879, assembly GCF_053615935.1. NCBI lineage: Bacteria > Bacillati > Actinomycetota > Actinomycetes > Streptosporangiales > Nocardiopsidaceae > Nocardiopsis > Nocardiopsis sp. NPDC055879. The sequence goes on from NZ_JBSHCT010000016.1 coordinate 27,039, forward strand.
GGTGCAACGTGGTCTCCCCCGGCTCCACCGAAACACCGATGCGTCGGCAGTTGTGGGGCGATGGCGCTTCCAAGGAGACCCTCTCTCCGAACGGGCCGGACCTCACCGACTTCCGGGTGGGGGTTCCCCTGGGGCGGGTGGCCGCCCCCGAGGACATCGCCGACGCCGTGACCTTTCTCCTCTCCTCCAGAGCCCGCCACATCACCCTGCACGACCTGCGCGTGGACGGCGGGGCCGGTCTAGGAGCCTGATCTGGACCGACACGGCCGATCACGCGCCCGCCCACCCATGCCCCGATCCCCACACCACCATCTCGAAGGAGACTCCTGTGTCCGCCCTGCCCTCCATCGCCCCCTATCCCATGCCGGGGGTTCCGTCCGCCGAACGGATGGACTGGAAGATCGACCCCGCGCGCTGTGTCCTACTGGTCCACGACATGCAGCGGTACTTTCTCGACGCCTTCACACCGGGAGGTGAACCGGTCCCGGAACTGCTGGCCAACATCGGCGCCCTGCTCGACCGGTGCAGATCGAACCGGGTGCCCCGGATCTTCACCGCCCAACCCGGATCCCAGAACGAACAGGAGCGGGGCCTGCTGCGGGACCTGTGGGGGGAAGGGCTCAGGGACGACCCCGTGCACAGTGCGATCGTCGAGGACCTGGCCCCCGCCTCGGACGAGGTGGTCCTGACCAAGTGGCGTTACAGTGCCTTCGTCCGTACCGACCTGGAGGAGCGACTGCGTGCCCTGGGGCGGGACCAGCTGGTCGTGTGCGGTGTGTACGCCCACATCGGTGTCCTCATGACCGCCTGTGACGCCTTCATGCGGGACATCGAGGCGTTCGTCGTCGCGGACGCGGTGGCCGACTTCTCCGCTCGCGATCACGAGATGGCCCTGTCCTACGCTGCTCGCCGATGCGCCGTCACGGTGACCACCGAGGAGACCCTCGTCGCGTTCCAGGCCTGACCGGCGGTGGGGGCGGAAGCCGACCCGTCCCCACCGCGGTCCGTTCTCCTAGGCTCCGGTCAGTTCCCGCCGAAGGCGTTTCTTGTCCACCTTGCCCACCCCGGTGAGTGGGAGCCGTTCCACTCGACGTACCTCGTCGGGCACCTTGAAGGCCGCGACTCCACGCTCGGACAACTCCGCGCGCACCTCGTCCCTGGTAGGGCACTCCTGCCCCGACACGACCAGGAGTGCCACCGAGCGCTCACCGAGCACCGGGTCGGGAAGGCCCAGAACAGCGGCGGCCCGCACCCCCGGAAGGCCCATGAGCATCTCCTCGACCTCGATCGCGGCGATCTTCTCTCCCGCCCGGTTGATCTGGTCCTTGACCCGGCCCACGACCGTGAGGTCGCCGTTCTCGGACCGGGTGACGAGGTCTCCGGTGCGGTAGAACCCGTCCGGAGTGAAACACAGGGGGTCCAGCTCCGGTGCGCGGTAGTAGCCCCGGAGGGTGTAGGGGCCCCGGGTGAGCAGTTCACCGACGGAGCCGGCGGGGAGCGGATCTCCCTGTTCGTCGACCACCAGGACCTCGTCGGCGGGGGAGAGCGGCCGACCCTGGGTGGTGCACACCAGGTCTTCGGGGTCGTCCAGACCGGTGTAGTTGTTCAGGCCCTCGGCCATGCCGAACACCTGTTGCAGACGGCAGCCCAGTGTCGGCCCCACACGGCGGGCGGTGGCCTCGTCCAGGCGTGATCCTCCCACTTGGAGGACCCTCATCGAACTCAGGTCCCGATCCGATCTGTGAGCCTCGTCCAACCACGGACCGACCAGGGCCGGAACGAGCGCGCTGATGGTCACCCGCTCGCGTTCGATCAGTTCGAAGGCGGTCGTTGGACTCGGGTCCGGGCCGAGGACCACGGTGCCCCCGACCGCGAAGGTGCCCACGATGCCGGGGGAGACCATCGTGAAGTTGTGGGCGACGGGAAGGACGGCCAGGTAGACGGCGTTCTCGTCCACTCCGCTCGCCTCGGCCGAGGCCCGTGCGTTGTAGCGGTAGTCGGCGTGGGTCCTGGGGATCAGCTTGGGGATGCCCGTGGTGCCGCCGGACAGCAGGAGCAACGCCAGGTCGTCAGGGGAGCGTTCCGAGGAGATGGACGTGGGGCGGGAGCCCGAGGAGGGGGCCAGGAGCGAGTCCCACGGCAGTGCCGCGCCGTCTCCGGAGTCACCGGTCACCACCAGGTGCCGTACGGACGGGGCGGAGAGAGCGATCCTCTCGACGACCGCCGATGAGGCCCTCGGCCCCCGACCCGGGGCGACGATCATGGCGCCGGCCTCACCGACGCGCACCAGCGATTCCAGGTCCGCGGGGCCCAGCGCCGGTAGGGCCAGGATCGGTACGGCCCCGATCCGGAAGAGGGCGAAGATCGTGACCACGTACTCGGTGTGGTTGGGCAATCGCACGAGGACGCGTTCGCCTCGACGGATCGGGAGTCCGGCCAGTCCTGAGGCCAGGCGGTCCACACGCGCGTTCAGCTCCGCGTAGGTCAGACGCTCCCCACCCGAGACCAGCGCCGGATGGTCCGCCCTGTGGGCGGCCTGTTCTTCGAGCAGGTCGTCCAGCGTTCCGTCCTCCCAAAAGCCCTGCTCGCGGTAGCGGTGGTCCGCCCTCTCCGGTCGCCGCAGCCAGTCATGTGACATCGATCCCTCCGAATTCTGCGGGGACCGGGGTCGACCCCGGACTCCCGCCGGTGCTATACATGGACATACCGACAATGAAAACGGTTTTCATTATTGCTTATCGGGTCCAACGTGACCACAGGGGGTGCGCGGTTCAGTGACCAGCGAAGCCGGACCGGTGATCGAGACCGTTCGCGAACAGGTGTCCGAAGTACTCGGAACCGGGGCTTTCACCGACACCGATGACCTCTTCGAGCACGGGCTCGACTCACTCGGGATGATCCGGCTCTCAGGTGCCTGGAGGGAGGACGGCTTCGACGTCACCTTCGAGGACCTCTCGGCCGTGCCCACGGTCGCCGCCTGGACCGCGCTGCTCCACGAGGCACGCGTGACCCACCTCCCGGCGGGTCCGGTGAACACCCGACACCGGGACGAGGGGGAACCGTTCCCGATGGCGACCATGCAGCACGCCTATTGGATCGGCCGGCAGGACGACCAACCCCTTGGCGCCGTGGCCGCCCACTTCTACACCGAGTTCGACGGCACCGGGGTCGAGCCCGAACGTTTGGCGCACGCGCTTCGGACCGTGGTGGATCGCCACCCGATGCTCAGGGTGCGCTTCGACGACGACGGCCACCAACGTGTCGAACCCGCCGGGGCCGAACCCGTGGTCACCGTGCACGACCTTCGCGACCTGCCCGCGAGCGGGGTCGAACGGAACCTGGAGCGGATCAGGGAGGAGGCCACCCACCGACGCATGGACGTCGCGGCCGGCGAAGTCCTGGACATCGCCCTGAGCCTGCTCCCCGGGGGTGCCACCCGCCTGCACGTGGACCTCGACATGATCGTCGCGGACGCGCTCAGCCTGCGCGTGCTCTTGGAGGACCTGCGCGGTGCCTACCTGGGAGTGGACGCCTCGCCCCTGGAGTACGACTTCGCCGACCACCTCGCCGACCGGCGCGAGCGCGGGCACGAACAACGCGAGCGTGCCCGCGCCTGGTGGCGGACGCGCCTGGCGGAGATTCCGTCTGCGCCCACACTGCCGGTCCGTTCCGACGCCGAGGCACCGGCCCGTCCCACGGACCCCACGACCCGCTCCCACCGTCTGCACCACCGGCTCACCCCGGAGCGGGCACGAGCGTTCGAGCGACGGGCCCGTGACTTCGGAGTCACCCCCGCCGCCGCCCTGGCCACGGCCTTCGCCGAGGTACTCGGTGCCTGGAACACCGACCCGGATTTCACTCTCAACCTGCCGCTGTTCGACCGTGCGCCGTCGCACCCGCAGATCGACCGGCTCATCGGCGACTTCAGCAGCTCCGTGCTGCTGGGCGTGGACACCGGCGCCCCGATGACCTTCGTCGAACGTGCCCGCACCCTCCAGGGCGACCTGCACCGTGCCGTCGACCACGGCGCTTATGGGGGAGTGGAGGTGCTCCGGGACCTGACCCGTCGCAACGGCGGAACCCCGGTCCTGGCACCCGTGGTCTACACCAGCGCCATCGGGCTGGGTCCCTTGTTCACAGACGAGGTCCAGGAGTGCTTCGGCCGCCCTTCCTGGATCATCTCCCAGGGTCCCCAGGTCCTGCTGGACGCCCAGGTCACCGAACTCGACGATGGTCTGCTGCTCAACTGGGACCTGCGTGCGCGCGTCTTCGAGCCCGGCACCATGGAGGCGGCCTTCGATTGTTACCGGGACCTGGTCGAGGGCTTGGTGGACGATCCGCGGGTGTGGGAGAGCCGCTTCGAGCCCCTCCTCTCGAACGCGCAGGCGCGGGCCCGGGCCACGACCGCCCTCGACCTCCCCGAACCCACCCCGCGTACGCTCCACGCCCCCTTCTTCGCCCACGCGCGCACCCGCCCCGAGGACATCGCCCTGGTACCGGACCACGGGGAGGCGATCACCTACGGGGACCTGGCCGACAGGGCCCTGCGCGTGGCCGGGGCCATCCAGGCCGCGGTGCCCGCCGGAGCGACCGTCGCCGTGCGTCTACCGCGGGGCGCGGACCAGGTCGCGGCGATCCTGGGGGTACTCGCCGCGGGCTGCGCCTACCTCCCGGTGAGTCAGGCCCAACCCGTGGTGCGGCGCGACCGGATCCTGGCACTCGGGGCCCCCGAACTGGTGATCACCGACGCCCCCGGTCGACCGGCCGGCTCCGGGGTGCCAGTCCTCACCGTCGAACAGACCCGGCACCTGGCCCCGGGGACGGAACGGAACACGTCACCGGACTCCGTGGCCTACGTACTGTTCACCTCCGGATCCACCGGTCACCCCAAGGGGGTGGAGATCGAACACCGATCCGCCGCCCACACCATCGACGTGCTCACCACCGCGCTGGGGGCGGGTGGAGACGACCGGGCGCTCTGCCTGGCCGAGTACGACTTCGACATGTCCGTCTTCGACCTGTTCGCCCCCTTGTCCGTGGGAGGTGCGGCGGTACTGGTCGAGTCGACCGACCGCCGTGACGCGGAACGCTGGGCCCGGACCGCGTCGGACGCGGCGGTGACCGTCCTCAACTGCGTACCCGCCTTCCTCGACATGCTCCTGTCGACGGTGGAGACCGGTACGGCGCCGATGCCGCCCCTGCGGGCCGTGCTGTTGGGCGGTGACCGGATCGCGCCCGCTCTCGCGCGGCGGTTGCGGGCCCAGGCCCCCGAGTGCCGTTTTCTCGCATTGGGCGGCATGACCGAGGCGGCCGTCCACTCCACCCTGTTGGAGGTCCACGACACCGACCCCTCCTGGACCTGTGTGCCCTGGGGACTTCCTCTGCCCGGAGTCTCCTGTCGTGTGGTGGACGCCCAGGGGCGCGACCGGCCCGACCTGGTCCCGGGAGAGCTGTGGGTCGCGGGGGCGGGACTCGCCCGCGGGTACCGGGGAGCCCCCGACCTGACCGCCGAACGCTTCGTCACCGACCGTGGTCGACGCTGGTACCGCACCGGGGACTCGGCCCGCTACACCCCCGACGGCTCCCTGGAGTTCCTGGGCAGGACCGACCACCAGGTGAAGGTCAACGGTGTGCGGATGGAGACCGGTGAGATCGAGGCCGCCCTGACCACGCACCCCGACGTCCGCGCCGCGGTGGCCGTCGTACTCGACGGCCCCGCGCCTCGGCCGGCCGCCGTGGTCGTTGCGCGAGAGGCCGCCGGAAGCGGCATCGTGGCCCGGCCCGCGAGGAACGGCACGGCCGGCACGGCCGCCGAGCACATCCGCGCCCTGCTGCCCCCGGCGATGATCCCCGACCCGGTCCTGGAACTCCCCGAGATCCCCCTGACCCCGAACGGCAAACCCGACCTCGACACCATCGCCCGGCTCCTGCGGGACCGGCTGTCCGGCGGTGTCGGAAGGGTCGACCCTCCACGGGGGGAGGTCGAGGTCCTGGTCGCCCGGGTCTGGTCCGAGCTACTGGACACACCGGAACCGGCCCGCACGGACTCCTTCTTCACCCTGGGCGGCGACTCGCTCCTGGCCACGCGCGCGGTGGCCGCCCTCCGTCGCGCGGGCCACACCGGGGCGCGTGTGTCGCGACTGTTCGCCCACCCGGTGCTCAAGGACTTCGCCGCCACCCTGACCGAACGCGGCGAGGTCGCCGACGACCAGCGCATCCACCACGACGCCGACACGCGTCACGACCCGTTCCCCGCCACCGGGGTCCAACGGGCCTACCTGACCGGCCGCAGCCCGGACTTCACCCTGGGCGGGGTCGGTACCTACCACTACACCGAGTTCGACGGCGACGACGTCGACCTCCGGCTCATCGAACACGCCCTGGACCGCCTCGTGGCCCGACACGACATGCTCAGAGCGGTGTTCGACACCGACGGGAACCAGCGGGTCCTGCCCGGCGCCCCACCCGTACGCGTCCTCGTGACCGACGCTCGCGAACAGGATGATCCCGATCCCGCGCTCGAAACCTTCCGCGACACCATGGCCCACCAGGTCCTGGACCCGACCCGGTGGCCGTTGTTCGACGTGCGCGCCCTGCGTTACACACGCGAGGGCGTCGAACGGGTCCGGCTCGGGGTGGGCCTGGACTACCTCGTGCTGGACGCACTGAGCATCATGACCCTCTACACCGAACTGGACCTGCTCTACCGCGAACCCGACGCGCGCCTGGAACCGGTGGACGTGACGTTCCGCGACTACCTCACCCAGGTCGAGACCGACCCCGACGCGGAGGATCGCTCTCGCCACTACTGGCGGGAGCGGATCACCGAGCTGCCTCCCGCTCCGGACCTTCCCCTGCGCGTGGACCCGGACCGGATCGAACGTCCCCGGTTCACCCGACGCTCGCAACGTCTGGACCCGTGGGAGTGGAGCGCCCTCACCGACCTGGCGCGCAGGGCCGCGATCACCCCCTCGACGCTGCTCCTGGCCTGCTACGGAGAGGTATTGAGCGCCTGGAGCGGCCAGACCGACCTGAGCGTGACCCTCACGCTCTTCAACCGCCAGGACCTGCATCCTCACGTCGAACGGGTCCTGGGGGACTTCACCTCCCTCTCCCTGGCCTCCTACCGGCGCCGGCCCGGAGAACGCCCGATCATGGCGGCCAGGTCGCTCCAGCACCTCCTGGGCCAAGACCTGGACCACCGGGAGGCCTCGGCCGAATGGGTGCTGCGCGAACTCGCCCGGCACACCGGAACCTCCCAACCCGCGATCCCGGTGGTGTTCACCGGATCCCTGGGCTTGGGCTCGGGCGTGTCCATGGACCGGTCCGCCGGGTTCCCCCGGAGGGTCTGGGGGCTGTCACAGTCGCCACAGGTCCACCTGGACAACCAGGTGATGGAGAGCGGCGGGACCTTGGAGATTTCCTGGGACGCGGTCGAAGAACTCTTCCGTCCCGGCGTGTTGGACGGCATGTTCGACGCCTACCTCGACATGTTGCGCACCCTGGCCCGAGAAGGGGAGCAGGCCTGGGACCACGCGGTGACGACCCTGCTGCCCGAGGGGACGCGCCGGTCCAGGGCGTCCGCCCACCGGCCCGCGACGGACCCGGCCGCGGGCTTGTTGCAGGACGCCTTCTTCGACGGTGTCCCCCAACGCTCGGACACCCCCGCCCTCATCACCGACCAGGAGACCCTCACCCATGGTCAGGTCGCCGACCGGGCCCTGAGGATCGCCTCCGGCCTGGAGGAACGCGGGGTTCGCGCCGGTGACGCGGTGGCGATCTGCCTGCCCAAGGGGCCCGACCAGGTCTGCGCGGTCCTGGGCGTACTGGCCGCCGGAGCCGTGTACGTACCCATCGGCGTGGGACAGCCCGAGCCGCGCCGTGAACGCGTGCACCGGGCGGCGGGCACGGCCTGGGCGATCGGTGACGGAACCGGCGCCCCACGGTCGGTGACCGTGGCGGCGCTGCTGGAGTCCTCGCCCCTGGCGGCCCCGGTACGTCCCGACCCCGCTCAGGCGGCCTACACGATCTTCACCTCCGGCTCCACCGGAGAGCCCAAGGGCGTCGAGGTGAGTCACACCGCGGCCCTCAACACCGTCGCCGACGTCAACGAGCGCTACCTCATCGGCCCTCGCGACCGGATCCTGGCCCTGTCCGCGCTCGACTTCGACCTGTCGGTCTACGACGTCTTCGGACTCCTGGGGGCGGGCGGTGCGCTGGTGCTGCCAGACGAGGAGGAGCGCCGCGACGCCGAACGCTGGCGCGCCCTGTGCGCCGACCATGGGGTGACCGTCTGGAACACCGTCCCCACACTCCTCGACATGCTGATCCTGGCCTCCCGTGAGGACGGGTTCCCCCGGGCCCTACGGTTGGCCCTGGTCTCCGGCGACTGGGTCGGTACCGACCTGGCCTCCGCCCTGCGCCGGGCCAATGGCGTCGGCACGCACCTGGTGGCCCTGGGCGGGGCGACCGAGGCGGGGATCTGGTCCAACGCGTTCGAAGGCGGGCACGCACCTCGCGGCTGGCCCTCGGTGCCCTACGGGTACCCCCTGCGCAACCAGCGCTACCGCGTGGTGGACCCCCATGGGCGGGACTGCCCCGACTGGGTGCCCGGAGAGTTGTGGATCGGTGGCGCCGGAGTGGCCCTGGGCTATCGAGGAGACCCCGAGCGCACCGCGGACCGCTTCGTCGAACATGAGGGGCGACGCTGGTACCGGACCGGAGACCTGGGACGTTACCGACCCGGCACGATCCTGGAGTTCCTCGGACGCACCGACCGCCAGGTCAAGGTCGGTGGGCACCGACTCGAACTCGGTGAGGTCGAGGCCGCCCTGGAAACGCACCCGCACGTGAGCCGCGCCGCCGTGGTCGCCCTGGGGGAGCGGGGCACCCGCACGATGGCGGCCTTCGTCGCCTCGGGCAGCGGCACGCCCACCCCCGACGAACTCACCCGGCACCTGACCCGGTACCTGCCCGGCCACGCCGTTCCCGGGCGCGTGACGGTGCTGGACGAGCTCCCCCTCACCGGTAACGGCAAGGTCGACACCACGGCGTTGGAAGACTCGGCCTCGGCCTGGAACGGCGCGGACGGCGAACCCCTCACGGGCCCCGACGAGGAGATGCTCGCGCAGCTGTGGAGTGAGTTGCTCGAAGCGCCGGTCGACGACCGCCACGCCAACTTCTTCGTCCTGGGCGGGACCAGCCTGCTGGCCGTTCGCATGATGACGCTGCTGCGCCAACGGGTCGACGACCGGCTCTCGGTCCGCTCCTTCCTGGCCGACCCCACCCTGGCGGCCCTGGCCGACCAGGTCCGCGCCTATACCGGCGACGACGTTCGGACCGGGGTGATCTGACGCCGTTCGCCGATCCCCCACCGGGCCCGCCGCTCCAGCCCGCGCCGAGGCACACCCCCATCACTTCTTCGGGAGAACCCACCGTGCACATCACCTCCGCGACCCTGACCGAACTACTCGACGACCTCCGTTCCCGCGGGGTCCAACTCTGGTCCTCACAGGGGCGCGTCCACTTCCGCGCGCCGCGGAACGCCCTCACCGACGAAGACCGCGCGATGCTGCGGGACCACCGCGAGGAGGTCCTCGCCCTCCTGGCCGAGGAGTCCGAACCGACCCTGGTCCCCGATCCCGCCTCCCGCCACGAGCCCTTCCCCCTGACCGACGTGCAGACCGCCTACCTGATCGGTCGCGGTTCCGCCTACGACTTCGGCGGGGTGGCCTGCCACGCCTACGTGGAGCTCGCCTTCGACGACCTCGACCCCGCTCGCCTGCGCCGGGCCTGGACCGGCCTGGTCGCCCGGCACGACATGCTGCGGGTGGTGGTCTCCCCGGAGGGACACCAGCAGGTCCTGCCCGAGGCACCGGGGGATTCACTGACCGTCACCGAGATCGGTGACGCCGACCTCGACCTGCACGCGACCCGCACCCGCGAACGCATGCGCGACCTGGTGCCCGACCCCTCCACCTGGCCGCTGGTCCGCCTCCACCTGACCCGGGGCGAGACCGGCGCACGGCTGCACCTGTCCGTGGACCTGCTCGCCGTCGACTACTCCGGCGTCCGGCTGCTCCTGGACGAGCTCGCGGCCCGATACGAGGACCCGGATCACCCCCTGCCCGACATGGAAGCGACCTTCCGCGACTACGTCATCGCCCGTCGCTCCCTGCGCGAAGGACCCCGCTACCTGCGAGACCGCGCCTACTGGGCGGGGCGCGTCGACGAGCTTCCCCCGGCCCCCGAACCGCCCCTGGCCGAGAACGCGACCGACACCTCCGGCCGGTTCACCCGCCTGTCGACCACCCTGACGCCACACGTCTGGGACGCCTTGCGCGAGCGTGCCGCGGAGCACGGCCTGAGCCCCTCCTCGGTGGCGTTGACCGCCTACGCGGAGGTCCTGTCCCTGTGGTCCCGCAGACCGGACTTCACGCTCAACCTCCCCGTGTCCCAACGCCTGCCGCTGCACCCGGACACCGACCGGCTGGTCGGCGACTTCACCTCCCTGTCCCTGCTGGCCGTGCACGCCGAGGACGGCGAGACCTTCGTCGAACGCGCGCGCACACGACAGGCCCGTCTGGCCGAGGACCTCGAACACGGCCTGTACACCGGCAACGAGGTGCTGGCCGAACTCTCCCGCCGCCGCGAGGAGAACGTCGTGCTCATGCCGGTGGTCTTCACCGGAGCGATCAGCACCCGGACGGAGGCCCACGCCAAGGCGGAGACACCGACCGAGTCCTGGGCCGACCGCGAGGTGTACGGGCTGTCCCAAACCCCTCAGGTCTGGTTGGACTGCCAGGTCTCCCGCGTCGGCGACTCCCTGGGGGTGCGGTGGGACGTACGCGAGGGCGTCCTGCCCCCCGGTCTGGCCTCCGACGCGTTCGGTGCCTACACCGAACTCCTCACCCGCCTGGCCCTGCACGACGAAACCTGGGCCGAGAGGTCCCCGGCGGCCCTCCCCGAACACCAGACGCGGGTGCGCGCCCGGGTCAACGCCACCGATGCGCCCGTGCCCGACGCGTTGCTGTACGAACGCCCCCTCACCGCGGCCCTGCGCGCCCCCGAAGCCCCCGCCGTCATCGGCGTTGACGGCACGCTCACCCACGGTGACCTGTGGTCACGCGTGTGGGGAGTGGTCGGAGCGTTGCGGGCCCGGGGCTGCGCACCGGGGGACCGGGTCGCCATCGTCATGGACAAGGGCGCCGAACAGGTCGTCGCCGCCTACGCGGTCCTGGTGCTGGGGGCCGTCTACGTTCCGGTGGACACCACCCAGCCCACCGCCCGGCGCGAGGCCATCCTGCGGGACGCCGCGGTGAACCACGTCCTCACCCAGTCCTGGCTGGGGCGAACCGGCAGGCGGGACGAACACGTCCAGGCCATCGAGGTGGACACCGTCCCCGCCGAGGCCGCCCCGACGCGGGTCCCGCCCCGGCCCGTGGGCCCCGACGACCCGGCCTACGTCATCTACACCTCCGGCTCCACCGGAACCCCCAAGGGGGTGATGATCAGCCACCGGTCCGCCCTGAACACCATCACCGACGTCAACCGCAGGTTCGGGGTCACCGATCAGGACCGGGTCCTGGGGCTGGCCGCGCTCGGCTTCGACCTGTCCGTGTACGACCTGTTCGGTCCCCTGGCCGAGGGCGGCGCGGTGGTCCTGCCCGCCCCCGAACGCCGCGGTGATCCCTCCCACTGGGCCGAGCTGGCCACCGAACACGGGGTGACCCTGTGGAACTCCGTGCCCGCCCAGATGGGGATGCTCACCGACTACCTCACCGCCGTCTCCTCGGCCGCCCCCGCCTCCCTGCGACTGGTGATGCTCTCCGGTGACTGGGTCCCGCTCACCCTGCCCGAACGGGTACGCGCCCACCTGCCACAGGTGTCCCTGTTCAGCCTGGGCGGGGCGACCGAGGGATCCATCTGGTCCATCCACCACCCCATCGGAGAACTCGACCCCGCCTGGCCCAGCGTTCCCTACGGGCGTCCGCTCGCCAACCAGACCTTCCACGTCCTGGACGAGCACATGCGCGACCGCCCCGACTGGGTTCCCGGGGAACTCCACATCGGCGGCGTGGGCGTGGCCATGGGGTACCTGGGCGACGAGGCCCGCACCGCCGAACGGTTCGTCACCCGGCCGGACACGGGAGAACGCCTGTACCGCACCGGTGACCTGGGCCGGTACCGCCCCGGCGGCGACATCGAGTTCCTGGGGCGCGAGGACGACCAGGTCAAGATCCGCGGACACCGCGTCGAACTCGCCGAGATCGAGTCCGCGCTGCTGTCCCACCCGGCGGTCCACGCCGCCGCGGTCCTGGCCGTGGGCGGCCGGGAGGAAAGGAGGCTGTCCGCCTTCGTCGAGCCCGCACGCCACCGCCTGCGCCGGTACCGCACCACCGACGAGGCGATGGTCACGGCCGCCGAAAGCGCGGTCGGGGCCGCCACCACCGACCTGGACCGGGACGCGCTGGAGACCTTCCTCCAAGCGATGCGGTCCACGGCCCTGGGCGCCATCACGCGCACCCTCACCGAGGCCGGCCTCTTCCAGCAGGCAGGTCACACCTTCGACGAGGTCATCGCGGTCTTGGACGCCGATCGACGCCACCACCGCCTGGTGCGACGGTGGCTGGACGCCCTGTGCGAGGCCGGACGGCTGCGCCGCGAGGGCGACCGGTTCGACGGCCTCACCCGCGTCTCCGCACGGGACCAGGGCCGGGCCTGGACCCTCCTGGGCGAGCTGGAGCGTTCCGTCGACTACGGGACCGAGGTCCTGGAGTACATGCGCACCTGCTCCGAGCGCCTGCCCGAACTCCTCCGCGGCGACCTGGACGTGAGGGGCCTGCTCTTCCCCGGCAGCGGGACGGACACGGCCGCCGGCGCCTACCGGGACAACCTGGCCATCCGCCACCTCAACTCTGCGGCGGCCGCCGCCCTGGCCGAGGCCGCGTCCACCAGGACCTCCGACCGGCCACTGCGGGTCTTGGAGATCGGTGCCGGGGTCGGTGGAACCACCGAGGAGGTCGTGCGGGCACTCGCCGGACACGACGTGGAGTACCTGTTCACCGACGTGTCGCCGTTCTTCGTCAACGAGGCCGGGGAGCGCTTCGCCGACTTCCCGTGGGTGGGCTTCGGACTGTTCGACCTGAACCGTCCGCTCATCGACCAGGGGTACGCCCCGAACTCCTTCGACGTGGTCATCGCCGCCAACGTCCTGCACAACGCCATCGACGTCGGAATGGGCCTGGCCCGGGTTCGCGAGCTGCTCGCCCCCGAAGGGCACCTGCTGTTCATCGAGACCACCCTCGAACGGGACCCGGCCCTCCTGGTCTCCATGGAGTTCCTGGAAGGCCTGGACGGCGGCCACCGGGACGCGCGGGCCGAACGGGACCAGACCTTCCTCACCCGAGAGCAGTGGGCGAGGGCCCTGGAATCCGCGGGGGCCACCGAGCCCCTGGCCCTGCCCGGCGCCGACGACCGCCTGTCGGAAACCGGGCAGAGCCTGTACCTGACCAGGCTCAAGACCGACCGCGTCCCCGTCACCGCCGACGAACTCGCCCGGCACACCGCCGAACGCCTGCCCGAGTACATGGTCCCCGGCCGGTGGGGGCTGCTCGACTCCCTGCCGCTGACCACCAACGGCAAGGTCGACCGGGCCGCCCTGGTGCGTTCCCTGCCCGACGAGGAACGCGGCACCGACACCGCGAAGGTCACCGCCGAACCCCGCGACGACCTCGAACGCGCCCTGAGCGCCCTCTGGGCCGACCTCCTCGAACGCACCACAGTCGGCCGCGAGGACGACTTCTTCGACCTGGGCGGAGACTCCCTCCTGGTCGCGCGCATGGTGGGTCGCCTCGGCGAGGCCCTGCCGGGCCTCGCCGACATCGAGTGGGAGGTGGTCCTGCGCCACATGCTCCGCACCCCCACCATCGCCGGGCTGGCCTCCTACCTGAGGGACCTGTCCGGCCAGGTCGAGGCAGCCGAACCCGGCCGAGCCGACCCCTACGTCCCCCTCAACGGCCCCGGCGGGGGAGCGGTCACCGCCCTGGTCCACGCCGGGACCGGAACGCTGATCCCCTACCGCTCCCTGATCACCGAGATCCGGCGCCGCTCGCGAGGAGAGGCCACCCTGGTCGGCCTCGAACTGCCCGACGTCCCGGCCTTCCAGGCCGCCGAACCCGCCACCGTCATCAAGGGGTGGGCCGCCGACTACGCCCGCGCCCTGCTCGACCGGGGCGGTGACCGCTTCCACGTCGTCGGCTATTGCCTGGGCGGGCTCATCGCCACCGAGGTCGCCCGGACCCTGACCGAGGCCGGTGCCGAGGTCGCCTCCCTGACCGCCATCAGCACCCACCGGCCGCCGTTCCGCCTGGACGACGAACTCATCTCCGAGTACGCCTTCGCCGTCATGATGGGCATCGATCCGGTCGCGGTCGGGTTCCCCGCCGACGAGAACCGGGTCTCGGCCGCCTCCGACCTGCTTCTGGCCGACACCCCGGGGCTGCTGCCCGACGGCGCCATCGGACGCCTGACCGGGGAGTACGCCGATGTCGCGGCCTGCTTCCACGCCCTTGCGCGGGTACCGCGCGCGGTGCGCATCGAGCGGATGTGCGCCGCGGTGCCGCCCTCCGCCGGGACCTACACGCCCGAGGCACTGACCGAGATGTTCCACATCTTCCGGCAGAGCGTCTTCGCCATCTCCCGGTACGAACCCGAGCCCTACGCGGGCGACGTCACCTTCCTGCGCCACGGTGGCGCCTACCCCTTCCCCGGGAACAAGGAGAGCGTCATCTCCTACTGGGAGCGCCTGGTCCTGGGCGACCTGGACGTCGTCGAGGTCCCCGGCGACCACTTCAGCCTCTTGGGCGCCCCCTACGCCCCCGGTGTGCTCAAGCACCTGGAGGCCGTCACCGGAGGTGACGTGGTCCGGTGAGATCCGTGAACGACGCCGTGATCGGTGTGGTGGGCGCCTCCGGTGCGGTCGGCCGGCACGCCGCGCACGCCCTGCGCTCCCTGGGCCATGGCAGGCTCGTGCTGGGCGCCCGCCGCACCGACCCCTTGAACACACTCGCCGAGGAACTCGGCGGCCCGGTCGAGGTGGTCCCCGTGGACGTGGACTCGGCCGAGTCCCTCGAAGCGTTCTGCCACCGCTGCGACGTGGTGCTCAACTGCGCGGGGCCCTCCTACCGGATCCTGGACCGGGTCGCGGTGGCCGCCCTGGCCACCGGCGCGGACTACGTCGACGTCACCGGGGACACCCCCGTCCACGACCGCCTGGCCGGATCACCCGCGGCCGGGGAACACCGTGTCCTGCTCTCGGCCGGGACCCTGCCGGGCCTGTCCGCGCTGCTGCCCCGCTGGTTCGCACGAGGCCACGGACTGCGGGAGATGACCGTCCACGCCGGCGGCTTGGAGCGGTGCACCGGGGCCGCAGCCGGAGACCTGCTCCTCTCCCTCCCCGGGGCGAGCGCCTCGGAAGCGGTGTTCGGGCACCCACTGTCGGCCTGGCGGGACGGAGCCGTCGTGGAAGGCGCCCTACGCGCCCGGGAAGGGGTCCGT
>NZ_JBSHCT010000016.1:42689-108187 GCF_053615935.1 Nocardiopsis sp. NPDC055879
CCCGGGGCGAGCGCCTCGGAAGCGGTGTTCGGGCACCCACTGTCGGCCTGGCGGGACGGAGCCGTCGTGGAAGGCGCCCTACGCGCCCGGGAAGGGGCCCGTGTCCCGCACTTCCCGGGAACCGCCTTCGTCCAGCCCTTCCTGACCGGCGAGGCCCACAGACTGGCCGACGCGATGGGACTCCACCGGCTGGACTGGTACAACGTCCACCCCGGCGAACGGACCAGGGCCGTGCTCACCTCGGCGGTGGGCCGGGCCGACGCCGGACCCGAGACGGCCGAGCGCCTGCGCCGCGCGGCCGACCTGGACCTGATCGGGAACACGCCCTACTACCAATTGGTCTATTCGTTGATCGACGGTGCCGGTGCACCGCACACCCTCCTCGCCCGCTTCACCGACAGCTACCGGATGACGGGCCGGGTCGGGGCCGCCGCGACCGCCGCGGTGGTCCAGGGCCGAACACCGGTCGGGGTCCATCACGCGGCCGACGTACTCGCCCCCGAACCCACGGTCGCGACCCTCTTCCACGGGGACGGGGACGCGGTACTGCACCTGTGGCGGGGCGCCGCGACCGCCGACCTGGAGGAGGGCGCCCTGTGAGCGGAACACCTCTGCGCGTCGTCGTCTGCGGCACCGGGTTCGGACGCTTCTACGTCCGGGCACTGCAAGGCATGCCGGACACCTTCCGGTTGAGCGGACTGCTCACTCGGGGAGGGGAGTACTCGCGCCGCTACGCCGAGGAACTCGGGGTACCCCTGTACACCCGCCCCGACCGGCTCCCCGACGACATCGACGCGGCCTGCGTGGTCGTCGGATCGGCGGTGTCCGGGGGAGCGGGCGGTGAACTCGCCCGCGCCCTCCTCGAACGCGGCCTCCACGTCATCCAAGAGCACCCGGTCCACCACGACGAACTGGCCGCAGCCCTGCGCCTGGCCCGACGCAACAGGGCGGTCTATCACCTCAACCCCTTCTATCACCACGTGGAGCCGGTCCGCCGGTTCCTGACGGCCGCCCGTGCCCTGCGCGGAAACGGCCCCTTCCTGTTCATCGACGCCACCTCCGCGATCCAGGTGCTCTACCCGCTCCTGGACATCCTGGCCCGGGCCCTGGGCGGACCCCGGCCGTGGGCCCTGGGCCACCCGCTCCAGGCCGACCCCGGGGTGACGGCCCTGGCGGCGCATGCCCAGCCCTACCGCGTCCTTCAGGCGACCGTGGCCGGGGTCCCGCTCACCCTGCGGGTACAGAACCAGCTGGACCCCTCGGACGGGGACAACCACGCGCTGCTCTGGCACCGCCTCGCCCTGGGCACCGAGGACGGGGTCCTCACCCTCGCCGACACCCACGGCCCCGTGCTGTGGCACCCCCGGCTGTACGCGCCCCGCGACGAGCACGGCCGACTCCTCACCACCGGACCGGGGACCGAACACCTGGACCGACCGGCGACCTCGCCCCTGGCGGGCACCGCGGCCCCCACCCACCGGGAGGTCTTCGACCTCCTGTGGCCCCGAGCCCTGGAACGGGCGCTGACCGATTTCGCCGCCGACGTCCGAGCCGGGACCGACTCGATGCCCCGGGGCCAATTCGACCTCGGCGTGTGCCGCCTGTGGCACGACACCACCACCCGGTTGGGACGCCCGGAGATCATCCGCCCCGACCCGCCCCGCCCGACGACCACCGACGAACCGGGCCGCACCGCCCTGGAGGAGACCCCGTGAGCACCGCCCATCCCTGGCTGCGCCGCTTCCGTCCCCGCCCCGCCGCCCGTCTCAGACTGGTGTGCCTGCCCCACGCGGGCGGAGGCGCCAACGCCTACCGCTCCTGGGTCTCGGTCCTACCGCACACCGTCGACCTGGTGTGCGTGCAGTACCCCGGCAGGGAGGACCGTTTCGGGGAGGAACCCGTTGACGACATGGCCGCCGTGGTCGAGGCCGTGACCCAGGAGCTCGCACCGCTCCTGGACCGCCCCTACCTCGTCTTCGGCCACAGCATGGGGTCCGCCGTCGCCTACGAACTGGCCCGCGCGCTGCGCGACGGGGGCCACCCCGAGCCCGAACGGCTGATCGCCTCGGGCCGCAGGGCACCCGCCGACGCGCCGCCAGGACGGGTCCACCTGGCCGATGACGACGCCCTCGTCGAGGAACTCCTCCGGTTGGGCGGCACCGACCGCGAGGTGCTGGCCGAACCCACCCTGCGGGAGGCCGTGCTCTCCTACGTGCGCAACGACTACCGGCTCATCGAGCGGTACAGACCGTTCCCGAGACCACCCCTCGGCTGCCCGGTCAGCGTCTTCCTCGGCCGGGACGACCCCGAGGTCGACGCGGACCTGGCCCGGCGCTGGTCGCAGACCACGACCGGAAGCGTCGACGTACGGGTCTTCCCCGGAGACCACTTCTACCTCGCTCCGCAACGGGAGCAGGTGGTCTCGGCCCTGCTCAACCGGGTCGACCCCTCCCTGTCCCGCGGCTCGGGAACCTGGCCCAGCACACCTTGATCCGACACGCGGGACCACTCGGGTCCGAGCCGTGCGTATGCGAACCCCCACTCTCCTTCTCCTGGAGGACACGATTCCAGCCATCGACCACTACTCACCGGCCGCCGAGTTCTTCGACCTCGTGGGCCATCGCCACATGGCCACCAGCACACCCGTGCTGCGTTCGGTCCTGACCGGCCTGGACACCGGCCACGGTCCCGTCGTCGACATCGGCGCGGGCACCGGTCTGGTCACCGCCGTCATCGCCGAGATCCTGCCCACGGCGCGTATTCACGCGGCCGAGCCCTCGCCGAACATGCGGGCGATACTCACCAGCCGGGTGTTCTCCGACCCCGACCTGCGCCGGCGGGTCACCGTCCTACCCGAACCGGCGCAGGAGATACCGCTGCCCGACTCCATCTCGGCGGCGGTGGTCTTCGGGGTGGCCGGCCACATCCCCCGAGCGGAGCGCGAGGAGCTATGGCGGCGACTGGCCGACCGCCTGCCCCCTGGTGGGATCGTGCTCGTCGAGCTCATGGGTGTGGACACGCCCCGCTCCATCCCCTACGTGCGCATGTGCCGTGAGCCCCTCGGCGACCAGGTCTACGAGTGGTGGATCTCCGGTGAACCGGTCGGCCCGCAGACCATGCGCTGGCGCACCCAATGGCGGGTCTTCCGCGACGGCGAACAGGTGCGCACCGTCGACGACGAATACGACTGGGAGACCTTCGGGGTCGACCGGCTGGCGGAGGAGTCCGGGCTGACCTTCAGGCCTCTGCCGGGCGGCGGGCGCGAGGCCACCCCGGAGATCGGAGTGCTGGTCAAATGAGTCGGACCCAGACCAAGACCGCACCGAACGGCGAGGTCGGGCCGAAGGCGGCGCAACAGCGGTCGCCTTCGCCGTTGCGGACCCTGCTCCGGCCCATCAAGGGGCGGATCCGGACCGCGGTGGTGCTCCAGGGACTGGCATCGGCGCTGGGGCTCGTCCCGCTGATCTGTCTGGTCGAACTCGCACGTGTGTTCTCGGCCGACGGCACGGTGGACATCGCACGCGTGTGGCTCCTCGTCGGCATCGCCGTGGGCGCCTCGGTCGCCGCGCCGGCCGCGGGCACGGCCTCCACCCTGGTCGGTCACCTGGCCGACAACGACATGCAACTGTCGGTCCGCCGAGCCCTGGCCCACCGCATGTCCCGGGTCCCCCTGGGCTGGTTCACCGGCCGAGGGTCGGGCCGGGTCAAGAAGGCCGTGCACGACGACATCGAGGACGTCCACTCACTGGTCGCGCACACCCTGCCCGACCTGGCCTCGGTCGTCACCGTGCCGCTGGTCGCCCTGGTCTACCTGTTCACCGTGGACTGGCGGCTGGCCCTGGTGTCGGTCCTGCTGGTGGCGGCGGGGATCTTCCTGTTCTCTCGGGCCATGGCCGGGGGCATGGCGAAGATGGCCCGGTACGCCGAGGCGATGAACCGGATCAACTCCTCCGCCGTGGAGTTCGTGGACGGCATCCAGGTGGTCAAGCACTTCGGTGGCCACCGGCGCGCCCACGAGCGCTTCACCCGCGCCGCCGACGACTTCGCGGACTTCTTCCTGAACTGGTCACGCAGCACCACCCCCGTCACGGTCGGATCCTTCCTGCTGCTGTCGGCGCCCATGGCCACCGTGGTCACCGTGCTCGCGGGGGTGGGGTTCGCCCTCGCCGGATGGACCGAACCGGTTTCGATCGTGGCCTTCGCCCTGCTGGCCCCGGCCCTGTGCGCGCCGATGAACGTGATCGGCTCCCGGGTACAGCAGACCCAGGCGGCCGGGGCCGCGGCCGGGCGGGTGACGGCCCTGCTCGACACCCCGACCCTGCACCGGGGGCAGGAGGAACCGCCGCTGGAACCCCGTGTGGTCTTCGACGGCGTGTCCTTCTCCTACACCGACCGCACCGACGACGCGGCGGCCGACGAGACAACGCAGGAGGGCCCTCGGGCCCTGACCGAAGTGGACCTGGTCCTGGAACCGGGCACCGTGACCGCCCTGGTGGGCCCCTCGGGCGCGGGCAAGAGCACCCTGGCCGCCCTGCTCGCCCGCTTCCACGACGCCGACGCCGGGTCGATCACCGTGGGCGGGGTCGACATCCGCGAGATCGCCGACCTCTACCGCACCGTCGGCTTCGTCCTGCAGGACGTCCGCCTGCTCGGGGAGACGGTCGCCGACAACATCGCCCTGGGGCGCCCCGGAGCCACCCGCGAGGAGATCGAGGCCGCCGCACGCGCGGCACAGATCGCCGACCGGATCGAGGACCTGCCGCGGGGTTACGACTCCGTGGTCGGGGAGGACGCCGACCTCTCCGGTGGCGAGGCCCAACGCGTCTCCATCGCCCGCGCCCTGCTCGCCGACACCCCCGTCCTGGTCCTGGACGAGGCCACCGCGGCCGTGGACCCGGTCTCGGAGGCGGCCATCCAGGACGCGCTCAGCGAACTCGCCCGCGGCCGCACGGTCCTGGTGGTGGCCCACCGACTGACCACCGTCACCGGCGTGGATCGGATCGCGGTCATGGACGCGGGCCGGGCGGTGGAGACCGGAACCCACGACGAACTCCTGGCCCGGGGCGGCCGTTACGCCCGACTCTGGCGCGCCCAGGCACACCGACGAGACGAACCGGGAGCAGACCAGTGATCCGCGCTTTCCTCAGGGCCCTGGGACCGGAACAGGCCGGTCCCGTGAAGAGGAGTCTGGCCCTGACCACCGTCGTCTCGGCGTTGCAGGGGCTGGTCTTCGCCCTGCTGGTGACCGTGATGACCGAACTCCTGCGGGAGGGCCCCCGAGCAGCCCTGGGCTGGGCGGCGGCCCTGGCCCTGGCCACCCTGGTCTACGCCCTGCTGCGCACCCTCAGCCTCTTCGTCAACTTCCGGGTGGGCGGGGCGATCTCCCGTGGTCTGCACCACCGCATCGGGGAGCACCTGGTCCGGTTGCCCCTGGGCTGGTTCACCGGGAACCGCGTGGGCGAGCTCAACCGGGTCGTCACCGAGGGGGTGTCCCGCAGCACCAACGTGCCCGTGCACATCTACCCACCGCTGGCCGACGCCGTGGTCACGCCCGTCGTGGCGGTGTCGGCACTGTTCGTCTGGGACTGGCGGATCGCCCTGGCCGCCGCGGCCTGCCTGCCCGTGGTGTGGATGGTCTTCGTCCTGTCCAATGACGCGGTGGGGCGCAACGACGCCGCCCGGGACGTGGTCTCGGACGAGGCCGCCTCCCGGGTCCTGGAGTACGCCAGGTCCCAACCGGTGTTGCGGGCCTTCGGCCGCACCGAACAGGGCGGGCAGAGCCTGGACCGGGCCCTGACCGCCGAACACGGTGCCGCGCGCCGCCTGCTGCTGCGCGTCGTCCCGGTGATGTCGGCGTACTCCTTCACGGTTCGGCTGATGTTCGCGCTGCTCGTGGTGTGCGCGGTCGTGCTCGTCCTGGACGGCGGACTCGACCCCGCCCTGGCAGTGGCCCTGCTGGTGCTGGTGGCCCGGTTCACCCACCCCCTGGCCACGGCCGCCGACCAGGGCGCCGCCCTGCGCATGGCCACCAACCAACTCGACCGGATCAACACCGTCCTGGACGCCAGGCCCCTCCCCGAACCGGAGTCGCCGCTCCCGCCGCGGGGAGCGGTCGTGGAGTTCGACGACGTCACCTTCGCCTACGACCGCAAGGACGACACCCCCGCGTTGGACGGGGCCACCCTGCGCGCCGAACCCGGAACCCTCACCGCTCTGATCGGACCCTCCGGGTCCGGCAAGACCACGGTGGCCCGCCTGCTCGCCCGCTTTCACGACGCCGACCGCGGCCGGGTCCGCCTCGGCGGGGTCGACGTCCGGGACATCGGCGGCGAGGAACTCTCTCGGCACGTGGCCCTGGTCTTCCAGGACGTGTACCTCTTCGACGCCACCGTCGCCGAGAACCTGCGTCTGGCCGCCCCCGACGCCACCGACGAACAGCTCGACCGGGTGGCGGCGCTGTCCGGGCTCGACACGGTCCTGTCCGACCTGCCCAAGGGCTGGGACACCAGGGTCGGGGAGGGCGGAACCGCACTGTCCGGCGGGCAGAAACAGCGGATCTCCATCGCGCGGGCCCTGCTCAAGGACGCGCCGGTCATCGTCCTGGACGAGGCCTCCTCGGCCCTGGACGCCGAGAACGAGGCGCTGGTGACACGGACAGCCGTCGAACTCGCCCGGGAGCGCACCGTGCTGGTCATCGCCCACCGCCCCGCCACCGTGGCCGCCGCCGACCAGGTCGTCTTCCTCGAAGGGGGCCGCGTCGTGGAGTCCGGAACCCCGGACGAACTCCTCGAACGGGGAGGGCGGCACGCCGATTTCGTCCGGAGCCGTGAACGCGCCCTCGGCTGGCGCCTGACCGCCTCGGACATCACGACCCCTCCCACCTCCGCCACCACGAAAGGCCATGAGAATGACCAGGCCCGCACCTGAACCCTCCACCGACCCCATCGCCGCCACCGCCGCCGAACCCGCCCGGACCCACGAAGACACGCCCTTCCCCCTGGTCCGCTCCTGCCCCTTCACCCCTCCCGGTGACTACGCCGGGATGCGCGAGCGATCCGAGCTGACCCGCGCCCGGATCCCCAGCGGCAAACGGCCGTGGCTGGTGACCCGTTACGAGGACGTGCGCGCGGCCCTGTCCCACCCGGCCGCGAGCTCCGACGCCCGCCATCCCGCCTTCCCCGCGCTCGGGGACGGGGAACAGGCCGTCGCCGCCGAACTGCGCCCCTTCATCCGGATGGATCCGCCCGACCACACCCGTGTGCGCCGCATGCTCGTCGGGGAGTTCACCGTCCGTCGGGTGCGCGCGATGCGTCCGGCGATCGAGGCCGTGTGCGCCGAACAGGTCGAATACCTGCTCGGCCGCCAGACCCCGGCGGACCTGGTCGCCGACTACGCCAACCGGGTGTCCACCACCGTCATCTGCCGGCTCCTCGGTGTCCCCTTGGAGGACCTGGAGTTCTTCCGGCGCATCACCTCGATCTCGGGCAGCCGGGACAGCACCGCCGAAGAGGTCAACGCAGCCCTGGGTGAACTGTTCGGCCTGATCGACCGGCTCATCGACGACAAGTCGAAGGACCCCCAGGACGACCTGATCAGCCGCCTGGCCACCGGGCCCCTGGCCCGAGGCGAGATCACCCGGCACTCCCTGCTGTCCCAGATCGGCATCACCCTCAACGCCGGGCACGAGACCTCCCGCAACATGATCCCGCTGGCCGCGCTGGCCCTGCTCGAACACCCCGACCAGTCGGCCCTCATGCGTGAGGACCCCGACCTGTGGCCGGGCGCGGTGGACGAACTGCTGCGCTACCTGTCCGTGGCCGACGTGATCACCCTGCGAGTGGCCACCGAGGACATCCCCCTGAGCACGGGCACCATCCCCGCGGGCGACGGCTACATCGCCCTGCTCGGCGCCGCCGACCACGACCCCGAGGCCTTCCCCGAACCCGAGCGCCTGGACGTGCGGCGCCCGCAGCGCAACCACGTCGCCTTCGGCTACGGCACCCACCAGTGCGTGGGTCAGAACCTGGGCCGCCTGGAGATCGAGGTCGCCCTGCGCGTGCTGTTCGATCGCGTCCCCACCCTGAGGTCCGAACTGGCCCTGGCCGACCTGCCCGCCCGCTCCTCCTCGGCGATCTTCGGGCTGGACGAGGTCCCGGTCTCATGGTGACGCCCGCCGGTTCCGCCCCGCGCCTGACCGCGGACCGTGAGGTCTGCGCG
The DNA here is from genome assembly GCF_053615935.1 of Nocardiopsis sp. NPDC055879. NCBI lineage: Bacteria > Bacillati > Actinomycetota > Actinomycetes > Streptosporangiales > Nocardiopsidaceae > Nocardiopsis > Nocardiopsis sp. NPDC055879. The sequence goes on from NZ_JBSHCT010000016.1 coordinate 50,907, forward strand.
GGCGCGGGCCAGCGCGTGCGCGCCGCACCGGACCTGTTCGACCAGGACGACGAAGGCCTGGTGGTCCTGCTCCGCGCCGACGTGCCTCCCGAAGCGCGCGAACGCACCCTGACCGCGGTGGACTGGTGCCCCTCGGGCGCCGTCACCGTCCATGAACCCTCCTGAGCCCGCTTTCCAGAACCACGGGTCGCAAGACACCTCACGGGGCCGTGCCGACCACGGCCCCGCCCCGAGAAAGGCCGAACGATGAGACGACGATTCCTGCCGGTGGGCGCCCTCGTGGTGCTCCTGGCGGCCACCGCCTGTGGTGGCGGCGAAGGCGACCAGGCCTCCGCCGACGGCGACACCCTGCGCTACGCCGCGGTGGGCGCCCCGGCGGCCACCACCCATGACCCGCACGGACGCGTCGGCAACGAGTCCGACTACCTGCGGTTCGCCATGCTCTACGACGTACTGACCGTGACCGACGAGAACGGGGCCGTCCAGCCCCGCCTGGCCGAGTCATGGGAACCCGACAGTGACGACCTGGACCGGTGGACCATCGCCCTGCGCGACGACGCCGTCTTCTCCGACGGCGAGCCGGTCACCGCCCACGACGTCCTGTTCTCCCTGGAGCGCATCCAGGGCAAGGGCGCCGAGAACAACGGCCGCCTGTCCATGTTCGATCTGGAGTCCTCCTCCGTCGTGGACGAGCACACCCTCGAACTGGTCACCCACCAGCCCTACGCGGAGGTCGGCGTCGCCCTGGCCTCCCTGACCTTCGTGGTGCCCGAGGGCAGTGACGACATCACCGAACCCGTGATCGGCTCCGGCCCCTTCCAACTGGCCGAACACGACGACACCACCGCCGTCCTGAACCGGCACGAGGGCTGGTGGGGTGCGGCACCCGACTACGACACACTCCAGATCAGCGCCATATCCGATCCGGGCGCGCGGGCCGACGCGGTGGCCTCGGGACAGGCGGATATCGCCGCAAGCGTGGCGCCCACCAGTGCCCGGCAGTACGAGGAGGACGACTCCGTCCAGGTGGTCACCCGGCCCGGGGGAGTGAACTACCCGTTGGTCATGGATCTGGGCAGCGAACCCTTCGACGACCCCGGCGTGCGCGAGGCCGTCAAGCTCGCCCTCGATCGGGAACAGCTCGTCGAGACGGTCTTCCTCGGTTACGGGAAGCCCGGCGCCGACCTGCTCAATCCCGATGAACCCTTCGCCCCGCAGGTGGAGCCGGTCCAACGCGACCTGGAGCGCGCCCGCGAACTGTTGGAGGAGGCCGGGCACGGGGACGGGGTCGAACTCACCCTGCACGCGACCAACTCCTATCCCGGTATGGAGGAGACCGCGACCCTGGCCGCAGAACAGCTGGCCGAGGCGGGCATCGACGTCCGGATCGAGATCGGACCGCCCGACACCTACTGGGCCGAGGTGTGGAACGTCGAACCGCTCTACCTCAACAGCCTCGGCGGGAACGGGTTCGTGGACTTCGCACGGATGGCCCTGGTGTCCGACGGCCCCATCAACGAGACCGGCTGGAACGAACCCGATTGGGACGCCGACTTCGCCGATGCGCTGGCCACCGCCGACGACGACGAGCGGCACGCCCTGCTGGCCGATCTCCAGCAGCGGGTCGCCGACGATGGCGGCTACGTGGTCTGGGGCACCGGAGACGGTATCGACCTGGCCGCCCCCGGTGTGAGCGGCCTGCCCACAGGTCCCGGCTTCCACCGTCTGTTCATCGAACAGGTCGAGGCCACCGGCTGATGCCCGACCCCGAGATCGCCCCCGCGGTGGCCCTTCCACGCTCACGGAGGGCCGCCGTGGGGGCCTCGTTCCTGTTCTCCCTGGTCCGGGCGGCGCTGCTACTGGGCCTGGTCTCGGTAGCGGTCTTCACCGCGACCGAACTCCTTCCCGGCGACGCCGCCGACCTGCGGGCCTCACCCGGGGCCGACGAGGAACAGGTACGACACCTACGGCAGGATCTGGGACTGGACGTCGAGCCCTGGCGGCGTTACCTGGACTGGGTCGGTGCCCTGCTCAGCGGGGATCTGGGAACATCCCTGGTCAACGGTCGCCCTGTCGCCGATGCCCTCGCCCAAAGGCTGCCCGCCACCCTCGCCGTCGTGGCGGGAGCCCTGGTGATCGCCGTCCCCGCGTCCCTGGCCCTGGCCTGGTGGGCGGGGACGACACGGAGAGGACGCCGGTTGCCCACCGCTGTTCTGACGGGGGGCGCCGCGGTTCCCATGGCGGTCGTGGCGGCGGCCTCGGCCGCGCTGTTCTCGGGCCATCTCGGGCTGGTGCCACCGGTGTCCCTGCTTCCTCCCGGTGCCATCCCCTGGCACCACCCGGACCTGCTCTTCCTTCCGGTGACGTCCATGGCGCTGCCCACCGCGTTCTTCGGCGGGAGCCTCCTGTCGGGTTCGGTCGCCGACACCGTGCGCATGCCCCATGTGGTCGACGCCCGGCGCAGGGGCGTGCCCCCGTGGCGAATCGCACTGGTGGACGTCCTTCCCTTCCTCCTGGCCCCTTTCGCCCGGGTCGTGGCGGTCTCCGCGGGCGGCCTGATCGCCGCCGCGACCGTGGTGGAGGCCCTCTTCGGGTACCCCGGCATGGGCTCGCTCCTGGTATCGGCCATCTCCGCACGAGATCTACCCGTCGTGCAGGCCACGGCCGTGCTCGCCGCCGCGATCGTGCTGCTGGGACTGGCACTCGGAGACCTGTCGGCGGCCCTGACCGAACCCGAACACGGGAGGGCGACATGAGAAGGCTGTTGGTGCCGTTGTCACTTGTCGTGGCCGTGGCCCTGGTGCTCTGCGGTGGTTGGTGGGCGCCCTACGACCCGAACTCCACGGCCGGCGCACCCTGGCAATCGCCCGACTCCACGTACCTGCTCGGGACCGACGCCCTGGGACGGGACGTGTGGTCCCGGGTCCTGGCCGGGGGAGGCCCACTGCTGACCGTCTCGGTGGTGGCCGCCGTGTGCGCCTCCGCCATCGGCATCGCGGGTGGTCTGGTGGCGGGATGGTCCGGCGGGTTCGTCGCCCGCCTGCTCACCGCCTGCGCGGACCTGCTCCTGGCCCTACCATCCCTGTTGCTGGCCCTGGTGGCGGCGATCGCCCTGCCCTGGCAACCGGCGGTCGTCGTGGCGACGGTGTGCGGCGGCGCCCCACTCACCCTGAGGGTGGTGCGCGACGCCGTTCGCTCCATCCGCTCCTCCGGGTACGTGGAAGCGGCCCTCCTGCGTGGCGAGCACACGGCCTCGGTGCTGCTCCGTGAGGTGTTTCCGGCCATGCGCGGACTGGTCTCCGCCGACCTGGGGCTGCGCCTGGTGGTGGCGATCCAGGTCTGCGCGGCACTCGGCGTCCTGGGGCTGGGCGCGGCCCCGCCCACACCGGACTGGGCTCTCATGCTGAGGGAGAACATGACCGGGGTGGCGAGCAACCCGTGGGCGGTGGCCGCACCCGCGATCGCACTCGGTGCCACGACGCTGCTGTTCGCACTCGCCGCCCGACCGACCTCCCAGGAACACGATGACCGCCGTCCGGGAAGGGCGGATCGGGAGGAGATGAACCATGCCTGAGGGACTGGACGTGGAAGCACTACTGGTCGAGGACACTCGGGGCCGAGTGGTCGTCGGGCCCGTGGACCTGCGGATCCCCGACGGCGGGGTGATGGCGGTCATGGGGCCTTCCGGCAGCGGCAAGACCAGCGCACTCCTCGCGGCGCTCGACGCCCTGCCCGTGGGGCTGGTCCGCCGGTCCGGACACGTCCGGTGGCGGGGAGCCCCGGTGCCCCGGGGACGGGGCGGCCGGCGCCGGCGCCTGACCAGGGTGGGGATCCTCGGTCAAGATCCCGCGTCGGACCTGCACCCCTTGCGGTCGGTGGCCTCCCTCGTGGCCGACGCGCTGCCCCTGGGACCACGCCGGGAGAACACGGAGAAGGTGTGCGTGACCCTCACCCGACTGGGACTGGACGCCGAGGCCCTGTGGCGTCGGCGTCCGCGCGAGCTCTCCGGCGGCCAGGCCCAAAGGGTGGCCCTGGCTCGCGCGATCGTCGGTGACCCCGAACTCCTCGTGCTGGACGAGCCCACCAGCGGCCTGGATCCCGCCACGGTCGAACTCGTGCTCGACGTGCTGGAGCAACGGCGAGGACGCCCGAACCGAGTCACCGTGGTGATCACCCATGACCGGGGGTTCGCCGCCCGAGTCGCCGATGTCCTCATCGACATCGATGAGCCCGGGGTCGACCGCCGGAGTGTCACCGGTGTCCCGGCCTCCCGACCCCCGCACGGCCCCCCGCTCCTCGGACTCCACGGGATCCGCCTCATCGGACCGGACGGTCGAGAGCTGCTCGGGGAATCGGACCTGACCGTCCGATCAGGGGAGGCGGTCGCCGTCCTGGGGCCCTCTGGGAGCGGCAAATCCACACTGCTCAGGAGCCTTGCCGGGCTCCATCCCCCGGCGAGGGGTTCGTTCTCACTGGACGGCCGACCCCTCCCCGCCAGGTACACGGACCGCACTCGGGAGTCACTGAGAGCCGTCCAACCGGTCGGCCAGAACCCTGTCGGAGTCCTGAACCCCGCCCAGCGCGTCGGAACGGCACTGGCACGCCCGGCCATGGTGCTCCGGGGCCTGACACGAGAACAGGCCGCGGCGGAGGTCCCCGAACTCCTGGGACGGGTAGGCCTGCCCGCGGAGACCGCACGTGCCTACCCCGGCCGGCTCTCGGGCGGCCAACGGCAGCGCGTGGCGATCGCCCGCGCCCTGGCCGCGCGTCCGCGGGTGTTGTTGGCCGACGAGGTGTCCGCGGCCCTGGATACCGCGAGCACGCGTACGGTCCTGGATCTGCTGGACACCCTGCGCGCGCGGGAGGGCCTGGCCGTTGTCATGGTCACGCACGATCGAGACGTCGCCGCCCGCGCGGACCGCGTCCTCACCCTTGATCCGGAACGCCGGGCACTCCTGCCCGCCTCGCCTCGAACGTGACGGAGGCTCCGGGCGTGCAGGGGCCCGCCTGCCTTCGTCCACACCAGGCGGAGCGATGACGTCGAAGTCCCGGACGACCCGGTCCCGACCCGGGGTCCGGTAGGGATGACGGTGATGAGTTTGTTCCGAGGTGTGAAACAGGCTCCTTGTTGATGGTTGGTCTAGTTCACACTCAATCGTGTATGGTGTGAGTGTCTTCGGGTTGATTCAGAGCTCCGGAGACCCTTCTCCCGTTGCGCGCCGAACCGCCCGGTTCGGTGTTCACCCCCACGGCCTCGTCGCCACCGCACAGACCCGGAGCCCACCATGACCCAGCCTCAGCAGCCGTTCCAGCCCCAGCCGCCCTACCGGCCGATGCCGCCGAAGCAGGGCATGTCCACCGGCAAGAGGTTCGGCCTGGGCTGTGGAGCGTTCCTGATCCTGCTCTTCCTGATGGGCGGCTGCGTGGCCGTCCTATCCTCAGGTTCCGACGGTTCCGGTGCCTCGCAAGACGCCTCGCAGGACACCTCGGAGCAGACTGAGGAAACGACCGAAGCGGAGGTCGATGAGGCCGCGGAGGAGCCTGTCGCGGAGGAGCCCGTCGCGCTGACCGCCGAGGTCACCGACTTCGTGCCGAGCATTCTGCACGACGGCGGCGACTACACCAGCGTGCACGTCACCATCGAGAACAACGGTGACGAGGCCATCGATGTCAACCCGTTGTACTTCGCGATCGTCGCCGACGACGGCACCAAGAAGGACACGACCAGCGCCCTGGGCATGTCCGAGTCCCAGATCGACACCGTGACGCTCGACTCCGGACAGCGCGCCGAGGGCGTGATCACCGCCGAGGGCGCCTTCACCCCGGCCTCCGTCGAGTTCGAGGAGACCCTCGGCCTGGGCGTGACCATCACCGCCGACGTCGGCTGAACACCACCACACCCTTGAGACGACACGTGGGCCCGACCCCCGGAAAGGTGGTCGGGCCCTCGTCGGCGGCGAACTAATGCCGGGTCGTCCGGTCGGTGGTGAGCTCCACGGCCAGATCGACGGCCTGGTCGGCCAGTTCCGTGCCCAGTTCCTGTAGCTCCCGTAGCGCCCGACGGAACCGTTCGACCCGACGGAAACGCTCCCCGTGGGCGCGTTGCTCCTGGATGGACAGCACGGGCAGACGGAATCGCTGCGGTTCCAACCGGAGGGAGCCGCGCATGCTGCTGCTCACCCGGGCGATGTGTCCGCGCTCGGCCTCACTGCTGACGAAACCCGCGAGGAACCAGGGGTCCACGGCCGCCGGGTTGGTGCTCACCACGTACAACCCGCCGTGGAGGTGGGCCCCGGCGTCCTCGGCGGTGACCACCCGGGCCAGCGGGCGTTCGGTGACCACGGGGATGACCACATCGCCCTCCCGCAACGGTGGGTTGCGCATGGGGTCGGCGTCCACGCGTTCGGTCCGGGTCGCCGGCGTCCCGCGCATCACGTCCTGTGGCGTCAGCACCCGCGCTTGGACCTGTGGACCGCCCTCCTCCTCGGGGCGACGGACACGGTGACGCCGGATGGTGACCGAACCGGCCTTGGCCAGTTCTCCCAGGGTGACGACCGGGGTGGGCGCGGCCTCGGGCAGGGTTTCGGGGACCTCCGGAAGCAGTGACCGCAGCGACCGCAGCGACCGTTCCATCTCGGTGCGTCGCCGGGCGAACAGGCCGAGGTCTCGGGCGCTCGAACGGGGTAGGGGCAGATGGCGGCGGGGAGTGAGGTCGATCTCCTCGTCGAGCAGCTCCACCGGTTCCACGGCCCGCGCCGCCCCCGGAACCTCCTTGAAACCCTCCGGGGAGTCGCGGAAGTCCTCCCAGAGCCCGCGGATCCGGCCGATCACGTCCTCGGGGCGTTCCACCCGGGCGGGGTCGGCCGGCTCGGTGTCCACCAACAACAAAGGGGTGGGTGTCGTCGTCTCGTCGGTTCGGCGCAGCACCCACAGCTGTAGCGGGACGGCGTAGTGCGCGGCGAAACCGGCGGGCAGCGACACCACCGCGAGGAACGCGCCGGACCGCAACAGCGAACGGCGGATCCGCCGTCCGGAAGGACGTTGGGCCGCGGCCGGGGGCATCAACAGCACGGCGGTGCCGCCCGGTCGCAGTTGGGACAACGAGTGCTGCACCCAGGCCAGATCGGATTCCAGCCGAGGCGGTAGCCCGTGCACCCACCGCGGATCCTCGACCAGGTCCTCCACACCCCAGTTGCGTTCACCGAACGGGGGAGCGGTGACCACCGAGTCGGCCGGATCCGAGGTGAAGGCCGGTTCGCGAAGGGCATCGCCGACCCGCAGTTCGACCCGTTCGTCCAGGGCGTCGTCGAAGGCCAGGCGCAGCGCGGTCAGCCACAGTGCCGACCGGTCCCGGTCCTGGGCGCGCAACGGTGCGTTCCCGGCGCGGGCCCCCGCCACCAGGATCTCACCCCCACCACAGGCGGGGTCGGTCAGCGCGCCGCCTCCGGCGAGGTGGACCATCAAGGCGGCCAGGTCCGGTGGGAGGTTGTGCGAACCGGCGGGGGAGCGTTGCTCCGACCTTCGGCTCATACGCTCCAGCACCGGAGCGGGTCCGCTCTCGGCGACGGCGCGCACGGTCGTCTCCACCAGGGCGGGGAGCAGTGCTTCGGGGACCCGGGCGGGCCGATGGTCGGCCAGGCAGGCCGAACCGGAGGCGCGCAACCGTGTCTCGAAGCCGTCCAGGGCCGCGGTCACCAACACGGCCGGGTCATCGGAGGGGATCGCGGGGTGGTCGCGCAGGTGCAGGGCCAGCGCGCCCACCAACCCGAGGAGGTCCTCTACGGGAGCGGAACCGCGCAGGGAGTCCACCACCTGCCACAGCCGTTGGTCGGGGTCGATGGTGGGAACGCTGCGGTGGGTGGACAACCACTCCTCGATCTCCGCCAGGTCGAAGCGGGGGCTGCGGTCGGTGCCGCCGACGGGGGTGGGGAAGTCGTCGTGGCGTCGACGCCAGTTGCTGACCGCTGTCGGTTTGACCCCGGCGATACGGGCGATGTCGGCGGAGCTCACCTCCACGTTGTCCATGTTCCCAACCCTTCCTGGCCGACGGTCGGACCGACTATACACATGTCCTCACGCCTGGACGCGGAAGCGCTCATCCGTGAGTGGTTGGGCGACTTCACAGGCCAGACCTGGTGTGGAGGACGCGGGATGGCACACCCCGCAGGGCCGAACGGTGATGCCCGGGTGCCGGAAGCGGACATCCCGCGTGTTTCGTTCCACCGGTCAGGTTGGGTATCAACCCGGGGGATGGACATGGACTACGCCCACGTGTACGCGCTCCCGATCCCTCAACCGCGCCCTGCCCCCGACGACGGTCCGCCGCCGCGATGGTTGCCGCCACCTCCACCGCGCCGCCCGGGCGACAGCGGAGCCTGACCCCTCCGTCCGAACCGTCCGACCCGATTCCCCTCGATCGGGCCGGGCGGTGTTCCCGGCACACCAGAATGGACACATGGCCCAGCAGCGATCCCGCCGTTCACGGCGCTCCACCACCCCGCGAGCCCTGCCCACCGATGCGCCCTGCCCGTGCGGCCGGGACGAGAAGTACGACGCCTGTTGCGGTCGTCTGCACGCCGGTACGGCCCGTGCGACCACCGCCGAGAACCTCATGCGCTCGCGCTACAGCGCCTTCGTCGTGGGCGACGAGGACTATCTCCTGCGCTCTTGGGATCCCACCACCCGCCCCCGGCGCGTGGGACTGGACCCCGACACCGAGTGGACGGGGCTGGAGATCCTGCGAACGAGTGCGGGGACCCCCTTCCACACGGAGGGCACCGTCGAGTTCCGCGCCCACTACAAGGAGGACGGCCAGGACGGCGAGCTGCGCGAGCACAGCCGCTTCCGCCGCCACGAGGGCGAATGGGTCTACCTGGACGCCCTCGCCGACTGACCCCTTCCCGCGACCGAACGGACGCACGGAAATGGGCCCGACACCGAACCGGCCCCGGCGCGCACCGCCCCACACCGTGTGCGGCCGGCCGCCTCTCCGATGTCTCCGAAGGGGCGCCGGCCCGCGCGATGCGTGCGAAGTCGGACACGCGCGGTAGGAAGGTCGGGCCACGGTACCCCCAACGCTTCGGAGCACCCGATGACCGAATCACCGCAGGGCGCGACGCCGCCCATGATCCGGCAGCAGCAGACCGTCGAGGAGATCGCCCGCGGACTGGTCGAGATCATGCCCGAGGACTGGCAGAACGTCGTATACCTGACACGTCGGGTGGGTGGCTTCACCTACGAGGACCTCGTCGCGGTGAGCACCGACGGCACGGTGCGCGAGTTCGTCCCACCCGAGCCGGTCCGGGTGTCGGCCACGCGACTGAAGGACCTGGGCGAGAAACCGGGAGCGGGCACCTGGTTCGAGGCGCGGATCTCGGTGGAGGTCTCCGGGCGTTTTCGGGCCGAGTACGAATATGACGAGGTGGCGTTGCCCAACGGGCTCGCGCCCCTGGCCTACGCCCAGGAGATGCGCCGCTACCCGCGCGTCCCGCAGGAGACCCCCGGCTGGATGCGTGCCCACCTGGAACAGGCCCGGACGTTCGACCTGGGTCCCGTCCACGCCGATTTCGGGGCCGTCCTGGTGCGGGCCTATCAGGAGGAGGGCCTGCCGATCGAGTACCTGCCGCCCACCAGCGTGCGGATCCTCCTCCCCGAGTACGGCGCCTTCGCGCCCAGCGACATGGTGGAGACCTTCGAGCGGGCCGTGGTCGCGACCACGGACCGGTGGCCCCGCATCGCGGCGGGCGTGGCTCGGCTCACCGCGCGGAACGCCCGCCGACAGGGGCTGATCGCGGCGCCCGACGATACCGCCATGGCCGCGCTTCGCCGGGCCTTCGCCGGGTACGGGACACAGATCGCCTTCCGTGGCACCGACACACTGCTCGTCCCCCTGCCGAGCGGGCGTAACGCGACCACGGACATCACCGGGTTCCGCGCCGCCATGGAAGGGCACCTGCCCGAACACATCGCCTACCACGCCGACGTGCTCGCCCGGCAGATGAGCGAACAGATCGCCCGCGCGATCGCCGAGGGGAAGGCCTGACCCCTCACTGTTCCATGGGCCGCCCGAACGCCCGAAGCCGATCGGCCAGCTCCGCGGCCCGGGCCGCGGCTTCGGCGAGCGGGTGGTGACGGGCCAACGCGTCCAAGACCGTCAGGGCGTCGGGGTGCGCCCCGAGTACGACCGGATCGGCGTCCACCAACAGCAATCGGTGCACGTCGGGGCTGTCCTTCGCGGTCAGAAAAGAGGTCGGTCCCGAACCGTCGGAGGGCATCGCCGCGGCCACCATGTCGATCACCACCCATGGTCCGTACTGGGCCAACAGTCGATCGATGCCGCGCTGGTCCAGCATGCCGGAGGAGAGCAGGACCATCGCGGCCAGGCAGGCTTCCGTGCTGTGCGGGGAGGCCAACAGGACGCGCAGCCGCGGTGCGAGTTCGGAACTGGTGGTGTTGAGCACTTGGGCGGCCACCCAACGGCGCAGTGCCAGCCCGGGCCCCCGTACCACCTCGGTGATCTGGCGCAGGGCCTCCTCCGGGCCACGCCGGTCCAACCACCGCGCGGCCTCCGGCGAGCGCTCCTCGAAGGGCAGCACGGCCAGGGCGTCCAGGAATCGGGAGGCGCACGCCTCGGCGAGGGTGTCCACGATGGGCGCGTGGATCCCCACCTCCAGGAGTAACCGGCGCACCCCGTGGCGACCCAACGCGGTGAGTTCGACGGTGCAACGGTCCACGCTCTCGTCCTCGGGAGCGTGGTCCAACACCACGGCCCCGGTATCGGAGAGCTGCCACAACACGTTCAGGAGCAGATCGGTGGTGTGGGGCGTAGCGGTGGCGGCGGTGCGAGGAACCGGTCTGGACAAGGCCTCCAACGCCAGGGTGTCCAGGTCGGGCCGATGTCCGTCGGGAGCCTCGTACAGGAACCGCAACACCTCCGGGAGCAGATCGGGGCCGGTGGTGCCGGGCACGGGATCGCGAGGACGGGACAGGTCGCCTCGGGCGTGCGCGATGGTGTGCTCGAACTCGTGGAACCACCACTCCAAAACCTGTTCGGGGTCGCGCACCCGATGTTCCAGGTCGGGAGCGGGACGGGCCAGGGAATCGTCGATGCTGACCAGCCCCAGACGCAACGCGGCGGACCAGGGCACCACGAAGTGGGCGACATCGGCGACCGAGTGCAGCGCACCGAGCCAGATCACCCGTTGATCCAGATGACCGGGCAGGTCGTGCGGCCACAGAGAGAAGCGGGAGATCGCCGCCCGGGCGTCATCGATGCCGGGGACCCCACCGGAGGTGACCGGGGTGGCGGGGGCGCTCCAGCGGGCGAGACTCAGGGCGTCGCACAACAATGGGGAGTCCAGAGCCATGCGGGCCAGGACGTCGGTCGGTGGCAGCGACACGGGCCTGGCGGACAGGGGAGGTCGTCCCCGCCGTGACGGTTCGTGAGAGGGCATGTCCGGCCCCGTTTCCAGCATCGGGTGTGAGTGTGAGCGAGGGTGACCCCTTACTACCGTTCCACGCCGGTCCGGTGGAGTGGTTTCCCGCAGATCGGTACGAAGCCGGGAGCGAGGGGACCCGTGTCCGGGTTGTCCACAGACCGGGAAATCATCGGTGCGCGTGGGCACGACGAACCCTAAAGTTGAAACCATGGACCGACTCGCCGCGTTGGACGCCCACCTTCGCACCATGCCGCCGGAACGGGTCGCGGACATCTTGTCCACCATCCCCGACGGCGCCGTCCGCTACCGGACGGCCACCCCCGACACCCTGCTCGACCTGATCATGATCCTGGCCTTGCGGCCCACGGTCTTCGAACGACTGCCCCTGCCCCACCACCAGATCCTGCGAGCGGTGGTCGCGGTCGCCGAGAACGCGCAGGAGCTGCTTCCGGGCGGGCCGGAGGGCGGCTGGCCGCGCAGACGGAGATCCCTCGCCCAGGACCCGTTCCTCCTGGGGCCGGTCGACCACGAGGCCCTGCTGGCCAAGGTGGACGCCGACAGCCCCGGGTTGGCCAGGATGCGCGCGGAGGAATGCGTGTCCGACCTCTTGGACCTGGCGATCCTGTGGCCGGACGGTGATGGTGGCTACCACCTGCCCGACGACGCCGGATACCAATTCGGCATGCGAGGTTACCCCTGGTCGGTCGAGGAGGCCCTGGACAGATACGGCCTGGCGACGTTGCGCCGGATGGCCTTGGCGTTGGGACTCGATCCCACCGGGGACTGGTGGGAACTGAGGAAAACGTTGGCGGACGCGCTCACCGACGAACAAAGGGTGGTGTCCCTGGTACGCGATGCGCCGCACGAGGTGCGGCACCGGATCCTGCAGCTGACCTTCTTCTCCGATCAGGTGGAGATCGCCCGGACCCACCTGGCGTGGGGCATGGACCTACCGGTGGACGGAACGGGCGACGACGAACAGGACTGGCTGCTGGAGCACGGGTTGCTGCTGCCGACCGATTACGAGACCGACGACGCCCGCGTCTTCGAGGTCGCGCGCGAAGTGGCCCTGACGATCCGGCGCTCCTTCCCACACCGGTTCGATCCGGCCCCGCCACAGGTCATGGGGCCCCCGGCCGAGGGGATGCCGCAGGGACGTGGACCCGGTGCGGTGGAGGAGCTCTCCCGGGAGGCGCTCACCTTCCTGGCGGGGGCGGACACCCGACTGGTGGCCGCTCTCACCGAACGCCCCGGGAGGTTGCGTCGTGACGGTCACCTGGCGGTGCCGTCGCGACGCAGGCTCACCAAGGCGGTGGGCGGGAACGAGGACCTGGCCAGAACCTGGCTGGAGGTGGGAGCCCGGACCGGGTTGTTGATCGCCGAGAACGATCACGTCACCCTCTCCGACCAGGCCCGAGCATGGTCGGCCGCCGCCCCGGAGGTGCGCCTGGTGGCGCTCCTGGAGGGCTGGGCCCGGCGCGCGGAGGACGGCCTGTGGTGGCCCACCGACGACGAACCCGTGTCCTCCGGGGCAGTGGAGGAGGGCGCCGACGCCCGCAGCAGATGGGCCGTGGTGTGCGCACTGACGCACGTGCCGGACGGAATCACCCTGGGCATCGACGGCGCGCGGGCCACACGGGATCTGGCCGAGGAGGACAAGAAGGCAACGGGAACCGAGTGGCTGCTCTCCGCCGCGCACTGGTACCAGCCCTTGACCGCCGTCGATCCCGAACATGAGTTCCGGGTCCTGCGAGCCTTCCGCGAAGCCGAGTTCCTGGGGGTGGTGTGCGTCGGCGCGGCCACCCGTGTGGGTCGCGCGCTCTCCCAACGGATCCGCTCGGCTCCACGGGTCGAGGATGATCCGGGAGAAGGGGTCCTGGCGGCGGTTCGGGAGACCCTCGGCCTGGGAGCACCGGAACCGGGGGAGAGCTGGGGCGGACCCCTGGACCTGGTCGGTCCGGAACACGCCCGCCACCGAGAGCTGACCCGGTGGGCCCGAGAACTGTTCGGGCGGCCCTGGACGTCAGGGCGGGGCGACGCCGATTCCTTCGGGGCGGACCCGGGGAAGAACGAGTAAGCGTCCCGGTCGGGAGGGCGCGCACAGGAGAGTCGAACGGCCGACCGGGGTTTATGAGGATCCCCACCGAGATCGGGCGGATGATCGGCGTGTACGACGGCCGGTTCCGGGTACCCGCCACCGCCCCGGCGAACGCTGACGGAGCGTGAAAACGGCAAGGGTGGGGCTTTTCGGATCACACCCCCTTCACTACCGATCCCGTGGGGTTATCGGGATGTTATCGACCGTTCGTCACGTTCCCTCCAAGCGCGAAGTGGGCGAGTCCTGGCGATCCCATCACCGTGTGTAAGATTCCCGGGTGTTCGCGTCAGCCGAGTCACTGACACATGCGACCTACCTCCCAGCCCCGACCCCTGCGCGGGTGGACCACGTGCCGAGCCACGCGTGTGTCCGCGTGCCAGGGGTACACGTCCGCCCCGTACCGTTCCTCCTCGGGGCCGTTCCGAGAGGTGGATATGTCCCCTGACACCGTTGGCCTCGCACTCCTGCTCCTCGGGTTGTTGCTGCTGGTCTCCAAGCTGATCCGGGTCAAGTGGAAGCTCACCCAGAAGCTCTACCTGCCCGGCTCGATCATCGGCGGCGGCATCGCCCTGTTGCTCGGCCCCGACGTCCTCGGCTGGGCGATGGGCCTGCTCGCGGACCAGGGCATCGCGGTGGGACTCGCCGACCGCGTGGCCGAGGGCGGCCTGTTCGGTGTGGATGTCATGTCGGTCTGGTCGGCCCTGCCCGGCCTGCTCATCTCGGTGGTCTTCGCCAGCCTCTTCCTCGGTAAACGACTGCCGAAGCTGCGCGAGGCCGTCGACCTGGCCGGCCCCAACCTGGCCTTCGGTATCACCGTGGCCAGCGGCCAGTACGTGATCGGTATCCTCCTGGCCCTGCTGGTCCTGGTGCCCTTCCTCGACGTTCCGGTGATCTCCGGAGCGCTCATCGAGATCGGGTTCCTGGGCGGTCACGGAACCGCCGCCGGACTCGGCACCACCTTCGAACAGGTCGGCTGGGCCGAGGGTCAGGACCTCGCACTGGGCATGGCCACCGTCGGCCTGCTCTCCGGGGTCATCATCGGCATCGTCCTCATCAACTGGGGCGTGCGTCACGGCAAGACCTCGGTGATCAGCGCCGACAACAAGGGCACCGACCGTGAACAGGCCGGTCTGATCGAGCGGGCCAACCGCACCGCCGGTTCGACGATGACCGTGCACCCCTCGTCCATGGACCCCCTGACCCTGCACTTCGGTCTGGTGGCGGTCGCCGTCATCATCGGTCAGCTGATCCTGTCCGGACTGCAATGGCTGGAGCAGGCACTGTGGGCCGAGACCATCGAGGTCATGGCGTACGTGCCGCTGTTCCCACTGGCCATGATCGGCGGCATCCTCGTCCAGATGGTCATCGACCGCTTCGACCGCAACGACATCGTCGACGAACGCTCCGTGGAGCGGATCCAGGGCCTGTCCTTGGACGTGCTCATCATCGCCGCCATGGCGACGCTGTCACTGCAGGCCATCGCCGACAACATCCTCACCTTCGCGGTCCTGGCGATCGCCGGCATCCTGTGGTGTCTGTTCGCCTTCCTCTTCCTGGCGCCGCGCATGATGCCGAACTTCTGGTTCGAGCGCGGCATCGGCGAGTTCGGTCAGTCGATGGGCGTGACGGCCACCGGCATGGTGTTGATGCGCGTGGTGGACCCGGAAGTACGTACCCCCGCCTACCCGGCGTTCGGATACAAACAGCTCATCTTCGAACCCTTCTTCGGCGGTGGACTGGTCACCGCGGCGGCCATCCCGTTGATGGTCAGCCCACTGGTGGGCCCCTGGGGATTCCTGGGCATCATGGTGGCGACCATGGCCGTCGCACTCTTCTTCGGACTGGTGGTCCTGCGCCGCCGAGACCGAAGGGTGCGACAGGCCGCGACCGAAAAACGAGGGAAGGCCACGGTGTAGCGTCCGATCGGGTGCCGGAGGTGGTCGCCCACGCCTCAGGGCGGGTGCGGCGCGCGAGCCCGAGCGGCCCTCGCCCGCGCCGCCACCTCCGGATCGGGATGGTGACTGCCCAGAGCCCGCAGGACCTCACGGGTATCGGGATGCTCCGGGTCCCAGAGCCGGTCGACGTCATCGAACAGGTGTCGGTCGATGCCCTCGGCGGCCTCCGAGACCAGGAAGGACCGCATCCCGGACTCGCCCAGGGCGGAGGCCGCGGCGAACACGTCGATGGCCGTCCAATGCCCGAACCGGGCGCTCAACGACTCGCGTTCCTCCTGCGGGAGCATGTGCGAGGACAACAACACCACCGAGGCCAGACCCGCCACCGTGGGATCGGGCTCGACCAACAACCGACGCAGACGCTGACCGATGCGTGAACTGATCAGGCCCAGGACCAAGGCGGCGTTCCAACGACGCAGTGCCCTCCCCGGCCCGGCACAGACCGCGACGATCTCCCTCAGCGTCTCCTCGGGCGCGCGGGAGTCCGACCACGAGGTGAGCCCGACGAGCTGGCCATCGGGGGAGAACGTGGCCAACGCGTCCAAGAAGGCACCCGCGTCGAGCCGCACGAACTCATCGAGCAGAGGAGCCGGACGGCCACTCGCCAACAGGATCTGCCGTATCCCGTACCGGCCCAGGTCGGTGAGTTCCGCCCAGAGCGGGTCGGTCCGATGATCGCGAGGAACGTCCTTGGGCGCCCTGGGAGTGCTGTGCCCGACCTCGACCGCGCCGGAATCGCGTAGCTCCCACGCTCCGCGAGCGAGCCTGGCGGTGCTGCGCCCCGGGCACACCATCGGCAGATGGATCTCCTCCTGAGCGGTCACGACCTCCTGGGTCAGCATGCGCAGCGGGACACGAGCACCATTGGGGGACTCGTACAGGCGTCCCAGAGCTGTGTCGGGTGAGATACCGGCGACCTCCCGCAGTGAACGCTCCACGCACTCACGGAAACCGAGCACCCACCAGCGCAGGACCTGTTCGGGGGCGCGCACCCGGCGGTCCAGATCCTGAGCGGGCCGTGCCTGGCCCGTTTCGCACTGGACCAGCCCCAACCTCAGGGCGGCGCGCCAGGACCGGATGAAACGGTGTGCCTGTTCGGGGGAGTCGATCCGCCGCAGCCACTCGTCCCGGCGATGGGGATCCCGGCACAGGTGATGGGGCCAAAGACCGAACCTGCGGATCGCGTCGCGGGTGTCGTCCAGATCCGGCAGACCGTGCACGTCGACGTGGGTGATGGGGCCGCACCAGCGGGCCAGATCCAGGGCGTCGCCCAACAACGGGGTCGCCAAGGCGGACCGGGCCAGTTCCCGGGGCGGTCGCAGGGACACCGGTCGGGCGGCGAAGCGATGGTGGGCCGACGCGTCCGAGTGGTGCGATGACATTCCTGCCCCCGAGTCCTGGTGTCTCGAACTCCCTTTCTCTCCCTTGTACAGCGCCTCGCCATGTCCGTGTGGTGGTTTCGCCGACATAGTGGCGACGAAAGCGATAGAAGCGGGGTTTGGGGCATGACGCATCGGGCCCTTCGCCGTGACCCCTTGGGATCGGCGGCCGGCCGCCGACCTCCGTGGCCCACGGTCAGGGCCCGCCCGGGACGCACCCGAGGACCAACACCAATGGGACGGATCAGTGCAGGTACGAGGCCCCGTTCAGATCCAGGACGGAACCCGAGGCCCACTCCGCCTCGGGTGAGGCCAGGAACAGCACGGCCGCGGCGACCTCCTCGGGGGTGGCCACCCGCCCGAAGGGGCTCTGCGCGCGCACCTGGTCGGTGACCCGGTGAGCCACCCGCTCGGTCGCGACGAAACCCGGGGCGACGGACGCCACGCCGATCCCGTGCGGAGCCAGTGCCACGGCCAGGGACTGGCCCATCGCGTGCAAGGCGGCCTTGCTCGCACCGTAGGCCGGGTGCTCCGGCTCCCCCTTGAACGCACCCCGAGAGCCGATGTTGACGATGCGTCCGCGCACCCCCTGGTCGATCATGTGTCGGGCGGCCCGATGACCGATGTGGGCCGCGCCCAGGACGTTGACGTCCAGGGTTCGGCGCCACACCGTCACCCACTCATCGAAGGGCGTCTCGGCGATCGGGTGGGGCAGGTTCACGGCCGCGTTGTTGACCAGGACGTCCAGCCCTCCGAGTCGTTCCAGGACCGTCTCGACCAGTTCGGACGCGGCGGTCGGCTCGCTCAGGTCGGCGCAGACCAGTACGTGGCCGACACCGGGCAGCGACCGGAGCGTCTCCTCGGCGCCCTCCCGGTTTGAGCCGTAGTGCACGGCGACCCGATCGCCCGCGTCGGCGAAGGCGATGGCGATCGCGCGACCGATACCTCGCGCGGCACCGGTGACCAGGACGTGACGACTCATGAACGGACCCTTCGACGAAGACGACGGAGCATCGAGGCTACCCACCTCCGGTGATCGACGGTTTCCGGAATCGAAGCCGGGAAGCGAAGGCGTGGGACACGCCGGGAACACCACTCGAAGCCCCGTCCTCGTAGGCGATCCCGCCCACAACGCAGTGGTTACCGAACAGTAGACTCGCGCCGCGATCACAACGGCTGGTCCAACCCCCGTGGAGGCGACAAGGTCAACCACCCGTGGCTGAAGCCACAGGCTTGCGGGCCGGCGCCCCCGGACTCGCCGAGTCCCACCTCGAACACCTTCCCGAACCTTCTACCGCCGATGGGCGCCCCCGTACACGGTGATGCGCCCATGGACCGACGGCTCGGGCACGGACGACACGACCACCCTCGCCCGAAGCACCGGGATCGACCGGTGACACCCGACCGGGAAGACGCCGCCCAGGACCCCAAGACACCGAGCGCCCGGTAGGGCCCACCGCCGACCACACACGAGATCCCGTCCCGACGACCCACGGAGCATCTGCACACGCTCGGCCCTCACCGTCGAAAACGAAAGCGAGACCCCCATGACCGACCCCCATCGACCCGGCACCTTCGCCCACGACGACGACCTTCCCCGGCTGCCATTGCCGGCGCTCAGAGACAGCGCGCAGCGGTTCCTGCGCTGGTGCGAACCTTTGTTGGACAGCGCGCAGTTCACCGCCACAGAGACCGCGGTGGAGGAGTTCCTGAGCCCGGAGAGCCCAGCCTGGGCACTGCATTCCGAACTGGAACGCGTCGACGCGAGCCAGGACTCACAAACCTGGCTGGACGACTACTGGCCGAGCCAGTACCTCGGCGCTCGGGGCCGGGTCGCACTGGACGTCAACTACTTCTTCCTGCTCACCGACCGCGAAGGCGACCAGTGCGAACGCGCGGCGGACCTGCTGGCCGCAGCCGTGGACTTCAAGCGGCGCGTCGACGCCGAAGAGGTGCCCCCGGAGGCGCCACGTGGGCGGCCCCAATCGATGGAACAGCTCAAACGCCTCTTCGGTACGACCCGTATCCCAGGCGAGATGATGGACACCGTCCGCACCCCCTACAGCCCCGAACACCCCGGGCCTTCGCGGGCAAGACACATCATCGTGTTCACCCACGGGCACATGTTCTCCTTCGACGTGCTCGACCCCGACGGTCGCCCCCACACCCCTGACGAGCTGACCACAGGGTTGCGCGAGCTGCTCGCGACCGTGTCGGAACAGACCGCCCCGGGGCAGTCGGTCGGCCACCTGACCACCAAGGACCGGACCAAGTGGGCTCGCAGCAGGTACGCGCTGCTCGAGATCGACTCAGCCAACCTCGTGGCACTGGAGACCGTGGAGACCGCGCTGCTGTGCCTGACCCTGGAGGGGGACACCCCCACCGACGACCGGGCCGCGGCCGCCCGGCTCCTGCACGGTGACAGCGCGAACCGCTGGTTCGACAAGGTCCTCGGCTTCGTGGTCTTCCCCAACGGTCGGGCCGGTCTCAACTGCGAGCACAGCACACTGGACGGCACCACGGCCGCCTCCTTCCTCAACGCGATCGATGCCTTCTCGGCACCGGAGCGCACCGGCACCGACAGTGGTCGCGTACCCGGGTTCGCTCCGGTGGAGTTCGTCCTCGACGAAGCGCTGCGCGCCGACATCCGTGAGTCCGGTGAGGCCTTCGCCGACTACGCGGCCCAAGGCGTCAACGCCACGTTCAGCAGCCGTGATTTCAACAGTGAACGCGCCAAGGCGCTCGGCGTATCACCCGACGCCTTCATCCAACTGGCCTTCCAACTCGCCCACCAGCGTGCCAAGGGACGACCGGGCGCCACCTACGAGTCGATCTCCAGCCGGCAGTACCACTACGGCCGCACCGAGTCGATGCGTGTGATCACCCCCGAGTCGGTCGCCTTCGTCGAGGCGATGGAGGACCCGGACGCGGACGCGGGCACCCGCGAGGCCGCGGCCCGAGCCGCCGCTCGCGAGCACTCGGCGCGCGCCAAGGGCTGCCAGGTCGGTGAGGGGCCCGAACGGCACTTGTGGACGCTCGAACTCATACGCAGGGACCGTGGTGCCGCGCTCGGAGCCGAGACACCGATGGCCCTGTACGACAGCCCGGGCTGGCGGATCATGCGTTCGGACCACCTGTCCACCAGTTCGGTGCCCTGCCGGTCGGTGAACCTGTGGGGGTTCGGCTCGACCGGCCCCGACTGCATCGGCATCGGGTACATCCTGCTGCCGGAGCGGATCGACCTCCACCTGCACGCTCCGCGAAGCCTGGCCGAGGTGCAGGAGCGCTTCGTCCAAGAACTGGGCGGTGCCTTCGAGGAGCTGGCGGGACTGTTGGCCGACGAGTCGACCATGAGCACGGCCCGGAACTGATCCTTGGCCCCATGGTGTTCACCGTCCGGTGGTTCGAAGCGTGGGCTTCGGACCACCGGACGGCGGGACGTGCGCCCTTCCCTGCCCCGCCGGTCTGCCGGTCAGGGCAGGGAAGGGTGGCAGCGCGTGCGCCGCACCGAGATGGACCTACCCGTTGTAGAACACGGGTGTGCGGCGGGCGGCGCGGGCCGGACGCGGCCCCAACGCGCCCAGGGCGATCGCACTGAGCACGCTGTCCGCGGCCGGATGGCCCGACCCCCACATCAACTTCGTGACGGTCTCCGGATCGCGCCAGAGCTCGCGATCCTCCGGCAACGGCAGTCCCGAATCCACCCGCACGGCGTAGGTGTCGAGCACGGCCATCACCAGTTGCGTGATCCGGACCCGCCCGGTCCGATGCCGGGCGTGCGCCACCCAACCACCCAGGACCGGGTGATCGCGGTAGGTGTCCAGTACTTCGTCGGCCTCGGGCCCCACCCCGCGAAGCACCCGGAAGGCGTGCACACGCAGCCGCCAGTCCGCGGGGTCGGTACAGGCCGCCAACAGCGACCGGGCCGCCTCTCGCGCACAACGCTCGGCGACCCACTCCGCGCCCATCGTCTCGATGTCGACCGACCGTGAGTCCCACAGGAGCAGCAAAAGCGCCCGCGCCGAGAGATCGCAGACCCGCGGATGCTCCAACAGCGGTTCGTCCCGCTCGTGTCGACGACGGGCCATGCCGTGGTCACCCAACCGGGTGATGCGCACCTGGCCGTTCGGGAGGGGCTCAACGGCCCCTGAACGGATCAGGGAGTGCACCGCCGCAGGGACACCTTCGACATCGTCGAGTTCGTGCGCCAACCCCTCCAAGGACCGACCACGGCCGGAGGTGAAGAGGATGTCCAGTACACGAAGAGCCGGATCAGGGCCCGCCAGGACCGGAAGGGCCCGCGACCAGGCCCGCACGAGGCGCTCATCGTCACACCAGATCTCCATGGCGTCCTCGGGCAGGACATCGGAGGCGCTCGTGTACAGGAATCCGGCACGCAGCGCCGCTTCGAACACTCGCGGGATCTCCTTGGGGGTCAAACCCAGCTCGGCGGCCGCCCGGCTCCGGTCCTCGGCGCGGAACCGCTCGGGCCCGCCCCCTCGGACAAGGGGCACCGCCGAACCCACCCACGAGGTCAACCGCAACGCGTCGATCAGGCCAGGGCAACTCCGCGCCTGAAGAGCCGCCTGACCCACCGGTACCAGACGGATGGTCAGTGGACCCTCATCGCGGGTCTGGGGACGCCACCGAAGGTCGACTTCCTCGTCCGACGAGGACATGGTCTCCCCGACGGACGAGTCGAAGGGTTCTCCCCGCTGATCGGACGTTTCGAGAGTGCTTCGGTCCATCGGCGCGGAGGTGGTGTCCACGGTGACCTCCTTGAGCGGTTCACGATGATGTCGACCGGTCGCCGGGGCGGGGATCCGATCGGTCTTGGAACGATCACCGGTCGGCCGCCACATCGCCCTCCGCGTACAGCCATCACTCTCGCCGCGCAGGGGGACGCCCATCCCACAACGGGGCCGACCGGTAGGAGAGGTCTTGGCCCCGTCGTACCGCCGGCACATATCGCTCATCGCGGTACTCGGGGGCCTGGTCCTGGGCGGCGGTTCTTCGGGGACGCCGTGCCTCGAAACCCGCCCGAGGCCCTTCGGGCCTGGAGGGGTGAGGGTGGGACGAGGTTGAAGGAACTCGTTCAGGGTGCGCAACCCCTCCTCGACGACGAGGGAGAGCAGGTACGGAATGGTGCCTCGAAGTAGGCGGAAGCGGACGGGTTCGACGATGGTCATGGCGCCCCACGGGAAGTAGGTGTCGGGATGGTCGTGCCCCCATCGTCGGTGAAATCGGAGAAATCCGCAGAAGGCCTGTGGATAACCTGGTTTTCCCAGGTCAGGGGGGCAAGGGAAAAATGGAGGCGGCGACCGGAACGACTCTGCTTCAATACCGGAATGATGATTCGCACCGCGCTGCCCTCCGAGCACACCGTGATCGGAGACCTGAGGGTTCGGGCCTACCGGGACCAGAGCCTGTTGGACACCGGCCCCTCCTACGCCGACACCTTGCGCGAACTGGGGTGGGACGCCCCGGACGAGGTCATGGCGGCCGTGGAGGGTGACACCGTGTTGGGCACGGTCGTGTACGTGCCCTGGGGGCCGCGCTGTGAGGCGGCGCGAGGGCCACGGGAGGCCGAGATCAGGGCCTTCGCCGTCGCTCCTGAAGCACAACGCCGCGGAATCGGCGCCGCCCTGGTCAAAGCCGTGATCGAACGCGCCGAACGTGACGGGCTCGATCGTCTGGTGTTGTCCACCCAGCAGATCATGATCGGTGCCCGACGCCTGTACGAGACGCACGGTTTCACCCGACTGCCCGAGCGTGACTGGTCCCCGATTCCCGCCGTGGACCTTCTCGTCTACGCCCGGAACCTGAGGGGATGAACGACCCGCGCCCGGACGAGTACGCCGAACTGGACTCCACCGCCCTGGCGGCGACGCTACGGGCCGGGGAGGCCTCACCGGCCGAGGTGGAGTCCGCGGCCAGGGAGTCCCTGACCCGGGCCCACACCGAACTCAACGCCCTGACCCGGCCGTTGTTCGAACCGGCGCTGTCCCATGACCCCCACGGACCCTTGGCCGGGGTGCCCTTCGTGATCAAGGACAGCGGCCCAGTGGCCCGAGGCGTGCCCTTCACCTTGGGCAGCCGGGCCCTGCGCGGCGCGTCGGCCGCCGTGGACCAGGAGGTGATGGCCCGTTTCCGTAAGGCCGGCCTGGTGACGCTGGGCCGGAGCACCGCACCGGAACTGGGGCTGAGCTTCGCCACCGAGTCGGTGCTGTACGGACCCACCCGCAACCCGTGGGACCCCGGACTCGGGGTCGGCGGATCCAGCGGTGGATCGCCGGCCCTGGTGAGCGGAGGCTCGTGCGCCCCGCATCGTGGTTTCGCCTACGGAGCGTGGCGGGTCCCGCCTTATCTGCTCTGGCGGGTCAGTGGCTCGACTCCGACTCCCAGTGCGGACTCGACTCCATGTAGGGCTGACCTTCGGTTCCGAAAGGGAACCCGTACCCACCGTCGGGGTCTTCGGGGAACTCGTGCTCATCAGCGAAGTCGAAGCAGGACTCGTCCTCGAACCGGTCCACACCGGCTCTGACGAAGGGCGACGGTGAGGGATCACGGGGTTCCGAGGAATCGGCCCGCCGCACGGCATCGGTCAGACGCGAGTCCTGACCGGCATACTCCAGGACGGTACCGCCCCGAGGGCGGTCGGTCATGGAACGAACGAAGTCCTCGGGATCATCCGGTGACAAACCGGCGGCGAGAAGTTCACGAGCGGCCTCGGACGGTTCCCGGCCCGCCGACCACTGATCCAGCAGGGGCTCGATGTCGATCGGCCGAGCCGCTGCCGCCAATCCCAGGAGTTCGGTGGAACTCAGCTCCGTGACCGGTGGTGTGGCGGGTACCTCGACCCCACAGGCGCTCAATCGGCGGGCGACGCAGTGGTCGCCCAACCCCGTGATCAGGTGCCGACCGTCGTCGGTCGCCGTCACCGCCCCCAGCTCGGTCAGGACCTCCAACACCCGGGGCAGATACGACTCCGGGTCCGGTTCGGCGCACACGTGGACCAGTTCGTCCGGAGACAGTGCCCTCCCGGTGAGGAAGAGTTCGCCGAGTACCAGGAAGGGTGTGGCCCCGGGCCGGGCGGTCATGCTGGACAGGGCATCGGCCCAGGCGTCGGCGACCGCACCCGGGGTCCTTCCCACCCACGAGTGCGCCGCCGGTCCAGGGCGGGCGTGCAGATAGTCGGTGCGCACCAGGCCCGCGGCGCGGGCGACGGAGAACAGGAACGGGATCTCGCCGGAGGGGACGTCCAGGACCCGGGCCGCCTCGGCGGTGTCGTTCTCGCCGAGAGCGTCGTGCTCGGTGTAGGGGCGAAGCAGAGCCTGCGGGTCCATCCACGCGGACAGTCGCGCGGCCAGGTGCAAGGTGGGGCACGCTCCGGCGCGGATGTCCAGGTCGGCCACGGGCGTGGGCAGGTAGGGGCGCGGTGGTTCGGGGTTCTCGGTCTCCCCATACCCCAGGCGTTCCAGGAGAGGGGCGGCGACCTCCGGTGGCGCCTCGGAGTCCGGCTCGGCGTGATCGGATCGGCTCAGGTCGACCTTCTCGATCGCCGTGCGCAGCCGGCGCGGGGTCTCGGTCGACACCAGGCGTGCGTCGGTGACCAGGTGGTCGCACCAGCTGAGCCAGGTCTCACGGATCAGTTCGGGCAACCGGTCGCGGTGACGGAGCAGGGTCGCCACCTCGTGGACGTCGTCCACGGTCCAGTCACCGGGATCGGTGGCGCCCGTGTCCTGGTGGGCGCTGAGTAGGAGTACCAGTGCCTCGATGTGCAGGGTGGGAGGTTCCTTGACGGTGTGCGCCCAGTCGATGCAGGCGGAGATGGCGGAGAGAAGGCGCTCAGTCATTAGATCTTCACCCAAAGTGACGGGGGTGGCCGAAACGGCATCAGACTAGCCGCACGCGGGGTCCTCGTAGGGGCAAACGTGGAAACCGGTGCCGACCCCGTACGCCCGACATGCCTGTTCGGGCGGTCGCACGGTTCGTGGAGGAACGGTTCGCCATTCCTCGCGGTCGCGGATCGTCATAACGAAGGTGGGTGAAAACCCTGAAAGGGATGGCGAAAGATCCTGGTTCGGGACGTGAGTAGGAAAGGGCTCGCTACCGCGTCGCGGGGTCGGGTAATCATCGAAGTGCCGGCCGGTATCGGCCATGGGGTGGAGTTCGTCGGCCAAGACACTGTCTCGGCCCGTCGCAGGATGAACCTGGACGGATCGGGCGTAAAGGACAGATTGGCGCTACCGGAAGGCGTGGATGGACTACCCACCGGTGAGGTTTGTGGATACCCCATGAGAGTACGTATTCCGGTAAATGCGATGATCAATCGTATTTCGCGCGTGCCCTCACCATAGGAGGACCCCCGGCGTGACAAGGAGTACCGGATCGGAAAGACCCACCGAATGGCCCGAAGACATGGACGTCGACGAACTTCTCGGCCAGGGATGGCGTCCCACACCCTTTCGCGAGTTCATCCTCAAGATCCACAGTCGCTGCAACCTCGCCTGCGACTACTGCTACATGTACGAGATGGCCGACCAGGGTTGGCGCTCCCAACCCAGACGCATGGCCAAGCCCACCGTCGACCGGGTCGCCGGACGCATCGCCGAACACGCCCGCACCCACGGCCGTGACCGTGTCGACGTCGTCCTGCACGGCGGCGAACCCCTGTTGGTGGGCCCCGACCACCTGAGGTACGTCGCCGAGTCGTTGCGCAAGGCCTGTGACCCCGACGTGCAGGTCGCCCTGCGCATGCAGACCAACGGCGTGCTCATCGACCGGCACTACCTCGACCTGTTCGAGGAGTTCGGTATCCGGGTCGGTGTCAGCATCGACGGCGCGCGCGAGGACCACGACCGGCACCGCACCCGCGCCAACGGACGTGGCAGCCACGCCGAGGTACAGACCGGCATCGAACGCCTCAACACCCGCGACCGCCGCCTGTTGTCCGGACTGCTCACCACCGTCGACCTGGAATCGGACCCCGTCGCCACCTTCGAGCACCTGATCGGGTACGGCCCACCCGGCATCGACTTCCTCCTGCCGCACGGCCACTGGGACGAGCCGCCACCGGGATGGTCGCCCACCGAACCCCACTACGGTCGCTGGATGGCAGCGGTGTTCGACCGTTGGTACGGCGCACCCGAACGCGAGACCAACGTCCGCATGTTCAATGAGATCATCCGCTTGCTCTT
Organism: Nocardiopsis sp. NPDC055879; assembly: GCF_053615935.1. Taxonomy (NCBI): domain Bacteria; kingdom Bacillati; phylum Actinomycetota; class Actinomycetes; order Streptosporangiales; family Nocardiopsidaceae; genus Nocardiopsis; species Nocardiopsis sp. NPDC055879. Next base: position 76,977 of record NZ_JBSHCT010000016.1, read on the forward strand.
GGGCGGTCCCTCCCGTGCCGAGAGCATCGGGCTCTCACCGGCCGCGCTGGTGGTCGTTGAGACCGACGGAAGCGTCGAACAGGTCGACAGTCTCAAGTCCGCCTTCGAGGGGGCCGCGCACACCCCCTTGCACACCTTCACCCACCCCTTCGAGGACGCCCTCTACCTGCCCTCGGTGGCCGCCCGCCAGATCGGCGCCCGTGCCCTGAGTCCCACCTGCGCCGCCTGCCCACTGGCCAAGGTGTGCGGCGGCGGGCTCTACCCGCACCGCTACCGCTCCGGCCATGGCTTCCTCAACCCCTCGGTCTACTGCGCCGACCTCTACCACCTGATCACCCACATCCACCGGACCGTGGCCGCGGACGTGGCCCGGATCAGGAAGGAACTCTAGATGCCGGGACCGGTCCCCGACCCGCTGTTCGACGACCTGGCCCGAGGCTCAGGTGGGCGGGCCGCCGCCGTCCACCTGTGCTCCGCGCAGTACGGCAAGCACCTGCTCCTGCTGCGTCGCGTCGTGGACGTCGCCCACGAGACGGGGCACCCCGGGGCCGTACACGCCCGGGACGCCTACGAACTGCTGGCCCGCGCCCAACAACACGCGCCCGACCCGGTCGCGCGGTTGTTGCGCACCCCCACCGTCGGAGTATGGGCACGCCGTACCGCCCTGGCCCTGGCCGGTCACCGCGCCGAACCCGCCCGCGTCGAGGCGCTGTCCGCGCTCGCCGCGGCGGCGGCCCTGCGCGCCGGCTTGGACGCCCGAGTCGAGGTCCCCCTGGACGGCCCGACCGTTCCACTGCCCTCCCTGGGACGTGCCCTGGTCGGCGATGCACCCTCCGCGCTGGTGGAGATCGTCGACGGACGGGCCGCCATCGGGGTGGCGGGCCGGTCCGAGGTGGAGGTCCCCGAGGACCCGCACGAGGACGCCCCCGGATGGCACGCCCTACGAAGACTCGCGGCCGAACACCGAGGTCGGCGACTCGAACTGCTCTTGGACGATCAGGACCCGGACCGCATGCCCGGTACCGACCTGATCGCCCGGCGCCTGGACGCGGAGGAACTGTGCTGGTGGCGAGGCACCCTGCAGCAGGCCTGGGAGTCGCTGGTGGACCATCACTGGACCATCGCGGAGGAGACGTCGACCATCGTCACCACACTCACCCCCATCACCGCGCCGGGCGGCAAGGTGCACACCAGCGCCACGGCCCGGCACGCCTTCGGGAACCTGGGGTTGTCCCGTCCCACCGGGCCGGTGCCGTTCGCGCTCACCTTCGCGCACGAGGTCCAGCACGCCAAGCTCACAGCCCTGCTCGACCTGGTCGACCTGACCCTGCCCGAGGATGGGAGCCGCTACTACGCGCCCTGGCGCCCCGACCCTCGCCCCGCCTCTGGATTGCTGCAGGGTGTGTACGCCCATCTGGGCGTGGCCGGGTTCTGGCGCCGGTACCGGCATGTCACCGAAGGGGAGGAGGCGCGTCGCGCCCATGTGGACTTCGCGCATTGGCGCCGCTCCACGGTCGACGCGGCCCGCGTCTTGGCCGACTCGGGGCGGCTCACCACCGACGGCAAGCGCTTTCTCGCCTTGACCGACCACACCCTGCGGGAGTGGCTGGACGATCCGGTCCCGGACTCGGCCGAACGCGCCGCGCAGGACACGGCCCGCCGCCACCTGGACCGGTGGCGCGCCCGCAACGGGACCTCGGGCTGAGGCCCGAGGTCCCGCAGTAGAGCGGGGCCTCAGGGCTGGTGTGCCGGCCTCACAACAGGGGCGGGTCGAAGTCGGCGACCAGACGGCGGTTCTCCTCGCACGCGCCGGTGAAGGGGTGTTCACGGCCCAGGGCGCGTACATAGGCGTCGTAGGTGTGGTCGGACAGTTCCTTGGCCTCCGTCGACTTCTTCTCTGCTCGCAGGTCCAGCACCAGGTTGGAGGCGCAGGCCAGGCTGTTGGGGTGTTCCTCTCCCACCAACTCGCGGTAGCGACGCAGTGTCCCCTGGCCGAGCCGGGCGGCGTTGTCGGTGTCGCCCAACGCCGCCAGGTCGCCGGCCAGGTTGGTGGCGGCGGCCAGCGTGTAGTGGTGGTTGCGGCCCAGTCGGGCCTCCAAGGCGATCAGCGCGCTCTCGTTCATCGACCGGGCTCGCTCCGGGTCACCCAACAGCCTGTACAGGAGTGCCACGTTGCTGGTGCATCCGTGCTTGTAGGGGTGGTCATGGCCATAGGCCTGGGCGTAGCGCAGGTCGGTGTCCTCGGCCAGTTCCAACGCGCCGTCCAGTTCCCCGGTCATCCGCCACAGGTTGGCCAGGCACATCGCCGCGGCCAGGGTGCTGGGGTGGTGGATACCGTGCAGACGCAGGTAACGGGAATGGGCGTCCTGGCCCAGGTCGAGGGCTTCCTCGACCTCCCCGGACAGGCGGCGGGCGATGGCCAGGTCCACCTGGGTGCGCAGGGTGCGAGGGTCCTCCACCCCCAACTGGTCGCGACCGTAGGCCAGGGCGTCTTCGCCCAGGTCGCATGCTTCCGTGTAGTCCCCGGACAGGCGCACCGCCTGTGCCAGCGCGTTCCAGTAGGCGAGCAGAACCGGTGAGCCGCCGGTCGGACCGACCCGCTTGAACAACATGTAGGAACGTTCGTGCCTGGCCTGGGAGCCGCCGAAGTCACTGGTCAACGCGTGGTCCAGGGCGAGGTTGTTCAGAGCCCGCAGGGTGGCGGGGTCGTTGGGGCCGAAGGCCTCCTCGTACTGGCGCAGTACCTCCTCGTCGTGTTCGCGGGCCTTCCAGAAGTCACCGCGGGCACGGTAATCGGCACCGCGGCCGGAGAGCACCGAGAGTGTGTCGGAGTGGTTCGCGCCCAGAACCCGTGTCATCGAGGGAAGGATCGCCCGGTTGATGTCCTGGGCTTCGGTGAACCTGCCCAGGTCGCGCAGCCGGTTGGCGTACTTGGCCTGGGCCCGCAGTACGTGCGGATCCTCGTTGCCCGAGTCGGCGCTCCACTTCTCGATGAACCCTTGTGCGTGCTCGCTCGCGGTCTCGTAGTTGCCCGAGGTGTACAGGAAGTCGAGCATGTTCAACCCGAACTCCCGCACCTGCGGGATGGCGGACTCGGCGACCCGCGCCGGACGCATGTGGGAGAGCAACTCCAGGTAGCGGGCCTGGGAGGCGGGATCGGTGAAGTTCTTGGGGGCCGCGGCGCTGAGCAGCGACCACACCTCCAGTCGGATCTCCTCCTGGGTCTGTTCGTCCAGTTCCTCGCGTACCAGCGCCTGGATCAGCCGGTGCACCTGGACGGTGCGGTTGGAGTTGTCCAGACGGACCAACGCGTACCGTCCCAACTGGCCGATGGCCTTGCTGAGACGGATCGGGTCGGACATCAGCTGTGCCATCTCCGGGCGCACCCTGCCCTCGTCCACGGGGAAGAACAGGTCCCTCGGGATCGGCTCGGGTCCGAAGAAGGCGCAGCACCGCAGGAGTTCCATCGCCTCGGGCAGGTTCTCCTGCAGCTTGGCCACCGACAACTGCCAGGCCGCCGTCATGGGCTGGGGGTACTCGGGCGGCTTGCCCTCCCGGAGCAGGGGACCGGTCCGTTCCGACAACAACCCCAGGTACTCCCCGACCGACATCCCGGTCTCGGACTGCAGCGCACCCGCCTGTTCCAGGGCCAAGGGCAGATGCCCCAACGCCTCGGCCAGCTCGGTGGCCTCGTCGCCGCTGATGCCCCGAGGGATGCGCTTCTTGAGGAACTCCACGCTCTCGTGCTCGGCGAAGACGTTCACGGGGACGGTCTCGGCCACCCCGCCCCACCGGTGGTTGCGCGTGGTGATGAGGACGTGTCCGGGACCTTGGGGGATGACGTCGTTGAGCTCTTCGGGCTCGTCGGCGTTGTCGAAGATGAGCAACCACCGAGAGTAGGGATCACCCTTGCGCAACGCCTCCAGGACCCCGTTGGCGGCCTCCTCCACACCGGTGACGGCGGGCCCCGCCAGTTCCAGGTGCGGCGCCAGGTGAGCCAAGGAGGAGCGGACCAGGCCGGGCTGGTCGGCCATCACCCACCACACCAGGTCGTACTCGTCCCGGAACCGGTGCGCGTACTCCACCGCCATGAGCGTCTTGCCCACGCCGCCGTACCCGTGAAGGGTCCGAGGCACCACCGGCTCGGGGGTGGGTACGACCGCGGTCACCTGGTTGAGCAGGCCAGCGCGTAGTTCGTTGAGTTGTTCGGTGCGTCCGGTGAAGTTCTTGTGGCGCGGTGGAACCCTGCCCCACACCTCCGGGAATCGGCTCCTGCCCTGGCCGGGAAAACGCCCCTGGGAAGTGGTCACTCGGTGTCCTCCGTTTTCACATAGGCCTCACCAGGCTCCCTATTTCTCACACTGTGGAAAAGCCCTGGTGTTGTGTTGTGTCGTTGGAAGTCGCTCGGGAATCACGTGTGAAAACTCAGCGTAGGCGATGATGTTAGTCGGCGACAGGTGTGTGGTAAGAACTCCCTACGACAACCGGTTCGAATGATCACGTGAAAGGGCGGTCCCCACCGTCCTTTCACGGTGGGCTGTCGAAAGACGGTGACACGGAGGGAAGGACATGGCGGAACACGAGTTCGGCGGCGGCACCGCCCTGGTCGACGTCGGCGGGCTGTCCCTGCACGACCTCGACGGAATCGGGGATTCGGTGATCGCGGAGGCCCTGCGCTCGGTACTCGACCCGAGGGAGGCCGGCGCCGAGGTGGTCGCCGGGTTCGTCAACGACCCGGAATGAGAAAACGGGGTATCGGTCACGGGCGCGGACTTCATCCGTGCCCGTTGTCGTCACCCGATCGACAACCATGATTATGTCGCGCTCGTGTTGGGCAAGTTCTCCAGAGAAGCGCGGACACGTTCCATGGTCGGATACAGCCTAAAAGCCACAGGAATGTCGCCGGGGCTCGAAAGAGCGCCTGGTTCGTGGCACTATGGACAGCGCTGTTTCGCGCCAGAACCGTCCTTGTTCTCGCCGGCCGGGAGCCCTTCCATGACACGAGCCGTCCTCGGGCGCGCACACGGTCCCTTCGTCGGGTTGCGCCACTATCTGGCCCGGGACCGCCCGCTCTTCCTCGGCCGAGACGAGGAGACCGAGGCGGTGGCGCGGGCCTGGACCGGGCACCGCCTCACGGTGCTGCACGGCGACAGCGGCGTCGGCAAGACCTCCTTGGTACGGGCCGGCGCGGCTCCCGCTCTGGCCGACCAGGGCCACATGGTGCTGCCCATCGGAGACCTGCGCTTCGACCCCGTTTTCCCCTCCGCGGTGCTACCCGCCCAGAACCCCTACACCCGGGCCCTGCTGGCGGTGTGGAGCCCGGACGAATTCCCCACCCACGTGCCGGGCACCTCGCTCATCGACTTCCTGCGCGCCCGCACCGAAACCGACCGCTACGGTCGCTCTCGCCCCATGTTCGCCGTATTGGACCAGACCGAGCTCCTCCTGCGTCGCTCGCCCGTACCCGAGCGGTGGCGCAAGGACTTCCTGGAGGAACTCTTCGGCGCCCTGGAGGCCCGCGAGGACCTGCATCTGCTGGTGACCGTGCGCAGCGGACACCTCGACGAACTGCGCCGACTCGTCGACAAACGCGAGGTCGAGCACGCCGAGGTCGCACTGGGACCCTTCACCCCGGACACCGCCCGCTCCGTGGTGGCGGGCTGCCTGGCCACGGTGGGATCGCGGATCGGGCCGATGGAACCCGGGCGGCTGGTGGAGGAGGCGCGCACCATCCGCACCTCCGGCGGACGCCCCGACCACCGCACCAAGGACGTCGAACCGGCGCTCGTGCAGTTGCTGGGCCTCACCCTGTGGGAGGAGGCGGCGGAGCAACAGACCACCCTCGTCCCCGAAGACGACACCGAGATCGACCGGGCCCTCACCGAACGTCTGGCCGGGCTCTTGGAGGAATCGGCGGCCGAACACCTGGTCCCACCCGATGTCCCACAGGCCTGGCTGCGCAGACTCGTGGCCTCCGGAGACCGAGGCCCGACCGGCTCCTCGCACGTCGACCCCAACGGCCCCCTGACCCTCGGCATCGTCCACACCCTGGAGGATCGGCGGTTGGTCACCACCCATACCGAGGGCACCACCTGGGTCCTGCGCCACCCCCGCCTGGCCCGACCCCTCATGGGCCTGGCCATGTCCCCCTACGCCCGGGAGATGCGCGCCTGGGGGGAGCAGGACCGGCTGAGTGTGGCGATCAGCGCGCGCACCCGAGGGGAGTTCGTGCTGTCCGCCGAGCACTCCACGCAGGCATTGCGGTCCCGCCCCGCGCCCGGCCCGGGGACACACGCGCTCTTCACCACCCTGTCGGCCGACCTGGCCTTCGAACGAGGCGAACTCCGGGACGCGGCCGAGTACTACGCCGAGGCGGCTCGAACCCGGGAGTCCATCGGTGAGGGCGCCGCGGTGCTCCGCCTTCTGGTGGCCGAGGCGCGCAGCAGGCTCCTGTGCGGAGAACGCGCGAGCGCCCTGAACCTGGTCTCCGCCATCACCGGTCGTGTGCACGGTGACCCCAGTCTGCGGGCCGGTATCGGCCAGGTGCTGTGGCTGGCGGGACAGCCGGAGGCCGCCTTGGACGAGTTAGAGGGTGCCCTTCGGGGCGGAGGTGGTGTCTCCGAGGCGCGGCGTACGCGCGATGAGATCCGAGACGTCGAAGCCAAGGAACAGATGCCCCCGCGACACCGATGGAGGGGGTGAGGAGTGGACCCGACCGTTCTGGTGGCGCTGATCACCGGCGTGGTGACGGCGACCAGCACCCTGGGGGCCACGGCCCTGGCCGCCTGGCGGGCCGAGACGGTGGAGCGATGGCGCGCCGAGCACAATCTCGACTTGGAGCGGGAACGACGGGCGAACGAACGCGAGCGCGCACGCGTACGGGAGGTTCGGCAACGCCTGGAGGACGTTCGCCACGGGGTGCACCGGCTCGACCAGAGCATGCGGCAGATCGGCGCGCTGCGCAGACTCGGACCTCCGGGAGAGGGTGGGAACGACCTGGCCGAGGAGGTGCGCGAGTGCCGAGGACACCTGTACGAGGCGGTGATCGCCGTCGAACGTGTGCGCGACCTGGTGCCGACGAGCGAACAGGAGGGGGTCGACAGGCTCAGGGACGCGGTGGACAGGACCCTGGGCCACGTCCAGGCACGGCCGGATCCGGATGGGGGAGCGGAGCCGGTTCATCGTGAGCTGATGGAGGGGCTTCGGGAGCTCGCGGAGGTGTTCGGGCGGGGCGGGCATGATCTGGTACCCGCTGCGCCTGAGGAACCAGTGTGACGGTCAACGCGACGGACCCGGCGATGACCACCACCAAAAGCAGGGTGGTGTGCACGCCCAGGTGTTCCAACGCGTAGCCCCCGGCCAACAACCCCAGGGGCAGGGCGGCACCGGTGAGGAACCGCAGGGTGCCGGTGAGCCGACCCAACATCCGGGAAGGGACGTGGGCGGTGTGGTAGGTGGTCACGGTGACGTTCATGTGCGCGCCGACGAACCCGATCCCGCCCCAGATCAGCGGCAGGACCACCGTCGTCCAGTCGGGGCCGGCCCGGTCGGCGCTCAGCAGCACCACGGTCAGCACCAGCCACGCCCACGTGCACACCCGCACCATGCGGGCCGGGTTCAGCCGGCGGACCAGGTAAGGCGCGGCGATCGCGCCCAGCAGGCCGCCCGCCCCGGTCGCGGCCAGCACCAGCCCCAGAACGAATGGTGAGATGCCCTCTTGGCTGGTCATCAGCATGATGACCAGCCACACCACCTGGAACAGGGCGTTGGTGACCGTGCACACCATCAGTGAGAGCAGCAGGAAACGATCACCGCGTACCAGGACGAACCCCCCGGCGAGTTCACGGGCCAACCCGATGGCCCTGGATCCGCGTCGACGATCGCGGCGATCACGGTGGGCTCGTCGATTTCGCACCGGTGCGCTCTGTTGGCGCATGGGGGGAAGCAGCAGCGTGGCCCACAGCGACAGCAGGCACACCAGGACGTCGAACAACGCGGGCAGCCCATGCGCCAGCCCGTACAGGGCCCCGCCCAGAGGACGCCCGAGCATCTGGGTGGCGTCGTTGCGCGCCTCGTTCTTGGCGGCGGCCCCTGCCAGTTCCTCGTGTGGGACCAGATGGGGGACGGCGGCGGCGCCCGCGGTGGAGTGCAGGGTTCCGCACACCCCGTGTAGGGCCGAGGCGAGGGCGAGGATCACCACGGGGGCGTCCAGTACCAGGACGGGGGCGACGAACAGGGCCACGCACAGGATGCGCCCGATGAGACCGGCGATCATGACGCTGCGGGGGTCGTGTCGGTCGACCACCAATCCGACCGGGATGTGCAGCAGGGTCCGGGGAACCATCCCCGCCGCCGCGATCCATCCGGCCAGGGAGGGAGAGCCTGTGTGGAACAGTGCCAGGAGCGGGATGGCCAACCCGAACGTCATGGTGCCGAGGCCGGACAGGGCAACGCCGCTCCACAGCAGGGCGAAACGGCGACGCCAATTGACGATCGCCCGTGACGGAGCGGTCTCACCATTGAGTTGGTCTGTGCTGGACATCGCTATCCGTGCCGGTGGTTGAACGGTGTGGCCCAAAAGACCCGAAAAGGACGTTCAGGTGATAAACGCAAATTCGGCACGTGCTGTGTGGTCGAGCCTGTGGTGCCCCGGCCGCGTGATCGACGCCGTTCTCCAAGACAGCGATCATCGTAGCGGGAAAGAATTCACCTTGCCCGTGGTTGTAGAACGTGTGGCGCCGGGTGGCAAGGGGGGAAATCGTGATGTGTCGAATTTTTCCCGCGGTTTTGATTCTGTTCGAGCCGAACACGGGTGCGGTCGGTTGACCTGAACCAGGGTCGAGGTCCTAGCCTCCTCCGGTGAACCGAAACGAAGGAGAGCCGTGACCGGTGATGGCGCCCCGAACCTGGCCCCCACACCCCGAAACGTCCTGCGACGCTTGGCGGGCGAGCGCAACGTCTGGCTGTGCACCCTGCGCGCGGACGGCTCCCCGCACTTGGTGCCCGTGTGGTTCGTCCACCTGCGCGAACGCTGGTGGATCGGGGCCTCGACCCGCTCGGTGAAGGTCCGCAACGCATTGCGCGACCCCAGGGTGAGCCTGGCTCTGGAGGATGGTGACCGGCCCGTCGTGGCCCAGGGGCGGGCGACCGTGCGCGAGGACTTCCCCGACGATGTGCTCGCCGCCTTCGAGGAGCGCTACGGCTGGGATCCCCGCACACCCTACGGAGCCGACCCACGCCGATCCCTGCTGGAGGTCGGCGTCACCCGCTGGCTGATGGCCGGTGCCGCCCCCGAGAGCACTCCGTCGGGGACGGCGCCGGACAGCTTCTGAACCCCGACCGATCTCGCCGCGGACGGGTTCGGAGCCGTCGCGGGCTCACGCCGTCGCGTCGTGCACGACCCGGTGGGCCTCGGTCGGATCGGGCGTCTCCCACTTGTGGACCAGACGTCGCATCGCGGCGGTCGGAACAGGGGACGGCCGCCGCGCCATCCGCTCCCGTAGAACCCGGGGCGGGGCCTCCAACGCCATGATCTCCACCCGCGCCCCGTAGTCGGCCGCCAAACCCACGGACCTGTCGCGTAGGTCGCGCGAGACGTGCGTGGCGTTCCAGACGAAGGAACGCCCGGCGCGCAGGTGCTCACGGGCGCGTTCGGTGGCCGCCACGGCGACCGGGCGCTGGTCGGCGGTGGCGGGGATCCCCAGCTCGGCACGGAGCGCGTCCAGACTCACCACGGGCAGATCGGGGCGGTTTTCACCGATCCAGTGGTCCTTGCCCGCACCGGGCAACCCCGACATCACCGTCACGGTGAGCCGGGTGTCGTCGTGGGCGGCGTAATCGGGGTCGCGGTCGGGCTTGCGGAAGAACCAGAACCGGGCATGGTCGGAGGGGAAGTCGCGCGGGCCGTCCAGACAACGCTGCTCTGCGCAGTACTCGGTGTACAGGTCGATGTTCTCCAGCACCTCGGCGGTGTCCCCGCAACAGCGGCCCAAGATGTCGGCGGTGGCCAGCAGCACCAGGTCGTCGTTGCGCGCGGTGAGGCTCACCCGGAACACGATATTGCGCAGGTCGGGGCGTTCTAGGGCCCAGAACGGCACCTGGTGGTGGCGAACCAGGGACGCCACGTGCTCGCGCCAACCGATCGGCGCCCCCGCCTCCCACAGGATGCGGCGCACCATGAGGTCCCCCCGGCGCGAGTGCCCGTGGGCGGTGACACGCCCCTCCCCGTCCCGTCGCGTGCACACGGGCTTGGCCACGTCGTGCAGGAGTACCGCGGCGAACAGGCGCACCCGCTCCGACTCCGGTCTGGCCCGCCACGCGGGCAGCTCGGCCAGCGCCTCACAGGCCATACGGGTGTGCACCTCCACATCGCCTTCGGCGTGATGCACGGGGTCCTGCTCGACCCCGTCCAGGTCGCGCACCCACCCGAAAGCGTCCCGTACGGCGCTCCAATCCAGATCCCAGTGCGGGGGAGCGGGACACAGGTCAGCGAACTCCCGCATAGAGCACCTCCGGGTCGGCCAGGGCGTTGGCGATGAGGGGACGGTCCATCCAGTGGCCGCCCGAATCCGCGAGGGCGGAGGTGAACCCCGAACGCACCCACTTGTACCGGTCGACGGTCAGGTCACCCTCCTCGACCTTGACGTACAGGCCCTCCATGAGGTCGGAGGCGTCGGTCTCGGTCAGCGCCCGCGCGGGGTCGACGCCACCGGCCACCGCCGCCTCGGACAGGATCTCGCGCCAGACTCCACTGCGGTAGAGCGAGGGGCCCACCAACGCGGTGAGTGCGTCGAGGGACGCGATCGGACCCTCATGAAGCACCGGTACCGACACCACCGGGGTACCCGCCAACAACTCACGTCGGCGTCGTGTGGAAAGGAAAGCGTCTTCCACGGTGTCCAGCACGTCGAACTCGCAGAAGTAGTGGGGGAGCGTGTCATAGAACACCGTGTGCTTGGCGTACAGCCACTCCCCGTACAGCACGTAGCGCTCACCCAACCGGGGCCACAACGTCGGGGCCACGGTCGCCGCCCAGGCCTTGAACGGGCCGAACTGGCGCTCGCGTGGACCACCGGTCAGGTAGTGGCCCCGGCTCTGCAACCGCAGTTCACCGCCAGGGCCGAAACCGATCCCCGCGTTGGCCCCGTCGAGTTTCTCCTCCACCACGAGGTGCCGCCCGCGCAGCACGTCGAAGGGCGCCGCGGCCAGGTCGTGGTCGCCGGCCTGAAGCCGCGACCCACGAATGTGCCGGGTGCGGGGGTACTTGTGCATACCGAGGTTCTACCGGTGACGGTCTCCCCGAAGCCACCGGTTTTCCCACGACAGGGGGCCGGCCGGAACCCGGCCGCTCCGGATCCCGGTCGGACCGAGGGACTCAGCGGGTGACACCGCTGCGGGTTCCCAGGGACGCGGCGTCGGCGGCGGCCCTGCCCTCATACCACCCGTCGGGGTCGGCGGGGCCCCGTACCCGCGAGGTGGTCAACGCGCCGAAAGCCTCGTCCACGGCGGCCTCCACCGCGCTCTCCCGCGCGGCGAACACCCGAACCAGGTCGGTGCCGGTCTCGGCGCCGACCGCCTCCTCGGTCGCTCGTGCGGACTCGGTGAGCCGTTCACCGACCCGCACGGCGAACGCCGCCATGAACGAGGCCCGGTAGTCCTTGCGTGCTCCACGCCCGGACCTGTCCCGAGCCGATCCGCTCACCCGCATGGCCTTTTCCGCCTGGACCAACAACGACGTGTAGAGCAGGTCCACCGCCTCCACGTCGCCGGGAAAACCCATCACGGTGCTCAGACCCAGCTCGCGGTGCCACACGGCACGACAGTGGTTGGCCTCGGCCACCTCGTTGAGCAGCACGGCACGGTGCTCGTCGTAGGGGGAGTCCACCGGAAGCCTGCGCGCGGAGGCGGCGTCCGGTTCCTCGGGATCGGCCTCCACCAAGGCCAGGTCGATGCTGTGCCGGGCCATCATCTCCTGGGCTCGGGCGGTCAGTGCCTCGGCCTCTTCGGGGAACTCGGTGGACTCGGCCTTGGCCAGCAACGCCCGAACCCGCTGCAATCGACCCTGGTCCACGGCCGCCGGGGCCCGGGTGCCGGGCCGGAACGTCCCGGGCGGTGGGCCCAGACGACGCATCGGTGGAAGGGTGCGCAGGATCGCCAGCAGCCGCAGCACCACCTCGACCGCCTCGAACCGCATCAGCCCGTGCTCGGCGGACAGGTGGTCCAGATGTCGTTCCTCCGACAGGTGGGCGGTGTCCACACCGAGGGCACGCACCTGCTCGGTCCATCGAGGGTCCACGGTGGCGAGGGAATGGCGTTCAAGGTCGACGGTGACGGCGTCGGCGCACACCGCCGCGGCCAACGCGTCCGCCTCACGCCGCACGTGGCGGACGGTTTCGGCGGGTTGCCAACCGCGTGCCCAGGCGTCGGCCACCCCGAACAGCAGGGTGTCGAAGAGCGAGCGCGCGGCAGCCCCCGCCCAGTGGGTGTCCTCCACGTCGGCCAGGCGAGCCGCTGCGAGGTCCACCCCGGACCCTTCGCGGCGACCGACGATGGCGTCGACGGCTTGGCCGATCACCTCCATGGGGGTGTCGTCGGGGGAGGGCCCGGCCCACTCTTGGACGCCCCGGTCGGTGCCGTGTCGGCGACCTTTCCTGCCCACGTGTTCTCCCTGGTCGAAGGGGACCTGAACCGACAGGCCATCCTACCGGCCGGTACGGGTGGGCTTCGTCCGTGGATGTCAGGGCTTGCGGGCCACGCCTCCGTACTGGGCGGCCTCACGGATCTCTCCGACCCGTGACGGGTCGGGACGCCAGTAGGGGAGGGAGACGACGCCGGGCTCCAACAGCTCCAGACCCTCGAAGTAGGCCTCGACCTGCTCGGGGGAGCGCAGGTGGATGGGCAGGGCGGCGTTCTGGTTCCACGCGACGGCCGAGTCGATGATCTGCTGACTGGTGTTCGTGCTGTCGTTCAGCGCCAGGAAGCTCCCCGAGGGCAGCGCGTCCACGTAGGTGCGAACGAGGGCGTAGAGCTCGTCGTCGGCCGGGTAGTGCACGAGGGTGCCCATGAAGGTCAGCGCGATCGGTTGTGTGAAGTCCAGGTGTTCGCGTGCCTGGGCCAGCAACGCTTCGGGCTGGAGCAGGTCGGCGTCGATGTAGTGGGTGCTGCCCTCGGGGGTGCTGGTGAGCAGGGCTCGGGCGTGGGCCAACACCATGGGGTCGTTGTCCACGTAGACGACCTTGGCGTCCGGCGCGGCAGCCTGGGCGACCTGGTGGGTGTTGTTCGCGGTGGGCAACCCGGTCCCGACGTCGAGGAACTGGCGGACACCCTCTTCCTTGGCGAGGTGGGTGATGGAGCGGATGATGAACTGCCGGTCGGCCCGGGCGATCTCCACGATCTCGGGGAAGGCCTGTTCGATCTGCTCGCCCAGTTCACGGTCGACCGGGTAGTGGTCCTTCCCGCCGAGCCAGTAGTTCCATACCCGGGCGGAGTGGGGGACGGTCGAGTCGATGGCGGGGGTGGCGTCGGTCATGGGTTCCCTTCACGGTGGGCCGCCGTGGTGGCGGGGCAGCCGTATTCTCCCCCTGGGAAAGCGGATTCCACAAGGTCGAAAGCCTTACCCCATCGGGCTTTGAGGCTTCTCGCAGGTGGTGCGGCGCGGTGAACGGAAAAAGTGGGGGCGCCGGTACGTCAGGGTCGACGTGCCGGCGCCCCCACCGGCCGGCGGAGAAGGGCCTCACTCTTCCGGGCCCACCTCGACCAGCTCGGGATGGACGCTCTGCGGGTCGTCCAGGATCGGTTGCTCTCCGCCACGCAGGTGGTGGTCGAAGAACCCGGTGGAGTAGTCGCGCGTGAGCCGCACGCCGTGCTCGGGTTCCAGATCACCGAACTGTGCTCGCCACTGTTCCGGGGTGAGGAGTTCGCGCAGCCCCAACCGGTCCATGATCACGCCTCTGTCCAAGGCGTTGGAGTGACCCGAGTCGGTGACGCGGATCCACTGTCGCCAACCGGTCAGCCCCTCCCAACGCTCGTCCCATCCCTCCCAGGGGTTGCCCTGGTCGTTGGCGAGCAGTGCCAGGGGCCGGTTGATCTCACCCTCCAACTGGGAGGCGTAATAGGGCCCGTCCAGGTTGATTCCGGCGGCCACCCGATCCTCGTCCAACATGCTCTGGGCGACCGCGCTGCCTCCCCAGGAATGCCCGATCATGCCCACGGCCCCGGTGTTCAAAGTGGGCGACCATTCCAGGACCTCGCCCCTTTCCAGCTCGTCGAGCAGGAAGGTGACGTCGGCGGCGCGGGTGCGAGCACCCAGATCCCAGTCCTGGGCCTGGCAGCCGACGCACTCCTCGACCAGCCCGTCGGGGAACTCCACCGGGGCGGCCTCGTTCCGGTGGTCGATCCCCGCCACCGCGAATCCGTGCGAGGCCAACTCCGTGGCGAGCGAGGACGCCCACACCCGGGAGAGCCCGGAGCCGGGGGAGAACAACACCAGCGGCAGATCGGCCTCGTCGATGGGAGCGGTGTCCGGTGAGGTGTGCGTGTCCACCTGGATGAGTGACTCGGCGGGGAGGTCGTCCAGGTCGAGTTCGGCCAGGGTCGCCTCGGCCTCCGCCTCGGTCAGGTAAGGCGCCCGCTCCCCGGTGTCGGCCTCGGTCGGATACCACATCGTCACCATGAGTTCCCGGGCGCCGTCGACCCACGGATCCTCGCGCTCGTCGTCCATCAGGTGGAATTCGGTGCCGCCCACCGCGTATTCGCCGGTGGGTTCGGGCAGGGACACCCGGGGCGGAGTCGGGTGTCCTTCCTCGGCACCGGTCAGGACGGCGCTTTCCGCGCCGCAGCCGGCCACGGTGACCAGGCCGAGCACCCCGGCCAGGGCGCCGATCGTTCGTAGGGGGAATGCCATGCGATCCGTCCCTCGTGTCGACTCCGTTTCCGTCAACGCTAGGGATCCGGGGTCGGCTCGCACGAGAGGGCAGAGTGGAGGAGTGGTCGAGGTCGTGCCTCACCCACCGAGGTAAGGCACGCCCTACCTCGACCGCCCCCATCTGCGACGATCGGGCCGCTCTCAGACCCGGGTCTCCACCAACAACACCTCCAAGGTGCGCGGGCCGTGCACGCCCTCCACCCGGTTGAGTTCGATGTCGCTGGTGGCCGAGGGCCCACTGATCCAGGTGAGGGGCCGTGCCGGATCCAACCGACGCACCCCCTCCGGGACCCCGTCGACGACCTGGTCGGTCCGGACCACGCACAGGTGGTAGTCGGGGACCAGGGTCAGCGCCCGGCGGCCCTGGTCGGGGCCCGCGTCCAGGACGATGGTGCCCGTCTCGGCGATGGCCACCGCGCAACCGGTCACCACCCCGTCGGTGGCGTCCAGGTCGGCCGACGACAAGGGGGCGTCGGGCCCATCGCCCACACGTTCCACAGAGGATCCGGCCAGCCACTCCGGTGGCAACCCCGGTGGGACCACCACACGAGCCGCGCCACGCCGTTCCAGCGCAGCCGCGATCCGAACCGGAAGTTCTTCCTCCGGTACCCGCTCCACCAACGCCTTGTAGTCCAACAAACGATCCACCAGTACCTCCAGGGCGTCCCCCTCGAAGTGGCCGTCGGCGTAGGAGCGGCGTTGGTGACGCTCCACCGGCTCGTCGGCGGGCACGTCGGCCAACGCCGCGCGAACCCGCGCCAGTACACGTTCACGGGAGCCGCCCATCACCGGCCTTCCTCTCGTTCGTTCCACCATGAGCGGAAGGAGCCCTTGGGAATGTCGGGGATGTCCCGGGTGTCGGTCCACTTGCCCGCGAGCCCCGGCAGGTGCTCGGGCACCGCGCCGCGCACCACACCGGCCGCGCGCTGGACCGCGTCCAACGCCATCGAGGAACCGAACACCGCCTCTGCGCCCGCCATCATGGCCTTCTCGCCCAGGGGCGCGTCGGTGGACGCCACCTGTTCGCGCAGGTGCACCAGAACCTCGGGGATATCGATGGCCACCGGGCACACGTCGTAGCAGGCCCCGCACAGCGACGACGCGTACGGCAGCGCACGGTCCACCTCCGAGGACATCCCGCGCAGCTGAGGGCTGAGGATCGCACCGATCGGCCCCGGGTAGACCGAACCGTAGGCGTGCCCTCCGGTGCGTTCGTAGACCGGGCAGATGTTCAGGCACGCCGAGCACCGGATGCAGCGCAGCGCCTGGCGCCCCACGGTGTCGGCGAGCACGTCGGTGCGACCGTTGTCCAACAGCACCAGGTGGAAGTCCTGTGGCCCGTCCCCGGGCGTCACCCCTGTCCAGGTCGAGGTGTAGGGGTTCATCCGCTCACCGGTGGAGGAACGCGGCAACAACTGCATGAACACCTCGAGGTCGGACCACGTGGGCACGATCTTCTCGATGCCCACCACCGAGATGAGCGTCTCCGGCATGGTCAGACACATGCGCCCGTTGCCCTCCGACTCCAAGACCACGAGCGTGCCGGTGTCGGCCACCGCGAAGTTGGCGCCCGACACCGCCACCTTCGCGCGCAGGAACAACTCCCGTAGGTGGACCCGGGCGGCCTCGGCCAGCGCCCGCGGGTCATCGGTCAGGCCCTCCGGTGCGGGGACGCCCCACTCGGCCATCTTGTCCAGGAAGATCTCCCGGATCTGCGCACGACCCAGGTGGATGGCCGGCACCAGGATGTGGGACGGCAGGTCCTCGCCCAACTGCACGATCAGCTCGGCCAGGTCGGTCTCGTAGGCGGTGATGCCCGCAGCCTCCAGGGCGTTGTTGAGCTCGATCTCCTGGGTGGCCATCGACTTGACCTTGACCACCTCGGACTCACCGGTCCGTTTCACCAGGCGGGTGACGATCGCGTTGGCCTCGGTGGCGTCGGCCGCCCAGTGAACGGTTCCGCCCGCGCGGCGGACCGACTCCTCCAACTCCTCGAGGTAGTGGTCCAGGTGGCGCAGGGTGTGGGTCTTGATCGCCTCGCCTTCGGCACGCAGGTGCTGCCAGTCGTCGCCCAGTTCACCGACGACGGCGTCGCGTTTGCCGCGGATCGTGTGCGTGGCCTTGTGCAGGTTGTGCCGGGTGCGTGAATCCGCCACGGCGCCGCGGGCCGCCTCGGGAAAGGGCGGCATGCCCAGGAACGTCGCACTGCTCATAGGTTCGCGTACTCCTTCTCCGTGCTCGCCAGGATCTCCGCGATGTGGGTGATCCGCATGCCCGACCGTTGCCGCGACAGCGTTCCGCCGATGTGCATCAGACATGAGTTGTCCACCGCGCACAGCACCTCGGCGCCGGTCTCCACAGCGTGGCGTGCCTTGTCGAATCCCATCGCGGCGGACACGTCGCCGTTCTTGACCGAGAACGTTCCGCCGAATCCGCAGCACTCGGTGGCCCCGGGCAGTTCCAACAACTCAAGGCCGCGTACCGCGCGCAGCAGCCGGTAGGGGCGGTCGCCCAGACCCAGGAACCGCAACCCGTGACAGGTGGGGTGGTAGACCACCTTGTGCGGGTAGTACGCGCCCACGTCGGTCACCTGGAGCACGTCCACGAGGAACTCGGTGAGGTCGTACACGCGAGGTCCCAGGTCGGCCATCTTCCGGGACAGTCGGCTGCCGGTGCGGCCCAGCTTCGGATAGTGGTCCCGCACCATGGCCGCGCACGAGGCGGACGGGACCACGACGGCGTCGGCCCCATCGAAGGTCTGGACGAAGCGCACCGCGAGGCGGGCCGCGGGCCTTCGGTAGCCGGTGTTGTAGTGCATCTGGCCGCAGCAGGTCTGGCCGGCGGGGAAGACCACTTCGTGACCCAGCCGCTCCAGCAACCGCACGACCGCGCGGCCGGTATCGGGGAAGAGCGTGTCGTTGACGCAGGTGATGAACAACGCGATCCGCATGTGCCTCCTTCGTGCCCCATCGGTCCCACTCGATGATGATGCGGGGCTCGACGCCGACGGGGCGCTCGACGCGCCGCGTATACGGGACGCCGAGTGGTCCGACCACTGTGCAGCAACTTGATGCCGTGGGCAAGAGGGGCGATGCGCCGAGCGGATAGGATGTCAGCGTGTTCACAGCGACAAAGGTGGGGGAGACGCGTGGTTGACGGAGTGCGCACGCCGGTCGCGCAGCGGACGGTCGAGCAGATCAAGGCGATGATCTCGACGGGAGAGGTAGGACCTCAACAGCGATTGCCCACGGAACGCGACCTTTCGGCGCGCTTCGGCGTCTCCCGCGGCTCGGTGCGCGAGGCCATCCGCATCCTCACCACACTCGGCGTCCTGGAGGTCCGCCATGGCGCGGGCGTGTACGTCACCGCTTTGCGTCCCGACGACCTCCTGGAGGCCTTCGGGGTCCTCTCGGAGGTCTCCCCTGACCCCACCCTGCTGGAGGTATTGCAGGTGCGGCGGATGATCGAACCCGCCGC
Organism: Nocardiopsis sp. NPDC055879; assembly: GCF_053615935.1. Classification (NCBI taxonomy): domain Bacteria; kingdom Bacillati; phylum Actinomycetota; class Actinomycetes; order Streptosporangiales; family Nocardiopsidaceae; genus Nocardiopsis; species Nocardiopsis sp. NPDC055879. The sequence goes on from NZ_JBSHCT010000016.1 coordinate 95,377, forward strand.
CACCGCCATCGCCGCGGCCCGCGCCACCGATGAGGACCTGAAGCGCATCGGCGAGATGCTGGACCGGTTGGAGGACACCGACCGCTCCGCCGAACCGGGCGACTCCGGTGCCTTCGACCTCGGTTTCCACCGCGGGATCGTGGCGTGCGCCGGCAACGCCACCCTGACAGCCGTGCACGCCGGGCTCTCCTCGCCCACCCTCAACGAACGGGTCTGGGCCGGCCACGACGCCGCAGGCATCGCCCGGGACCTGTACGAGGACCACCGGCGCATCCTGGAGGCCCTCCGCGATCGCGACCCCGAGGCCGCGCGGGCGACGGCGACCGCCCACGTCTTGCGGGTGGAACGTTGGCTGCGTTCCCACCTGCGCTCCGTGGGTACCTCGCTCGGGGGCGAACCCGAACGCTGAGGGCCCTTGACACCGAGCCCCACAAGGGGCGTCGAGCGAGCGCTCACCCCTCCAGGCGGCGTTCCACGCGTTCGGCGTACTGTTCGGCGCGCAACAGACGGGACGTCTCCTCGCGGCTCCGAGCCGGCGGGTTCTCATCCTCGGTTCCGGTGGCCTCATCCGGAACCTCCTGACGCGTCTCCGCGTCTATACCGAGTACCTCGTGGTCATCGATCTCCTCGATGTGGTAGTCGTTCGGGTGCTCCTCCAGGTACTCCGCCACGGCGGTGTCCTGGTCCGGGGCTCCCACGTCCATCTCGGCGTCGACGTCGTCGATGTCCTCGGCGTCCCCGCCGGGTTCTCCGGTCGTGTTCGCGGATTCCGTCACAGGCGGCCCCCTCGCCTCGGTTCCCTACATCGATCATGCCCGTTTCCGCCGGTGGGCACCAGTGGGCCGTGTACCGAGGGCGACGAGGATGAATCGAGGCGCAGTGTGCGGCGGTAGGATTTTTCGTCGCCTGTCCGACATGAAGAGACGGAGTTCCCCTCCTAGTGACCGCACGCGAACGGGTCCGATCCCTGGTCGACGCATTCTGGTTCCAGACCGGAGTCATCACCCTCATCCTGATCAACGCCGTCATCCTCGGCTTCGAGACGTCCAAATCGGTGATGGAGGCACACGGTGACCTGCTCACCGGTATCGACAGGGTGATCCTGACCCTGTTCGTCGTCGAGTTGACCCTACGGATCTTCGCGTACCGCAAGGACTTCCTGCGCGACGCCTGGGGCTGGTTCGACGTGATCATCATCGGTATCGCGCTGTTGCCGGCCACCGGACCGTTCGCGGTGCTGCGGGTGCTCCGGGTCCTACGGGTCCTGCGGTTGTTGTCGGTGATACCGACCCTGCGACACGTGGTGGCGGGCCTCTTCCGTGCCCTGCCGGGCATGGTCTCCATCATGGTGCTGGTGGCGCTGCTGCTCTACGTGTCGGCTGTGATGGCCACCAAGCTCTTCGGCGACGACACCCCCCGCTACTTCGGTGACCTGTGGACGTCCCTGTTCACCCTCTTCCAGATCTTCACCGCGGACGGTTGGGGGAACATCGCCAAGGAGGTCATGAAGGCCCAACCCCTGGCATGGGTCTTCTTCGTGGTCTTCGTGCTGGTGTCCACGCTCATCGCGCTCAATTTGTTCATCGCCGTCGCGGTGGAGGCGCTCGACAAGGCGGGACACGAGGAACGCGAGGCCGGCGGTGGGGGCGGCGAGTCGGGCCAGGGCGCGAGGGGACCCGATGGTGGCCCCCAAAGCGGCCCCGACGAGGGGCAACGCCAGATCCTCGTCGAACTGCGGTCCCTGCGCGAGGAGATCGCCCGCCTGCGCGAGCCGCGCAACGACCAGAGCGGTGATCGCAGCCCCGTCTGACCTTCTCCACCCGCACGGTCCACGACGTCGACCCCTTTCGTGGGAAGGTAGGGGCACAGCCACCGATTCCCGGGCGCGGCGCGTGGGCCGGGCGACCGTGGACCCGCGCACACCCGGAGCATGGACGACGAGGAGTCACCGGATGTCTGCCAGCACACCCCTGCCGTCGACCGAGGGCACCGGCGATCAGGCCTGCACTCCGCTGGACCGCAGGGACGAGTGGGTCCGCCTGCGTGAGCACCGCGCCGGGCTGGGCGAGACCCATCTGCGCGGGCTCTTCGCCGACGACCCGAAGCGGGCCGAACGTTACGGCCTCGACGTGGGTTCGCTGCACGTCGACTACTCCAAGAACCTCGTCACCGACCGGACTTTGGGGTTGCTGACCGACCTGGCCGCCGCCACCGGGGTGACCGGGCTGCGCGACGCCATGCTGCGCGGTGAACGCATCAACGTCACCGAGGACCGTGCCGTCCTGCACACCGCTCTGCGCGCGCCCCGAGAGCAGGTCATCCGAGCCGACGGCCGGGACGTGGTCCCCGAGGTGCACGAGGTCTTGGACAAGATGGCGGGCTTCGCCGAGAAGGTGCGCTCGCGCGCCTGGCTCGGGCACACCGGCAGGCCGGTGACCCGCGTGATCAATATCGGTATCGGCGGCTCCGACCTGGGCCCGGCCATGGCCTACGAGGCGCTTCTGCCCTACACCGACCGCGGCCTGGAGTTCCGGTTCGTCTCCAACGTGGACGGCGCCGACCTGAACGAGGCGCTCATCGACGCCGACCCCGAGCACACCCTGTTCGTGGTGGCCTCCAAGACCTTCACCACCATCGAGACCATCACCAACGCCACCGTCGCCCGTGATTGGCTGCTCGAAGGGCTCGGCGCCGGTGACGACGCGATCGCCCGTCACTTCGTGGCCGTGTCCACCAACGCCGAAGAAGTCGCGAAGTTCGGTATCGACACCGCCAACATGTTCGAGTTCTGGGACTGGGTGGGTGGCCGTTACTCCTACGACTCCGCCATCGGCCTCTCCCTCATGGTGGCGATCGGACCGGAGTCCTTCCGGGAGATGCTCGCCGGGTTCCACCTCATGGACACCCACTTCGCCACCGCACCGGTCGAACGCAACCTGCCGTTCCTGCTCGGGCTCCTCGGCGTCTGGTACGGCGGCTTCTTCGACGCCCAGTCGCACGCCGTGCTGCCCTACAGCCACCACATGGCGCGTTTCCCCGCCTACCTGCAACAGCTCGACATGGAGTCGAACGGCAAGTCGGTCCAACGTGACGGGCGTCCCGTCACCTGGCAGACCGGTCCGGTGGTGTGGGGGACCCCCGGCACCAACGGTCAGCACGCCTACTTCCAGCTGTTGCACCAGGGCACCCGTTTCGTTTCGGCCGACCTGATCGGTTTCGCCCGACCGGCCCTCGACCTGGCCGAGTCGCTGGTGCCCCAACACGACCTGCTGATGGCCAACATGTTCGCGCAGGGGCAGGCCCTGGCCTTCGGCCGCACCGAGGAGGAGGTAGCCGCCGAGGGGGTGAGCCCCGAACTGGTGCCGCACCGTTCCTTCTCGGGTGACCGGCCCACCACCACGATCCTCGCCGAACGGCTCGACCCCTCCACCCTGGGTCAGCTCGTGGCCCTCTACGAGCACAAGGTGTTCGTGCAGGGGGCGGTGTGGAACATCAACTCCTTCGACCAGTGGGGGGTCCAGCTCGGCAAGGTCCTGGCCAAGAAGGTGGAGCCCGCGCTCACCGAGGGCGCCGAGGTGCCCGGCCTGGACGCCTCGACCGAAGCGCTGGTCCTTCGCTACCGGGACCTGCGCGGCCGCTGACGGCCGAACGGGCGAACCACCGAACAAACGAACCGCTCACGAGGGCTCGGGTCGGGCATTTCCCAAAAGGGGGTGCCCGGCCCGTTCGTCTTCGGCGCGGACACTGGAAACCCTCACGACCACTGATGCACACTCTGCGTGGTGATGTAGTCACTACTGGAGATCGGGGGTGGGGGTACATGACCACACCGATGGACGTGCCCGAGTCGTCCCAACACGCCGACCCGGAAGCCGTCGCGGCGGGTGCCGAGGGTGCCGCCGGCAGATCCCTGCGCCAGATCGCCTGGCGACGCTTCCGCAGGGACAAGGTCGGCATGGCCGGCGGCGTCATCGTCATCCTGCTCATCCTCATCGCGTTGTGCGCGCCGTTGCTCGCAGCCTGGTTCGGTCACCCGCCCAACCAGTTCAACCAGGGGCTCGTCGACCCGCTCACCGGCGGTGTGCTGCGCGACCCCGGCAACACCACCCAAGGACTCGACCCCTGGGGCGGCATCAGCGCCGAACACCTTCTGGGGGTCGAACCCGTCAACGGGCGCGACCTGTTCAGCCGCATCGTCTACGGTGCGCGGACCTCACTGCTGGTCGCCACCGTCGCCACCGTGGTGTGCGTGGTCATCGGTACCGTCCTCGGCATCCTCGCCGGCTACTTCGGTGGTTGGGTCGACACCGTCATCAGCCGCACCATGGACATCTTCCTCGCCTTCCCGCTGCTGCTGTTCGCCATCGCCCTGGTCGGTGTCATCCCCGACGGGGCCTTCGGCCTGGAGGGCAACTACCTGCGCATCGGTGTCCTGGTGTTCATCATCGGGTTCTTCAACTGGCCCTACATCGGCCGCGTCGTGCGCGGACAGACCCTCACCCTCAAGGAACGCGAGTTCGTGGAGGCCTCCCGCAGCCTGGGGTCCGGCAACACCCACATCGTCTTCCGCGAGATCCTGCCCAACCTCATCACCCCGATCCTCGTCTACTCCACCCTGCTGATCCCCACCAACATCCTCTTCGAGGCGGCCCTGAGCTTCCTGGGGGTGGGCATCAACCCGCCCATGGCGACCTGGGGCGGCATGCTGGAGAACGCGCTGCGCTTCTACACCACGTCACCGCACTTCGTGATCGTCCCGGGTCTGGCCATCTTCATCACCGTCCTGGCGTTCAACCTCTTCGGTGACGGTCTGCGCGACGCCTTCGACCCGCGTTCCTCCGACTGAACGACCCCGTCTATGGTCGTCACGGTCGGTACCCACCCACTCACAGGGACGTGCTCCGCACTCCATCACCACCGAATCCCACCAGGAGGCAAGGTGACCACCCATCACTTCACGCGTCAGGGGCCGCCCCGATGGTCCGGCGTGCTCCGACGAATCATGGCGCCCGCCGCGGCCGGCACCGCCCTGGCCCTGGTCCTGTCCGCCTGTGGCGGCGCGGGCGGGGGAGGCGGGGCGGGACAGTCCGACGCCGAGTTCAACGAGGGCGAGACCGCCGTCGTCAACCCCTCCGACGAGACCGGCGGAACCCTGCGCTACGCCATCTCCGCCGACTTCGACTCACCGGACCCGGGCAACACCTACTACGCGTTCGTGTGGAACTTCTCCCGCTACTACGCCCGCACCCTGCTGACCTACACCGAGGCCCCCGGCGAACAGGGCGTGGAGCTCCAGCCCGACCTCGCCGAGGAGATGCCCGAGGGAAACGAGGACTCCACGGAGTGGACGGTCCGCCTCAAGGAGGGCCTGCGCTTCGAGGATGGCTCGGAGATCACCGCCCAGGACGTCAAATACGCCATCGCGCGCAGCAACTTCGGCGACCAGGCACTTCCCAACGGACCCAAGTACTTCCAGGAACTGCTCGCCGACAGCGACGACTACGAGGGCCCCTACGCCAACGAGGACGACCCGCTCGAAGGGTTCGACGGGATCGAGACCCCGGACGACCACACCCTGATCTTCCACCTGAACACGAGCTTCTCGGAGTTCCCGTACGTGCTCATCCAGCCGCAGACCGCGCCGGTGCCCGCCGACGCCGACCGTGGTGAGCAGTACCAGAGCAACGTGGTCTCCTCCGGGCCCTACAAGTTCGACGGAGAGTACCGGCCCGGCGCGTCCCTGAACCTGGTGCGCAACGAGGAGTGGGACCCCGAGACCGACCCGATCCGCAAGGCTCTGCCGGACCGGGTCGAGGTGCAGTTGGGCGTCGACCAGAACGAGATCGACCAGCGTCTGGTCAACGGCGAACTCGACGTCGACCTGGGCGGCACCGGTGTGGGCCCGGCCATGAAGGGCACCCTGATCACCGACGAGGCCGAGCGCCACAACATCGACAACCCGCAGACCAGCACCCTGCGCTACGTCAACGTCAACACCGTCATCGAACCCCTGAACGACCCCGCCTGCCGCGAAGCCATCATGTACGCGGCCGACCGGGACGCCCTGCAGCGCGCCTGGGGTGGCGACACCGGCGGTGACATCGCCACCCAGATCATGCCCACGTCCTTGCCCGGGGCGGACCCGAGCATCGACCTGTACCCGTCCGAGGACAACAAGGGCGACCTGGAGATGGCACAGGAGAAGTTGGAGGAGTGCGGGCAGCCCGACGGGTTCTCCACCTCCATCGGCGCTCGCGCCGACCGCCCCGCCGACGTGAGCACCGCCGAGGCGCTCCAGCAGGCGTTGGCCCGGGTGAACATCGAGACGGAGATCAAGCAGTACCCCTCCGACACCTTCACCAACACCCAGGCGGGTTCCCCGGACTTCGTGCACGACAACGACCTGGGTCTGACCGTCTACGGGTGGGCTCCGGACTGGGCCAGCGGTTACGGCTTCATGAGCAAGATCCTGGACGGTGACTCCATCCAGGAGGCGGGCAACTCCAACATCGCCGAGCTGGACGACGACCAGATCAACGAGTGGTTCGACGAGGTCGTCTCCGAGGAGGACCCCGACGCCAGGGCCTCGATCTACACCCAGATCGATGAGCGGGCCATGGAGCAGGCCGCGATCCTGCCGGCGGTGTTCGAACGTACGGTGCTGTACCGGCCGGCCAACCTGACCAACGTGTACTACCACGCGGGCTACAGCATGTACGACTACATGAGTCTGGGCACCGGCAACACCGACTGACCGGTGTGACGGGTTCGAGGGCGGCGGTCTCCTGGAGGGGCGCCGCCCTCGGCATGCCGGGCGCCCGCGTACACGCCGGTCACTAGCCGTGAACGCCTGGTTTCCGTGGGTTAGTGTTTGGCTTCGGGGGTGGAGTCACCATCGCCCCGGGCCAGGGCCCCGGGGCTCGGGTACCGACGATAGAAAGCACGCGCCATGCTGACCTACATCCTGCGCCGACTGGGCGCCGGGCTGCTGCTCTTGGCCGTGGTCACCATGGTCACCTTCGCCATCTTCTACGTGGTGCCGCGATGGGCGGGCCGCACCACCGAACAACTCGCCACCATGTACGTGGGGCGGGCTCCCACCCCGGAGGCCATCCAGGCCACCATCGAACGGCTGGGGCTGGACCAACCGATCGCCGTGCAGTTCGGCGAGTTCGTCCGCGGTATCTTCTTCGGAGCCCAGTACCGGTTCGGCGGCCAGACCATCGAGTGTGCCGCCCCCTGCTTCGGTTACTCCTTCCAGACCTACCAGGAGGTCTTCCCCGAGATCCTGGCCCGGCTCCCGGTGACCGGGTCGTTGGCCCTGGGCGCCGGCGTCATCTGGCTGGTCGGCGGGATCGCGGTGGGCGTGATCTCCGCGGTGTGGAAGGGCAGCCTCTTCGACCGACTGGCGATGGCGGTGGCCCTGGCCGGGGTGTCGCTGCCGATCTTCTTCACCGGTCTGCTCGCCCTGGCCTTCCTCGTGCATTCCTGGGGTCTGTTCGGGACCCCCGGGTACGTTCCCTTCACCCAGGACCCGTTCGGCTGGGTCCAGGGGCTACTGCTGCCCTGGCTGACACTCGCGTTCCTGCACGCGGCCATGTACGCCCGCCAGACCCGCGCCGGCATGCTGGAGGCGCTCAGCGAGGACTACATCCGCACGGCCCGGGCCAAGGGGCTGAGCGAGAGCAAGGTGGTGCTCAAGCACGCCCTGCGCCCTACCTTGACCCCCATCGTCACCATCTTCGGCCTCGACCTGGGGCTGGTCCTGGGCGGCGCGGTCCTGACCGAACAGGTCTTCTCGTTGAACGGCATCGGTCGGTACGCCGTACAGGCCATCACCCAGAGCGACCTTCCGGTGATCCTCGGCGTGACCCTGTTCGGCGCGTTCTTCATCGTCATCTGCAACCTGATCGTGGACCTGGTGTACCCGCTGATCGACCCGCGTGTGCGCATCCACGGCTGAAGAGAGGCGCCCTACATGAGTGAATCCGCTCCCGCCGCCACGGTCGTGCGCGTGGACGACCTGCGGGTGACGTTCCCGACGATGGACGGTGAGGTCCGCGCGGTGGACGGATTGTCCTTCGAAGTCCCGGCCGGAGGAGGGCTGGGCATCGTGGGCGAGTCGGGTTCGGGCAAGAGCGTGACCTCCCTGGCCCTGATGGGTCTGCACCGGGGCACCCGCGCCGAGATCACCGGCGGGATCGAGGTGGTGGGCAACGACGTGGTGGCCGCCTCCGACAAGCGACTCCGTCGGATGCGCGGCAACGACATCGCGATGGTCTTCCAGGACCCGATGCAGTCGCTGCACCCGCAGTACACGATCGGTAACCAGCTCATCGAGGCGTTGCGGGTGCACCGGTCACAGGTGTCGCGATCGAAGGCGCGCGAGCGGGCGATCGAGTCGCTGGAGCGCGTCGGCATCCCCGAACCGGCCAAACGGATCAACTCCTACCCGCACGAGTTCTCCGGCGGCATGCGTCAACGCGTCCTCATCGCCATGGGGTTGATGTGCGACCCCAAGGTGCTGCTGGCCGACGAACCCACCACCGCGCTGGACGTGACCGTCCAGGCCCAGATCCTGGACCTGCTCGACGAGCTGCGCCGTGACCTGAACATGGGCCTCATTCTCGTCTCACACGACCTGGCCGTCGTGGCCGGTTCGGTGGACGAGGTCGTGGTGATGCGTCACGGCCGGGCGGTGGAACGCGGCGACGTGCGCCACGTGCTGTCCGAACCCGAGCACCCCTACACCCAGGCGTTGCTGGACGCGGTGCCGCGTGTGGAGGTCTCCCGGGCCCAGCGTCGCGCCCGGGACCGCGCCGACCGAAAGGAGCGGGAAAGCGGGGGAAAACCGCCCCGCACCGTGCGGGAGGGGGCCGAGGAACCGGCCGGTGGGGCAACCGCTTTCCCAGCTTTTTCCTCGGCTACCGAGGGCGCCGGCAAGGGCGAGCCGCTGCTTCGGGTGAGCGACCTCTCGCAGAGCTTCAAGGTCCGCGGGGGACTGTTGGGCCGCTCCAGCGACTTCTGGGCGGTCAAGGGGGTGAGCTTCGAGCTGCGCCAGGGCGAGACCCTGGGCATCGTGGGTGAGTCCGGTTCGGGCAAGAGCACCCTCTCCCGCATGATCATGCGTCTGTTGGAGCCCACCGCGGGGACCGTGGAGTTCCAGGGACGCGACATCACCCACCTGCCGGAGCGGCGCATGCGCCCGCTGCGCAAGCAGATCCAGATGGTGTTCCAGAACCCCTACTCCTCGCTGAACCCGCGGCTGACCATCGGTGAGAGCATCGGCAGCGCCCTGAAGGTGCAGGGTGAACGCGACGGCAAGAAGATCCGCGTCCGTGTCCAGTCGCTGTTGGAGAGGGTGGGCCTGGAGCCCGAGCACTACAACAGGTTCCCGCACGCGTTCTCCGGTGGTCAGCGTCAGCGCATCGCCATCGCCCGCGCGCTGATCCTCAAGCCCAAGCTGATCATCTGCGACGAGCCGGTCTCCGCGCTGGACGTGTCCACGCAGGACCAAGTGCTGCGTCTGCTCTCGGAGTTGCAGGACGACTTCGGTCTGACCTACATCTTCGTGGCCCACGACCTGGCGGTCGTGCGTCAGGTCAGTGACCGCGTCGCGGTCATGCGCAAGGGCGAGGTGGTGGAGATGGGCGACAGCGACGGCATCTACGAGAACCCGCGGAGCGACTACACCCGGCAGTTGCTCACCGCGGCCCCGGTCCTGGACCCCGACGAGGCCCGCAGGCTGCGCGCCGAACGCGTGCGACAACGCGTCGCCGGCTGAACGGTGACAGTGGCCGTGGGGCAGGGGCGCGAGGCGGATCGGTCAGGAGGCGCCGAGCCCTCGCAGAAGCGCTCGCAGACCGAAGAGGAAGCGGGCCAGGGCCTCGACCTCACCGGGGGAGTCATCGCGGCCCTCGTAGCGCACCTGGTGTCCCACGGAACCCAGACAGTACGCGAGGAGGGAGTCACGCCCCCGGGCCACGTCGTCTCCGGACAATCCGGCCTCCTCCAGGGCCGCGTCCAACATGGCGACGGTGCGCTGCTCGGCCAGGGTCAACGGCGCCCGGTGCATCAGCAGCGACATCGCGCCCGAGTAGGTCAGGAGCCGGGTGCGGTAGGACTCGGCCCACGCCGTGATCCGGCGGTCCCACGACAGGTTCTCGACCCGGTCCGGGTCCTCCTCGGCGATCCCGGCGGCGGGCAGCTCCTCTTCCTCGGGCCCTTGACCCTCGGTCAGGCCGCTCACCACCCGAGCGGTGGTGACATAGGCGGCGATGGCGTTGAACAGCTGTTCCTTGCCCCTGGGGAAGTGATGGTAGATCGCCATGGCCTCCACCTCCAGGGCGTCGCCCAGCCGGCGCATGGACAGGCCGCCCAGGCCACGTCCGGCGATGATGTGCAAGGCCTCCACGATGATGCGCTCGCGGCTGAGCCCTGCGTTGTTCCTACTGACCACGGGTTCCTCCGGGGGCTCGAGGGGATCTACTGAGTAAGGTGACAGGTCGGGTCGGTGAACGCCCGCACCGACCCGCGCCCCGGGTCGCGGGATGATCCTCGTCACCTCTAGAGTTGCGGCGAGACCGCCGATGTTACGCCCGATGGAGAGCGCAAGATGCGAGTTCCCAAGCAGGACAGGACCCAGGCGCGCGAGAGGCTCGCTCGCGACCAGGAGTTGGCCGACCGACTGCCCGAGCTTCTCAAGAGCGTGTCCGAGACCGAGGACGCCCTGGATTCGGCTCATCGGCACAACGCTCCCGTGGAGGAGCTCCGTGACCGCGGATTGGCCCTGGACACCGCGCTCACCGACGCCATGCGCGCGGCCTACGCGCACGAACGCGTCCTCGTCGGCCCCAAGGGGTACGTCGACCGCATCCAGCGTCGCAAGCGCATGGCCCGCCCCGGGGTCAAGCGGGCCACGCAGGTCGCGGAGCGTCTGCTCACCGAACGCGAGGCCCACCGTCTGCACGGCATCCAGCGGGTGCCGCGCCGCGTGGTCTGACCCACGCCCCGCACGGGCCCTTCGCCCCGATCGTGGACGCGGGGCCCGTGCGGCCGCCCCGAGTGGTCGATCGGTGGGCGATAGGTTGGGGTGGCGTGCCCGGTCGAGACCGGGCCGGGAGCAGGCGATCCACGTAGGGAGCGAAAAGGGACATGGCGGATTTCATCCGCATTGATCCGGTGTCGAAGGTACCGCCCTACGAACAGATCAGGGCCTTGGTCGCGATCGCGGCCGCCAACGGTGAACTTCCGGTCGGATACCGGTTGCCGACGGTACGGGCCCTGGCCGGAGAACTCGCGGTCGCCGTCAACACCGTCGCCCGTGCCTACCGCGAGCTGGAGCAGGCCGGAGTGGTGGAGACACGCGGCCGTTCGGGTACCTTCGTGGCGGCGGCCGGCGATGACCAACGCGCCGAAGCGCTCGCCGCGGCACGGGTATATGCCGAGGTCATCACCAGGGTGGGTCTGGACCATGACGAGGCCGTCGAGATCCTGCGGGCGGCCCTGGACGGTTGAGGCGCCCCGATGGGAGACGGCGTCGGCTTCGGTGGAGCCCCCGACGGGCACGACGCATTCCGGGCACTCGTGGTTCCACCGCGTAGTGGTGATGACCATAACCGGACGAAAGCGCTCACACCCCCCTGAACTGCGAAGACAGAGGCTAATCTCGTAGTGGCGCCGTTCCCCTGACGGCGCCGGCAAGAAAAATCCCCCAAGGAGGCCCCATGAACAGGAGATCCGGCGGAGGACGGTCATCGGGAGGACGCTCCGGTGGCGGTCGTTCGGGTGGAGGCCGCTCGGGCGGTGGTCGTTCGGGCGGTGGTCGTTCGGGCGGAAGCCGCTCCTCAGGTGGCTTCAGCGGGCGCCGGGCGGGTGGTTCCTCCCGTTCCGGTGGCGGCTTCAGCTCACGTAGTGGCCGATCGGCCCGTGGCGGAGCCGCGCGCTCCGGTGGCGGTTTCAACTCCCGGAGCGGTCGCCCGGCTCGGCCGGCACGTACCCCCAGGTCCGCCAGACCCTCACGGGCGACCCGGTCCAACCCCGCCTACGTGGTCGCGCCGTCCTCCGGGTACCGGCGCCGCTGGTACGGCGGAAACCGGCACCACTACGACGACGGACACGGTTACGCCCCGCGCCGCCGAGGCGGCGGCATCGCCTCCGCGATCGGCTGCCTGGCGTTCGCCGTGGTGGTGTTGGCCGTGGTCATCGTCTTCGCCGTCCTGTGACCCGCACGGTCCCCGCTCGGCCGTCGGATCCTTCCCCCACCGCACATCACGAGTAGGAACGAGCACCACCCGTGTCGCACCCCCGAACCAACCTTCGTGTTCTGTCCCTGGTCGCCGGCGCCCTGGCCCTGCCGCTGGCACTGAGCGCCTGTTCGGGTGATCGGGCCGAGATCGACGCGGCCTGCGCCGACATCCAGGCCAACATCTCCGCGGTCGACATGGCGGCGTCCAGCATCGAGCAGGACGTCCTCGTCGACGGGGTGTCCTACCAGGATCAGCACGCCGACGAACTGGTCGCCCACCTGGACGACGTCGAACGTCTGGAGGAGGTCGCCCGCGGCGACCAGCGCGATGACGCCACCGAGCGGGCCGACGCCGTCGACGCCATTCTGGCGGAGCTGGACAACGGGGACGAGGCCGGACTGGCGGACGCCCTGGAGTGGACCGCGGAGACGCACGACATGATCCTGCGGGCCTGCGGCTTCTAGGGAGTGGAACAGGGCGGGGGGGGGGCCCGCCAGGTGCCCCCCCCCCCCCCCCCCACCCCCAAACCCCCCCCCCCCCCCCCGCGCCCCCCCCCCCCCCCG
>NZ_JBSHCT010000016.1:108196-184282 GCF_053615935.1 Nocardiopsis sp. NPDC055879
GGCGCCCGGGGTGGCCCGCGGCTACCCACAACACTCTCCGGGGGGCGGGGGGGTTTTTGGGGTCGGGCCCGGGGGGGGGGGGGGCCCGGGCTGGCCCCCCCCCCCGCCCGCTCTCACCCCATACCGGCCCGGCCCTCAGCGGCGCAGACCCGCCACCGCGACCAGGTAGAAGCCGATCAGGCCCAGCCACACCACGAGGATGGAGCCGGCGCCACCGGCCACCGCGGCGGCGATGGCCGTGGCCGGAACGCTGATGCCCAGGCACACCAGGGCCAAGACCATCCGCACGGTGTTGGAGGCCACGCCCTTCCGGGACTCCTGCGCGCCCATCTGACGGGCGACATGATGTTCGACGCGCTCCTCGATGGCGTCGTCGACCCGTTCCACCAGGGAAGCGGAGATCGCGTCGTCGTATTCGGGCCCCAGCTCGCGACTCGCGCGTAAGGCGGCGGCGATCTCGTCCTTGTTCCCCCGAGGGTGGTTCGTCATGTTCGCCATGGTCCCACCGCGCACGGGGCCGTGTTAAGACGGGAGGTCGATTCCAGGGGGATCTCGGGGTTCTCCCCGAGATCGTGATCGGCGCGCCGTACAAGGCCCCGCACACACGGACGGGGCCGTCCTCCGAAATGGAGGACGGCCCCGTGTCCGTCGCGATCCCTAGCTGGCGAAGTCCAACAGCTGCTGGGCCCGGCTCGGGTGGCGCAGCTTGGCCAGAGACTGCTTCTCCAGCTGCCGAATGCGCTCGCGGGTCAGTCCCAGGTGTTTGCCGATCTCGTCCAGCGTGCGCGGTCGACCGTCCATCAGCCCGAATCGCAGCGACATGATGGTCGCCTCGCGCGGCTCCAGATCGGACAGGGCGTTGCGCAGCTGGTCGGCCATGAGCTGGCGGTCGACCACCTCGGAGGCCTCCGAGGCGTCCACGTCCTCGATCAGGTCACCGATGCGGGTCTCGCCGTCCTCACCGATGGTCGAGTCGAGGCTGATGGGCTGTCGGGTGACCCGCAGCAGCTCCTCGATCTGGGTCGGGGTCTTGTCGAGCTCGTGACCCAGCTCCTCGGGCGTGGGTTCGCGGCCCAGAGCCTGGTGCATGTCACGCTCCAGCCGGCTCACCTTACTGAGGAGCTCCAGGACATGTACGGGCAGGCGGATGGTGCGCGCGGAGTCGGCGAACCCGCGCTGGATGGCCTGACGAATCCACCACATGGCGTAGGTGGAGAACTTGAAGCCCTTGGTGTAGTCGAACTTCTCCACCGCGCGGATGAGGCCGAGGTTGCCCTCCTGGACCACGTCCAGCAGCGACATCCCCCGGTCACTGTATTTCTTGGCCACCGACACGACCAGACGCAGGTTGGCCTCGAGCATGTGGGACTTGGCCTTGCGGCCGTCCTCGGCCACCCATTCGAGTTCCTCGCGCTCGACGTCGGCCCTGGTGAAGGACTCGTCGATCTCGCCGTGCTGACCGAGCCGGTACTCGGCGTAGAGTCCGGCCTCGACACGCTTGGCCAGGTCCACCTCCTGCTCGGCGGTGAGCAGCTGCCGCCGCCCGATCGCCTTCAGGTAGGTGTGGACCGAGTCGCCCATGGCGGGCGACTGGTCGTCGAGGTCGGCCTCACCGGTCTCCGGGTCGATGGAGGCCTGAGAGGTCTCGGTCTTCTTGGTGCGTCGCGTGGTGCGGGTCTTCCTTCGGGTGGAGGGACCCTTTCGCGCCGCGACCTTGCCGGATGCGGTCTTGGGTGCCTCGTCGGTGTCGGGCACCGTCGCGATGAGAGTGTTTTCCAGCACGTCGTCCTCGGCGTCAGGTTCGGCCACCTTCACGGACTCCTCGCCCCCGTCGGCGAGCCGGACCCCGTGGTCGGTGAGTTCACGCAGGATGGAGCGGCCGTCACTGGAGGTGACTCCGGCCGCGGAGAAAGCGGTACGTAGTTCGGAGAGGGACAGGTGTCCCTGAGCACGTCCCTGGGCGATCAGGTCGGTCAGGGCCGCGCCGGCCTCGGGGGCCGGTTTCGGAGCTGCGCCATCGGGGGCCTGGGCCGAGTGGCCGGAGGCTGCTAGGGCGGTGCTCGTCATAGGGGCACATCCCTCCCTTCCAAGACGTATGGCACGTGGCGGAGGATCACCGCCGACTGGACGCGCCAATATGTCCAACGTGTCGGCGAGTCAAATGTTCCCTGTCTCGATTGGATATCGAGGATGGTGGTATAGATCACCGGGCCATGAGTGGCGGGGGTCGGGCGAGTGCGGGTAGTGGAGACGCCGTCATGTCGGCCTTCGGGAACCCCGAGGCGGGATCGTCCCGACATGGGGGAGGCCGCGCGAACGCGTGCGGATGAGCCGATGGCTGCCGCCAACTGCGGACCTCCTACGGAACGGGGGCCGAAGATCTCGGATACTCGGATAGACGTCGGGGAGCTTTGGGAAGTTCCCCACCTTTTCGGTTCCGATCTGGATCGATCGTGGTCGAAAGGGTGGAAACACCGCGTGCGCTCCCGGAACAACCCGGGCCGGCGGGTGATCGAGGTGCCGGGGACGGCGCCCGCCGCGGCCAGGGTCCCATGGGTTCGGGTACTACCGGTAACGCCGCTGCGTACGGGCCGAATTCCCGCAGCTCCTGGCGCGATGCCGACCGGGACGGAAAACCTCGGTCGGGAGGGCCCGATCAGGACGCGGGGCGGCGCAGCGCCACCAGGTCCGGTTTTCCGGAGGCGAGCATCGGCAGCTTCGCGCGCACGTCCAACTCCCGAGGCGCGGCGTAGGCCGGCAGCCGCTCGCGCACGTGGGAGCGCAGTTCGTCCAGCAGGGGCGGGTCGGCGGGATCGACCGGGACCACGACCGCGCACACCCGTTCGCCCCATTCGGGGTCGGGGCGGCCCACCACCACCGACTCGGCGACCTTCGGATGTTCGCTCAGGATGGTGTTGACCTGGCCGGGGACCACCTTGTGCCCGCCGGTGTTGATCACCTCGTCCACGCGGCCCAACACCTGGAGTCGACCGTCGGGCCCGAACCGCCCCAGGTCGTTGGTGCGCAGTCGTCGCCCGGTGCCGTCGTCGGCCAGGACGCCCGGGTCCACCACCGTCTCCGGGGGCATGCGGTAGCCGGTCAACAGGGTCGGACCGCCCAGCAGGATCCGCCCGGGGGCGCCGTCCTCCTCCGCGTCGACGTGTACCCGGACCCCGTCCAAGGGGACACCGTCGTAGACACACCCGCCGCAGGTCTCGCTCATGCCGTAGGTGGTGATCACGCGACCCCCCGCGGCGTGGGCGCGCTCCAACAGGTCGGGTTCGGCCGCCGCGCCGCCGAGCAGGATCGTGCCGAACAGCGACAGGTCGCCGCCTGCCGCGAGGAGCCGACGCAGCTGGGTGGGGACCAGGGAGACGTGGGGGCGCAGCCTCTCGGCCGCTTCGAGGACACCGTCCACGTCGAAGGGGGCGTGCACGGCACGGGTCCCGGTGACGTAGGCGCGCGTCATCACCTGCACTCCGGAGATGTGTCCGGCCGGCAACACGCACAGCCAGGTATCACCGGGGGCGGCGCCGATTCGGGCCACGGAGGCACGGGCCGACGTCCGCAGCGCGGTCGCGGACAGCTCCACCCCCTTGGGGGCGCCGGTGGAACCCGAGGTGGTGATGACCAACGCCGCGTCCGGTCCCACCGCGACACCGTCGTCGAGGGGGACGACCCCCTCCGGGGCGCGCAGTGACGAGGGGCGCATGGAGACGAGGAGTTCGGTGACACGAGTGTCGGGGGTGCCGTCGGGGATGGGCAGCAGGGCCGGCCCCGTGCCGTCCAAGGCCTCGACGAGCATCGCCTCCAAACGCTCGGGGGACAGACCGCGTACGGCCTGGAGGGGACGTCCGTCCTGCGTGCGAGGGGACGGGGACCGGTGTTCTTCGACTGCTGCCACGGTGCCCCAGGGTAGTCCGGGTTGCGGGGCGGTCCGGATCGTCGGAGTCGGGTCCGTGCCCGTGTTCCTCGGTCCGCCTGACAGAATGCGAAGGATCGACCTGCGGACACCGGGGCCTGCGAACCTCTCCGGTTCGGGTGTGCGCCAAAGATTTCCGTGTGAGGGAGAAGCAGGAGCGGTGAGCTGCGTGATCGATGGGGACGGGACGGTCGGCCAGGTGGGGGAGCCCGTTCGGGGGCGGGCCTTCGCGATCGGTCTGCGCAATCGTTTCCGCGGTATCACCGTACGAGAGGGGCTGCTCGTGCACGGGCCCGCCGGGTGGGGCGAGTTCTCGCCCTTCGCCGAGTACGGGCCGCGCGAGGCCTCCCGTTGGTGGGCGGCCTGCCGTGAGGCGTCCCACCAGGGGTGGCCCGAACCCGTGCGCGACCGGGTCCCGGTCAACGTCACCGTGCCCGCGGTGGACCCCGAACGCGCCGCGGCGATCGTGACCGCGGGAGGGTGCTCCACGGCCAAGGTGAAGGTCGCCGAGAAGGGCCAGGACCTGGGCGAGGACATCGCCCGGGTGGAGGCGGTGCGTTCGGCCATCGGCCCCTCCGGCCGGGTACGGATCGACGCCAACGGTGCCTGGGACGTGGACACCGCCGTTCGGATGGTCCGCGAACTGGACCGCTTCGACCTGGAGTACGTCGAACAGCCCTGCGCCTCCCTTGAGGAACTGGGTGCGGTCCGCCGCAGGGTGGACGTGCCGGTGGCGGCCGACGAGTCCGTCCGTCGAGCCGAGGACCCGTTTCGGGTGCGCGCCGCCGAGGCCGCCGACATCGTTGTGCTCAAGGTCCAACCCCTGGGCGGGGTGCGGGCCGCGCTACGGGTGGCCGAGTCCTGTGGCCTGCCGGTCGTGGTCTCCAGTGCCGTGGAGAGTTCGGTGGGGTTGGCCGCGGGTGTGGCTCTGGCCGCCGCCCTGCCCGAACTGCCCTACGCCTGCGGGCTGGCGACCATGCAGATGCTGACCGCCGACGTCACCACCGACCCCCTCCTGCCGGTCGACGGCTTTTTGCCGGTCCGGCCGGTCACGGTGGACGAGGAAGCGCTTTCCCGGGTGGAGGTCGACGCCTCGGCCTGGCGGGAACGCGCCCGGAACGCGGCCGAGGCGGAGACACCCTGAGAACCTGGAGAGCGCGATTCGCCCCCGTTTCGACCTGTGCTTACCGTCAACGCGCCGGGCGTGGCCGGCCGGATGGGCATGAGATCACAGCCGGGTTCGGTCGCAGGGAGCGCCCGAACGGGGTTCACTGGAAGCGGCCCCGGCGACGCACACGCGCGTGGGAGCGTGGCCGTCACGGATACGGGGCGCCGTGCGATGCGGTCCGGTCGCGCGGTGATACTGGGTCGACACCTCGACGAACGAAAGACTTTGCATGAATCCGTCTACCGCCTTGGCGCGGGTCCTCGTCGACGAACTGGCCCGCTGCGGACTGGCCGAGGCCGTCGTCGCGCCCGGGTCGCGCTCGACCCCTCTGGCGTTGGCGCTGGTCGCGCACCCCGGGATCCGTGTCCACGTGCGCGTGGACGAACGTTCCGCGTCCTTCCTCGCCTTGGGGCTGGCCCGGGCCTCCCGGCGCCCGGTGGCGGTGGTGTGCACCTCCGGCACCGCGGCCGCCAACTTCCACCCGGCGGTGATGGAGGCCGACGAGAGCGGGGTGCCGCTGCTGGTGCTGACCGCCGACCGGCCCCCGGAACTGCGCGGCACCGGCGCCAACCAGACGGTGGACCAGATCGGTCTGTACGGCGGTGCGGTGCGCATGTTCGCCGAGGTCGGAACCCCCGACCACGCGCCGGGCATGGTCGCCTACTGGCGTTCGCTGAGCGGTCGTGCCTGGGCCGCGGCCCAGGGCGGACGCCCCGGACCCGTCCACCTCAACGTAGCCTTCCGCGACCCCCTCACCCCCGATCAGCCCACCGGTGGCGGCCCTGAGTGGACCGAGCCCTTGGACGGACGCGCCGACGGTCGCCCCTGGATCTCACGGCCCGGCCCGCGTACCGAACCCGCGCCCTACGTATTGCCCGACGTCGAACGCGGCGTCATCGTCTGCGGCGACGGCGACTACGACCCGGTGCCGTTCCTGGCGCTGTCGGAACTGACCGGATGGCCGCTGCTGGCCGAACCCACCTCCAACGCCCGCCGCTCGGGCGCGGTCTCCACCTACCGGCAACTGCTGGCCGTGCCGGGTTTCGCCGACGCCCACACCCCCGAACTCGTGGTGAGCGTGGGAAAACCCAACCTTTCCCGGCAGATCCTCGCCTACCTCCGCCGCGCGGAACGGCACGTGGTGGTCACCGCCGCCACGGTCGGTGACCCCGCGGCGAGCATGCTCAACGACTTCTCCGACCCCGCCCGTACCGCCACCGACGTGGTCGCCGCGGTCGCCCCGCCCAACGGACCGAACCGGGACGAGTCGGCGTGCACCGACTGGTCGCGTTCCTGGGAACGCGCCGAGGCCGCCGCCCGCGCGGCCGTCGACGGGGTACTGGACGCCGAGGAGACCCTGACCGAGCCGCGTCTGGCCCGTGACCTCGCCTCGCAGATGAGCGCGGGTTCGCTGTTGTTCGCCGGCTCCAGCATGCCCATCCGCGACCTGGACGCCACCATGCACCCCCGTTGCGGGGTGCGTCTGGTGGGCAACCGGGGCGTGAGCGGCATCGATGGGACGGTGTCCACGGCCATCGGTGCCGCGCTGGCCCATCAGAGCGAGGGGGAGGGGCAAACCTACGCCCTGCTCGGCGACCTGGCGCTGCTGCACGACCAGAACGGGTTGATCATCGGCCCCGGTGAGCCGCGCCCGGACCTGGCGATCGTGGTGGTCAACAACGACGGCGGCGGAATCTTCTCCGGTCTCGAACAGGCCGGCCATCCGGACTTCGAGAGAGTGTTCGGCACCCCGCACGGGGTGTCCATGGAGAGGGTGGCCGCCCTGTCGGACCTGCCCTACACCCGGGTGGAGTGGGCCACCGACCTGCCCAAGGCCCTTCTGGGCGAGAGCCTGCGAATCATCGAGGTGTGCACCGAACGCGCCGGTAGCGCGGCCCTGCGCCGCCGGCTGCAGGACGCCGTCGACACCGCTGTGGCCGGGACGTTCTGACCCGGGTCGGGGCGACGTGACGAAGGGGAGACATCGGAGGTCGATGTCTCCCCTTCGTCACTTGGGTCAACGGTGCAGGATGTCCGTCAGGTCGAACTCCAACTTCACCGGGACGGAGGTCTTGAGGGTTCCCCGGTGGATGGTCGGCCTGCCGTAGCCACCGGAGGGAGAGGCCGGGTCCTTCTCGTACTCGTAGAGCACGGCGTCGTTCCCATCCCGTTCGATCCGCCAGAAGAATCGGACACCGGCACGGGCGTAGAGCTGGGGTTTGCGCTCCCGGTCCCTGATCTCCGATTCCGGGGAGACCACCTCCACCGCCAGTTCGACGACCTCCGGCGGAAACCACGTTTGGTCCAGTTCCCGGAAAGCGTTTGCTCGCACCAGCATCAGATCCGGCTCCGGCCGTTGCCGTTCGTCGAGTTTGACCGAGAACTCTCTCGCCAGACGCAGGTATCCAGGTGCGTGTGCTTTCAGTGCGTCCCCCAATAGTTCGAGGACGAGCATGTGGAACAGCTTCTGCGGGCTCACCAGCACCAGGTTTCCGTCGATGAGTTCGGTGTGCGGCGGAAGATCCGGGATGCGGTCGAGGTCCTCGGCGGTGAAACCGTCCTGTGGGGGCATGGGGATGACCACGCCGTCGGTGACCTCTGACTCTCGTTGCGGGGAGACTGTCGGAGCGGACACGTGACTGCCTTCGGTGGTCGGATCGTTCTCGTTGCTCACGGTAGCCATCCTCATCACCTTGCCGTGGTGCTTTCGGCGATTTCCCCATCCGGGCCATGGTGCGTTACCGATGGATGTTCCCTGAGGGTGGCACACGGGAAACGGTCCTGCCTACGCACTCGGGTTCCTCATCGAGGACGGCGAACGAAGGAGCCAGGTGTGACCACAGGACAGAACAGCCCACTCCAGGACGAAACACGCCCGGGTCGCCGAGTGGGCGAACGGATGGTCCGGGACAAGGCGTTGTGCTGCGTAGCGCGGGAGGGACACCTGTTGGTGTTCCGGCACGTGGACCACGCCCCGAGGATGTGGGTCTTCAGGTCCCCGCGGGGAGGTTCGGCCGGGGGAGGCCCCCGAGGCGGCGGCGTTGCGCGAGGCCTGAGAGAAGAGACCGGTCTGGACGGGCTGCGCGTGGTGCGCCCGCTCGGCGTGGTGGAGTACGAACTCACCCCTACCGGTTCGAGGTCCAGCGCCGCCATGTCTTCGAACCGGCGGTGGACGGCCCGGTCCCGGAACGTTGGTCCTCGGCCGAGGAGGACGACGGAGTGGGCGAACCCATCAGGTTCGAGTGCTTTTGGGTTCCCCTCTCCGCCGCGCACGTGTGGCGGTCCGGCCAGGGGGCGTTGATCGGGCGGCTCTTCGATTGAGCGGGCCGGCCTCGCCCCGGGCGAACGAGAACGGGCACGGGATGACCCCGGCCGCGAAGCCGGAGTTCCTTTGCGCGGTCGACGGCCCCGACGCCGAGGGCATGGCGGACGAACTCGACGGGATGACCGGATCGTGACCCTGCCCACCTGGGCGAGGCATGTGGACGTGGCGGAACGGGTAGGCGAGGATCACCACGAGGTCCGACCGTGGGTGTTCGTACTACTGCTCTATGTGGGATGACCTCAGCCGTGTAGAGGAGTTGTAGGGGCGTTCACACCGGTTTCACCCGAACGTGTGGAACCTCGGCCAAGGTCGATAACGACCGGCAGGACCCACTGCCCGCACCACTCCGCACCCCCGAGCGGAGCCCCGCAAGCCCCCTCGGGACCGCGGAGCAGTTACCCATTCCGAGGAGAACGCGTGCCCGAATCCGCGCCCCGCCGCCGTCTGTTGCCGCTCATCGGCGGTGTCGGCGGTGGTCGATCCGCGAAGACGTGCCTGTACCGCTGTGGCAACGCCTGCTTCCACCCCGCCCCCAACAAGAGCGAAAACGCCTACTTCGGCGACATCTTCCAGGGCGTACTGTCCCGCCGTTCCGCCCTGAAGGGGGCACTGGTCGGTGCCGGCGCGGGCTCCCTGGGCGTGGCCGCCCTGAGCCCGGCCGCGGCGGACCGCGGACCGAACCGCCCGCATCCCGCGCCGCGCCCCACGTTCAAGACCGTGCTGCCCAACAACCGTGACGAGATCACCGTCCCCGAGGGCTACGACCACCACGTCATCGTCCGCTGGGGCGACCCGGTGCTTCCCGATGCCCCCGAGTTCGACTTCGCGAACCAGACCGCTCAGGCGCAGGCCCGGCAGTTCGGCTACAACTGCGACTACGTCGGTTTCTTCACCCTGGACGACGACCACGGTCTGCTGTGGGTCAACCACGAGTACACCAACGAAGAGATCATGTTCGCCGGGTACACCGACGGTGAGTCGGCCGACCCGGAGTGGATCAAGATCGCGATGGCCGCGCACGGCGGTTCCGTGGTGGAGTTGGAGCGGGTCGACGGCACCGGTCAGTGGAAGCTGATCACCGAGGGCGAGCGTCCCTTCAACCGTCGTATCACCGATCAGACCCCGTTCAGGGTGGCGGGTCCGGCGGCCGGGCACGAGCTGCTGCGCACCGACGCCGACCCCGAGGGCGTGAACGTGCTGGGCATGCTCAACAACTGCGCCGGCGGAATGACGCCCTGGGGCACCGTCCTCAGCGGCGAGGAGAACTTCAACCAGTACTTCGTTGGCGCCCCCGACACCGAGTCCTACGCCCGTTACGGCTTTTCCAGTGACTACTCCGGTCGCCGCTGGGACCGGGTGGACGAGCGCTTCGACCTGGCCGAGCACCCCAACGAGGCCCACCGCTTCGGGTACATCGTGGAGATCGACCCGCACGACCCCGACTCCACCCCGGTCAAGCGCACCATGCTGGGCCGCTTCAAGCACGAGGGCGCCAACGTCAACATCACCGAGGACGGCCGGGTGGCCGCCTACATGGGCGATGACGAGCGCTTCGACTACCTGTACAAGTTCGTCAGCGACAAGAAGTACGTCGAGGGCTCGCACAAGCACAACATGACGCTGCTGGACAGCGGCACGCTCTACGTGGCGCGGCTGGAGGGCAACAGCCCCGCCGAGGAGATCGACGGCACCGGCACGCTGCCCTCCGACGGAGAGTTCGACGGCACCGGCGAGTGGACCGCGCTGTGCACCGACTCCGAGAGCTTCGTCGACGGGTTCTCCGTGGCCGAGGTGCTCATCTTCACCCGCCTGGCCGCGGACAAGGTCGGCGCCACCAAGATGGACCGTCCCGAGGACGTCGAGCCCAGCCCCGTCACCGGCAAGGTGTACTGTGCGCTGACCAACAACACCTCCCGCGAACCGGGTCAGGCCGACGAGCCCAACCCCCGCGGCCCCAACAAGTTCGGTCACGTCCTGGAGATCATCGAGGACGGCGCCGACTCCGCGGCCACCACGTTCACCTGGGTCGTGCCCCTGGTGTGCGGCGACCCGGAGGACGACTCCACGTACTACGCCGGTTTCGACAAGTCCAAGGTCATGGCGATCTCGGCCCCCGACAACCTGGCGTTCGACAAGCACGGAAACCTGTGGATCTCCACCGATGGTCAGCCGGGCACCCTGCAGACCAACGACGCCCTGCACGTGATGCCGGTCGAGGGTCGCTTCCGCGGTGAGCTGCGGACCTTCGCCACCGTCCCGGTCGAGGCCGAGACCTGTGGTCCGCTCATCTCCCAGGACCAGAAGACGGTGTTCCTCGCCCCGCAACACCCGGGTGAGAACGGCACCGTCGAGGAGCCCACCAGTGTCTGGCCCGACGGCGACTTCCCGCGCCCGTCGGTGGTGTGCGCCTGGCACAAGGGCGGCCGCGACGTCGGTAACTGACACCCGCCCGAGCACCCGAAACGGCTGCGCCGAAGGCGTCCGTTGAGGGTGGTGGCGGGCGACGGGTGGGACGAAGCGTTAGGGCGTGTTCCGCGAACACCTACCCTGCTGCGCGGCGCCCCAGCGGCGGTGCGTAACCGACACCGACCACCGGCCCCGGTCTCTCCGTCGTGGGGGAGGACCGGGGCCGGTTCACGTCCCAGGGTCGGTGAGGGCCTCGCGCATCACACGGAACTTGGCCTCGGTCTCGGCGAGTTCGGACTCGGGGTCGGACCCGGCGACGATCCCACCGCCCGCGTACAGGCGTGCGCTCGCCCCGTCCACGCGTGCGCTGCGCAGGGCGATGCCCCACTCGGCGTTGCCCGTTCCGTCCAGCCAGCCCACGGGGCCTGCGTATCCGCCACGATCCATGCCCTCGGTCCGGGCGATCAGCCGCATGGCGGCCTCGGTGGGGGTACCGCCCACGGCGGCGGTCGGGTGCAGCGCCGCCACGGCGTCCAGGGCCGACACCCCGGGCGCCAGACGCGCGTGGGCACTGGTGGCCAGGTGCTGGACGTTGGCGAGCTTGAGAAGGTGCGGCCGGTCCGGGACGGTGAGTTCCTGGGTGAGCGGCTCCATGGAGGCGCGCAGTGAGTCCACGGCGAAGGCGTGTTCCTCCACGTCCTTGGCGGAGGTCATCATCTCCTGACCCAGACGCAGGTCGGATCCCTCGTCATCTCCGCGCGGGCGGGTACCGGCCAGCACCAGGGAATCGAACTCACTACCCTCCACCCGCAGCAGGAGTTCGGGGGTCGCCCCGACCATGCCGTCGACGGAGAAGGTGAAGCAGTCGGGGAAGCGGGCGTGCAGGCGCTTCAGCAGCATGCGCACGTCCAAGGGCGCTTCGGCCTCGGCGTGGGCGTCGCGGGCCAGGACGGCCTTTTCGAGTTCGCCGGCCTTGATGCGCGTGACCGTCGAGGTGATCACGTCCTTCCACCGTTGCGGGGTGAGGGACCCGGGTCTCCATTTCAGGGAGCCCACGGGGCGTGGTTCGGTGACCGTGCGCAGTGTTTGCTCGGGGTGTTCGCCCGGCTCGTCGCCGATGGTGGTCAACCAGGTGCGGTCACCGCGTCTGCCGATGAGCACTCTGGGCACCACGAGCGCCGAACCGGCGGAGGTGGGCGCGAAGGTGAACGTGCCGAAGGTGACCGCGCCGGTGCCGGGCAGCCCCACCTCGTCCTCGACCCGGGCGTTGTCCAGTAGGTCGGCGAACCATCGGGCCGCCTGCCCGATGCGGGAGTTGTCGGTGGGGGCGGTGCCCTCGGGGGCGACCTCGGGTTCGAAGCGTGCCGCCCGACCCCACGCGACGAGGCCGTCGTCTCCGTTCAACCAGGCCAGTGGTGTCCCCTCCGGCAGCCGGTCGATCAGGTCGCCGACGTGGTCGCGCAACGGGACGGTATGGACGAAGAGTTCGGGTGGGCTCTGCACTGCGTTCACGGGACCCGAGTCTAGAACCTCGCCCGGGGAGCGGGCACGTCCGGGCGTCCGTCCTCGGGGTGCTCCATTGACCTGGGACGACATTCCCGTGGTACGTCCTGTGCGATGTTATCCACACATTGGCCGAATCGTATCCGAAACTTGACATCTTGCCCTAATCTGGGTCCCGGCGTGGCGCCAGGCCGAACGGCGACGCGCGGACATCCCCGAAGGAGAACTTGATGCGATCCATGGCACGGGCCCTGACCAAGCCGCGCGCCGGGGGACGGTGGGCGGCGATCGCGGCCACGGCCACCGTGCTGCTGGCGGGCTGCTCCGCCAACGGCCAGGGCCCCTCCTCCGACGATGCCCCCGAGCCGGGCGGCGAGGGCATCGCGGCCCCCGTCTCCTGCCAGGCCCACGACGACAAGCGTCAGATGCGCGGAGCGTGGCTGACCACCGTGCGCAACATCGACTGGCCCTCCGAGCCCGGCCTGTCGGCCGAGGAACAAAAGGCCGAACTGGACGCCTGGCTCGACGACTCGGTGGAGATGGGCCTCAACGCCGTCTTCCTGCACGCCCGCCCCACCGCCGACGCCGTCTACGACTCCGAACTGGAGCCGTGGGCCCGCTACCTCACCGGTGAACAGGGCGGCGACCCCGGCTACGACCCGCTGGAATACGCGGTCGAGGAGGCGCACGAGCGCGGTCTGGAGCTGCACGCCTGGTTCAACCCCTACCGCGTGGGCCTGCAGGACCCGGACGTGGAGAACCTCGCCGACGACCACCCGGTCAAGCAGAACCCCGAGTGGCTGGTGGACTTCGGCACCGAGGCCTACGTCGACCCGGGCAACCCCGAGGTCCGCGAGTGGGTCACCGAGGTCATCATGGACGTCGTCGACCGCTACGACGTCGACGGCATGCACTTCGACGACTTCTTCTACCCCTATCCGCAGGAGGGCGCGACCTTCGACGACGACGCCAGCTGGGAGGCCCACGGGGGCGACTTCGACGACCGTGGGGACTGGCGGCGCGACAACGTCGACCAGCTCATGCGGGACGTGCACGGAAGGATCCAGGAGAGCAAGCCCTGGGTGAGCTTCGGTGTCTCCCCGTTCGGCATCTGGCGCAACGACAGCACCGACTCCTCCGGCTCGCCCAGCTCCGGACTGCAGTCCTACGACGCCCAGTACGCCGACACCCGCACCTGGATCGAGGAGGGCACCGTCGACTACATCGCCCCCCAGCTCTACTGGGAGCGCGGCTTCGAGACCGCCGACTACGAGGCGATGACCGACTGGTGGTCGAACGAGGTCGAGGGCACCGACGTCGACCTGTACGTCGGCCAGGGCGCCTACCGGTTGGGTGAGGACGGTTGGACCGGCGACGACGCCCTGAGCAACCAACTCGATTACTCCGGTGAACTCGACGAGGTCTCCGGCGACATCTACTTCTCCATCAAGAACCTGCGCGAGAACGGCGACGTGGTCGACCACCTGCTCGACGGCCACTACGCCAACGCCGCCCTGCCACCGGTGATCGAGAACCCCGAGGGCGATGAGCCCCTGGTCGGCGCGGTCGACGACGTGACCGCGCAGAACGTCGATCGCGGCGTCGAGGTGGAGTGGGGCGAGATCGAGGACGCCCGCTTCTACGCCCTGTACCGACTGTCGGCCGAGGCCGTCCAGGCTCTGGAGTCCGGGGACGAGGACGCCTACTGCACGGCGCTGACCGCGGACAACCTGGTCGGCATGACCGGTGGGTCGACCCTGACCGACACCGATCCCATGGAGGACGGTGCCGGTTACGTGGTCACCGCGCTGGACGACTACCGTGCCGAGGGCCCGGTCGGCGAGGTCGCCGACGTGCGCAGCTGATCCGGTCGTCGGAACACACGACGGGCCCGTTCCCCTTACGGGGGACGGGCCCCTCTCATGTGCGCGGAATCGGTTCATGCCCCAGAAGAACGAGTGAAAAGTTATGATCTGCTAGCGGAAGCTCCATTTCACCCTTGCTTATGCGACTAGTAGGTTCTTCGTATGCCCACCTTCCAGATCAGTGAGGCCGCCGAGCTTCTCGGGGTCAGCGCCGACACCGTCCGACGTTGGGTCGACTCGGGGAAACTGGCCGCCGAACGCGACGCCACCGGACGCCGCAACCTCGACGGGGCCGAACTCGCCTCCTTCATGCGGGCCGGCGCCGATGATGACCCCGGCCGTCGCGTCTCCTCCGCCCGCAACCGCTTCCGGGGACTGGTGACCAGTGTGGTCCGCGACCAGGTGATGGCCGCCGTCGAACTCCAGGCCGGACCGCACCGGGTGGTCTCCCTGATGAGCCGTGAGGCCGCCGACGAACTCGGCCTGGAGGTCGGGAGCGTGGCCACCGCCGTCGTCAAGTCCACCAACGTCGTCGTCGAGACCACCGGAGAACACCATGCGTGAGTCCACCACCCGCGCCCCCCGTGCGAGGCGTGTCGCCCAAGGGCCGACCGCGGCCACGTTCGCACTCGTCCTGGCACTGACCGCCTGCTCGGGTGGGACCACCGACACCGACGAAGGGGCCGGGGGAGGGGCCGACGGCGCCGCCCCCGGTGGTGAACTCACCGTCTTCGCCGCCGCGTCCCTCATCGACGTGTTCGAGGAGATCGCCGCCTCCTTCGAGAAGGAGAATCCGAGGGTGGAGGTCACCTTCAACTTCGCCGGTAGCAGCGAGCTCGCCCAACAGATCGACTCCGGCGCACCCGCCGACGTGTTCGCCGCCGCCAACACCGACACGATGGACCAGGTCGTGGCCGGCGAGGGCCTGGACGCCGACTGGGCCGCCGAGAACGGTGAGGGTGGTCGGATCTTCGCCACCAACAACCTGCGGATCGCCGTGCCGCCGGACAACCCCGCCGACGTCGAGAGCCTTGACGACCTGGCCGAGGACGACGTCGACGTGGCCTTCTGTTCGGAGGAGGTGCCCTGTGGTTCCGCCACCGCGACCGCGCTGGAGGCCGCCGACCTGGACATCACCCCGGTCACCCTCGAAGAGGACGTGCGGGCCGTCCTGACCAAGGTCGAACTGGGGGAGGTGGACGCCGGTCTGGTCTACGCCACCGACGTCATCTCCGCCGGGGACCGCGTGCGAGGCCTGGACTTTCCCGAGTCCGAGGAGGCGATCAACGACTATCCGATCGGTGTTCTCTCCGCCTCGGGCGACCCCGACCTGGCCGCCGTCTGGGTCGACTTCGTCACCACCGAGGGTGCCCCCGTCCTGCGGGACGCGGGGTTCGGCACGCCATGACCGCCCTCACGCCCCGCCCCGACCGGCGCGCCCCGCGCACCCGGTCGGGGCGGGTGCCCTGGATCCTTGTCCTTCCTGCCCTGACCGGCCTGGCGTTCCTGATCCTGCCCTTCGCCGGGCTGCTCGTGCGCGCGCCCTGGTCTACCATGGTCCGGCGCGTCACCGAGCCCGAGGTACTGGCCGCCCTGTGGCTGTCGCTGTCCACCGCCACGGTGGCCACCCTCGTCTCCCTGATCTTCGGCGTCCCGTTGGCCTGGCTGCTGGCGCGCACAGAGTTTCCGGGCCGTCGCTTCGCGCGCGCACTGGTCACCATCCCCCTGGTCATCCCACCGGTGGTCGGAGGTGTGGCCCTGCTTCTCGTCCTGGGCCGCAACGGGCTGGTCGGACGATACCTGGACGCCTGGTTCGGACTCACCCTGCCCTTCACCCCCGCCGCCGTGGTCATCGCCCAGGTGTTCGTGGCCATGCCCTTCCTGGTGATCAGTGTCGAAGGGGCGTTGCGCGGCGCCGACCGACGCTATGAGGAGGCCGCCGCCACCCTGGGTGCGAGCCGCGTCACCGTCTTCACCCGTGTCACCCTGCCCATGGTGCTGCCGGGCATCGGCGCGGGCGCGATCCTGTGCTGGGCGCGCGCCCTGGGCGAGTTCGGTGCCACCATCACCTTCGCCGGGAACTTCCCCGGAACCACCCAGACCATGCCGCTGGCCGTCTACATGGCCATGCAACGCGATCCCGAGGCCGCCATCGTGCTCAGTCTGGTCCTGCTCCTGGTCTCCCTGGCCGTCCTGGCCACCCTGCGCGAGAGGTGGGTGAACTCCTGATGGCCGCCCCGGTCACCCGCACCCCGACCGAACCCGATCCCGTTCCGCGTCCGGGCCTGGACGCCGACCTGCGACTGACCCGAGGTTCGTTCGACCTGGACGTCCACCTCTCCTGCCCGCCCGGACGCGTCCTGGCGCTGTTGGGACCCAACGGGGCGGGGAAGTCCTCGGCCCTGCGCGCCCTGGCCGGTCTGGTCTCGCTCACCGGCGGGCACATCCGCCTGAACGGCGACGACCACACCGCCACGGCCGTCGAACACCGCCCCATCGGCATGGTCTTCCAGGACTACCTGCTGTTCCCGCACATGAGCGCTCTCGACAACGTCGCCTTCGGGCCGCGTTGCCAGGGCGTGGGGCGCGTCGAGGCCCGCGAACACGCTCGCGCGCTGCTGGAGCACATGGACCTGGCCGACCACATCGCTTCCCGACCCCGGCGACTGTCCGGTGGCCAGTCCCAACGGGTCGCCCTGGCCCGTGCCCTGGCGGTGCGTCCCGGCATGCTGCTGATGGACGAACCCATGGCCGCCTTGGACGCCAGCACCCGGGTGGCGGTGCGCTCACGCCTGAGGCGCCTGCTGGAGGAGTTCGAGGGGGTGACGGTCCTGGTCACCCACGACCCGCTCGACGCCATGGTGCTGGCCGATCACATCGCCGTCATCGAGGAGGGCCGGTTGGTGCAGGAGGGCACTCCGGCCGAGGTGGCGCGCCGCCCCCGCACCACATACGTCGCCCGACTGGTGGGGCTCAACCTGTTCCGGGGCCGGGCGCGGGAGAGCACCGTCACCCTGGACACGGACGGTGGGGGAGAACCTCCCAGGGTGGAGACCCGTGAGGCGCGCCACGGGCCCGTCCTGGTGGCCTTTCCGCCGCGCTCTGTGGCCCTGTACCAGGAGCACCCGCACGGCAGCCCGCGCAACATGTGGCGGCTACGGGTGGAGGGGATCGAACGATTCGGCGACCAGGTGCGGGTGCACCTGGAGGGCAGGCTGTCCCTGGCGGCCGACATCACCCCGGCGGCCCTGGCCGAACTCGGGCTCGCCCGGGGCGAAGAGGTCTGGGCCGGCGTCAAGGCCACCGAGGTCGAGTGCTACCCCGGTTGAGGACCTCCTTCCCCGTCGGTCCAGGACCTATGACCCTCGCGGGAACGGGCCTCTCGCCCCGATTTCACGAATCGGATGAAAAGGGACCAGGAAAATCCTGTGGACGCTTGGATAAGGGCGGCCCGCCTGGGGGAGACTGTTAGCACCCGGCGACGACACAGTCCTTCCCCCGGCGGCTGAGGAGGGTGCCATGTCCCTGAGAGAACACGAACGCAGGATTCTCGCCGAGATCGAGAAACAACTCAGCGAGGACGCTCCGGAGCTGGCCGGCCGTCTTGAGGCCTTCGGAACCGAGGACCCGGACGTCCCGGCCGACCCGGGGTTACAGAGCTGGCGACCATGGGTGGCCTGTGCCCTGATCGCGGCGGTCACCGCGGGGCTCTTGGTGCTGTTGTTCGTTCTGACACCGAGCGCCCCACAACCGGAGCAGCCACGATCCACCGGAACCTCGCAGAACAGCGAGGGCACCGATACCGTGTCGGACCCGGTCCCAGAGGGGGAGACCGTGGACGAACCGGCCGAGCCCGCCGACCCGGTCGGGTAGCGTCTCGGGTCCCACGCCCGCCGAGGCTCGCCGAACGGACCCGGCGCGTCGCGCTCGGGGCACCGTGTGCCGGAGCGGGGCCCTTCGGGCGACCACGGCAGGAACCGGCCGGCTCTCGAACGTAGGGGGAAGGTCCCGTCGGTCGACGGAACCTTCCCCCACGCGTGTCGGCTTCAGAGTGTCGGTGAACCCGACCGCGAACGGAAGACGCGGTGTGTGCGGGCGCAACGGCCGTTCCGTGGCAGGAGGCGGCCTCAGGGGCCGAAGCCGAAGACCTGGGTCCAGTAGACGCCGTCCTCGGCGGTGACCACTCCGACACCGGTGTCCACCGAGTCGCAGTTCATGATCACCTCTCGGTGCCCCGGGCTTTCGATCCAGGTCCGCACCGTCTCCGCGGCCGTGTCGTAGCCGGCTGCGGTGACCTCGCCCGAGGGCCGGTCGTAACCCGCCGCCTTGGCCCGTTCGGTGAAGGAGCGGCCTTGGGAACCGACGTGGGTGACCGTGCCTTGTCGGGCCATGTGTCGACTGTGTTCGAGAGCGACCCGAGCGAGGCGTTCGTCGACCTCGACCGGATCGCAGCCGCCTCGGGCCCTCTCCTGGTTCACCAGGTGCACGGTCTCCTCCTCGGCCTCGGACCACGCCTGCGTCGACGAGGCTTCGAGCCAGGTCGGCGGCCATTCGCCGGTGACGCCGGGTTGGGCGACCGGGAGCGTGGCACCCGGGTTCGTGCCGGTCGTGTCGGGGTGTGCTCCGCCCGTCACACCCGCGCAGCACAACGTCAGAGCCGTTCCCATGAGTATGGGTTTCCAATGGTGGCGCATCTCTTCCTTCCGCTCACCGTTCGTGCGATCAGCCGTGTGCGCGGTCGGGCTCCTGGCTCGGACACATGTGGGCGGGCAGTCGATGACTGCCCGCCCTGGCCGTGATGGTTCATTCGGCCATGCTGTTGACCCGGTCCACCGCTGCGCCCTCAGGCCCAGCGGTGTAGGTCACACGTTCGTAGCTCACGTTTCCGTCATCGCTCACGTGACTGCGAACCACGCTCAGGGTGGCGCCCTCCGGCCCCGCGGCGCTGGAGTCGTGCTGGAAACCCGCGTCGGCCATCGCCAGTGAGGGCGCGCCCACCGTCAAGCCGAGTGTCGCGATACCCACGCACAGCGCTCCTCTTACTGAGGGCATTGGTGCTACCTCTTCCTCCGGTGCGTGGCCGGGCGCGGCGGTTCGGGACGCGCCGCGCCCGGCAGGGTCAGAGTCAGTTGGCCGCACTCGTGATGTTGTGGCTGGCGGCGCCCTTGAAGCCGGCGGCGCTGGAGTCGTGCTCGTAGTAGGAGCCACCGCCGTGCTTGTGGTCACCGTCCACAGCCACGGCCTTCACGCTGTTGCTGGTGGCGCCCTTGAAGCCGGCGGCGGTCGACTCGGCGGAGAAGTAACTGTCCGCCATCGCGGCGGCGGGAGCACCGAAGGCCAGGGTCGGAGCGACGACAGCGGCGAAGGCGATACGAGCGACAGTCTTGCGGTTCATGCTTTGCCCTTCCCATGTGGACCGACACCCTGCCGGTCCGGGCGCCTGCTCCGTCGACCCTCGGTCGGCGAAGCCCTTTCGGCGCCACAGGTTGGAATTCCCGAACACCCCTGCCGATAACGTTATCTAATTATAGAGTTGCACAAAGTAATAATAACTCTCTCTGGAGTAATCCCGTCCTCCTTCTTGCGCGTCGAAGGGGCGACAGTGGTGTGGGGGATGAACTCGTCCTCGTAGCCGAAAAAGCCCGACTCGGACACGGCTCTGATGGTCGAGGGCGGGCACATATGGGGCTCCCGTACCGCCCGGCCGTTCGAAACGGGCACTCTCGTCCCTGGTCGGTCGGCGGGTTCGAGGGCCGAGCCTGTTCCGGGCGAACAACGAATCCACGCCACGCCCTTGTGCTCGTCCTTGCCCGCCCGAGCACGGAGGGATTCTCGTGGACCCGTGTAGGAGGTTGCGAAGTGCGTGGTGGTGTCGGCCGGCCGGTAGGTGGCCACGGGAGGGGGGAACTCGTCGCGGTCCGATTCCGTCAGCGACCGAAGGCTCCAGACGAGTCGGCCCGGAGGAACCGAAGCCCGCTGACCCTGGGTGCAGAGGGGGCCGTCGCCGGACTCGGGGGCGGCCCCGCGCGTGCTCGCCCGACTCGGACAGGTCCTGGCCTCGCGGCCAAGGCATCGGGGCGACGCATTGTGGACCCGCGCCCTTCCGTCACCCGGCCAGGCCCCTGGGCCGACGGTCGGCGCGGACACGTTCGTCCCGGTCGCCGGGTCCCGCCGCGACCTGGTGTGGGGAGATGGGCAGGTCAGCCGTTCCCATGGGGCCGCTCCCCGGTCGATGGAACCGGATTTCCAGTCCATCTCCCAGGGAGCGGATCACCGGGCGGGCCCTCGGCTCAGTACACCTAGAGCGCGTTGGTGAACTTCGCGGCCAGCGGACCGGCCACGGCCGAACCGCCTCCACCACCGTCCACCACCACGGCGAACGCCACGTCGCCCTTGTAACCGACCATCCACGCGTGGCTGGGCAGTTCGTCGTCCTCGTCGGCGTCCTCGGCGGTCCCGTACTCGGCGGTGCCGGTCTTGCCGTACACCTCGCCCTCGAAGTCGACGCCCTTGGCGGTGCCGTCGGTGACCACCGCGCGCATCATCGGCCGCAGCGCCTCGGCGTTGCCGATGGCGGTCGGCTCCGGCAGCTCCTCCGCAGCCGGTTCGGTCACCAGCACCGGGTGGCGCCATGAACCGTCGGCGACCGCCGCGGGCACCGTGGCCATGTGCAGTGGCGAGGTGAGGATCTGACCCTGACCGATGCCCTGCGCGCCCATCATGGTGGTGCTGTCCACCGGCGGGAAGCTCGGCTCGTGAGTGGCCACACCGATGTCCAGCGACTTGTTCATCCCGAACTGCTCGGCACTGGCCAGCAACGTCTCCGGGTTCAGGTGCTCACCGATCTCGTGCACCAGGGCGGTGTTGCACGAGGTCGCGAACGCCTCGGTCACCGACTGTTCGCCGTACTCGGCGTCGCCCGCGTTGCGGAACGGCCACCCGCCCAGCTCGTACTCCTTGGGGCAGTCCATCGTGGCGTCGGTGGACAGACCGTTGTCCAACAGTGCGCTGTAGGTGACGATCTTGAACGACGAACCGGGCGCGTACTGGCCCTCGAAGGCCCGGTTGAACCCACCGGGCACGTTCACCGCGGCCAGGATCTCCCCGGTGGAGGGGCGGATCGCGACCAACCCGGCCGGGTCGTCGGCGTCGATGATGGCGTTCGACGCCGCGTTCTGGACACCCATGTCGACGCTGGTGGTGATCGACTCGCCGTCGGACCCGTCCAGGGTCGCCAAGGTGTTCTCCTCGGTGGCCTCCAGCGAGTCGGGGTCCTCGGCCTCGGCGGCGTCCACCATCAGGATGGTGGTAGCGGCCTCACCGGCCAAGCGCTCCTCGTAGGTGCGCTGGAGCCCGCTCTTACCGACGGTGTCACCGATGTTGTAGGCCGGGCCCAATCTCTCGATGTCGTCCTCGTCGGCCTCGCCCAGCGTGCCGACGATCATCTGCAGCGAACCGGAGGTGTCCGGGGTGTCCAGCCGGGTGCCGTCGGCGGCGTGGATCTGGCCGCGCTCACCGAACACGGCGGTGCGGGCGAGCACCTGACCCTCGCCCAGCCCGGGGTAGGCGACCTCGGGTGAGAAGTCGACCCACCACTCACCGTCCTCGCGCACGAGCGGGAGTTCGCCCTCCCAGCCCCAGTCCGAGGCGTTGGTCAGCGACAACGTCACCTCGTAGGAGGCGCTGCCGGTGCCACCGTCGGTGACCGGTGTGCCGATCTCCACGTCGACACCGTCCACGCCCAGCCCGGCGTCGATCCCACCGAGGATGGCCTCGGCGTCGTCACCGGTGGTGACGGCGGCCAGACGGGCGAAGTCCTGCTCCTCCCAAGCGGCCTCGTACTCGCCGGTGGCCTCCTCGGGCTCGGGCAGGGTGTAGACGTACCAGCCCACGCCACCACCGATCAGGGCCAGCACGACCACGACCGAGGCCAGGGCGATGAGCAGCCCGCGACGGGACTTCTTCTTCGGCGGCCCGGCGTCGTAGGAGTCGTCGTAGTAGCCGTCACCGTCATCGGGGCCGTGCGGACCCTGGGGACCGCCGGGCCCGCCGGGGCCACCGGGCCCACCGGGGCCCTGGCCGCCCGGACCGCTGTAGAGGTACTCGTATCCCTGACCCTGCTGGTCCGCCCGCGGGGCGGACCCCTCCTCGGGCCCGAGCGGGGCCGAACCCGGGTAGGGGGTGTCGCCCCCGTAGGTGGGCTGTCCGCGGTAGGGCGTCTCCCAGGACTCGATGGAGGGCTGTTCCGGGGTGGACCGTCCCGACCCTGCGTGCTGTCCCGATCCTGTGTGGGCGCCGGTGCTCGGCGCGCCCCACTGCTCCTGTACGGGTTCGACGGGGCCTCCCCGCTCGCCGGGGGCGGACTCCGCCTCCGGCGGGGTGCCCCACCGCTCCTCGCCTGCTCCGGAGGCCGACCGGTGCTCCCAGGAAGGACTCTGGGCGGGGCCGCCCCACTCTTCGGCGGGTTGTTCGGGGAAGGTCTCCTCGCCCCAGAGCCTGCGCGGGTCGCCGGCCTGTCCGCCGTATTCCTCCCACGCGGGCCGCTCGGGCGAGTCGCCTCGACCGCTCTGTGCTTGATCCCAGGACGCCTCGGGGGGCGGGGCGTTCCATGGCTCCGGTTCCGCGACGTGGCCGTGGTCCCAGCTGTCCTGACCGGAGGGTGGTTCGGGGGCCAGACCCCAGCCGGCGGCGCCGGGCTCGGGTTCGCCGGCGGAGGTCGGGCTCTCCCACACGGGTTCGGTGGAAC
This sequence comes from Nocardiopsis sp. NPDC055879, assembly GCF_053615935.1. NCBI lineage: Bacteria > Bacillati > Actinomycetota > Actinomycetes > Streptosporangiales > Nocardiopsidaceae > Nocardiopsis > Nocardiopsis sp. NPDC055879. Next base: position 131,132 of record NZ_JBSHCT010000016.1, read on the forward strand.
CCTCCCGAGGCTCTTCGAAGCCGTCGCCCGGGGTGTCCCACGAGCTACGGTCGGCGGTGTCCCAGGAGTTCTCCGCGGGCCGTTCGCGATCTTGGGACACGGGATCGGTGGGGCTCACGTCCCAGGGGCGGGGACCGTGGTCGAGGGCCGGCTCGGCGACGCTCTCGCGGTCCTGGGTCTCACCGGTCTCCCGCGGCACTTCCCATGCCTCGGTGGCGGGCTCACCCGGCTCGGGGTCCGCGGGACGCGGATGCCCGAACCCGAAGCCCCCAGAGTCCTTGGGACGAGCCCCTGATGGCCGCTGGGGGATGCGATAGGGGTTCTCCGGGCGCGGCTGCAGAGCGCCGTCACCGTCCGACCGATCGTCGGGCGGTCCGGAGGAATCCGGCTGTCGGGGGGACCAATCGTCCACGCCTGACCGTCCTTCGTTGCGTTTCCGGGAGAGACCAAGATGCCCCACTCCCACTTCGGTGGGAGCGGGGCAAGAGGTTGATGGTCGGCATGGCGGTCGCCTCTCGGCGCGGGGCACAACGGGGCTCCTGGCCGTCCGGTCCGTCCCACCCCGAGGGGCGGGTGCCGGACGCGGTATTCCGCGAAGGCAATAGTTGAGGCCCGGGGGACACTTGCTACCACACCGACCAACAGTGACTCTAACCCATCGGTCCGGGCAGTTGTTCCACGAACCGGGAGAGAGCCGAATGTGCAATCTCACGGTGCCAGAAGCGCCAAGGGTGGGTAAAGGGCAAGGGCCGGTCCCGCAGAGGGGCGCGGGACCGGCCGGGAATCACGCGCGAGGCTAAGCCTGACGTGCGACGCTGGTCTGTTCCTCACGACTGAGCAGCTTGAGGCGCTTGCGGCCGCGTTCGGCGCCCAGCTCCTCCTCCTTGGCCTCGATGCGCTGCCAACCCTCCCAAGTGGTGTACTCGACACCGCGCTCGGTGAGCAGGGCCCGGAAGGAGACCGGGTCGGGCTCGGTGGCGGGGGTGAAGGAGTCGCGGTCGGCGACCAGGTTGGTGACGGTCTCCAGGGCGTCGCCCTTGGTGTGGCCGATGAGGCCGACGGGGCCGCGCTTGATCCAACCGGTGGCGTACACGCCGTCGATGGGGTTCTCGTCCAGGTCCAGGACCCGGCCCTCGGAGTTGGGGACCACGCCCCGCTCCTCGTCGAAGGGCAGGTCGGCCAGGGGCGAGCCCAGGTAGCCGATGGCGCGGTAGACGGCCTGGACCTCGGTGTCGACGAACTCGCCGGTGCCCTTGACGTTGCCGTCGCCGGTCAGCTCCATGCGCTCGGTACGGATCCCGGTGACCTTGTCCTCGCCCAGGATCTCGGCGGGAGCGTGCAGGAAGTGCAGGTGCAGGCGGCGCTCGGATCCGCGCTCGTCCCGGATCGCCCAGTTCTGCAGGACCTTGACGTTGGTCTTGACCTGGTTGGAGTCATCGCAGGCCTGGAGGCTGCCCTCGTCCATGTCGAAGTCCTCGGCGTAGACCAGGACCTCCACACCGGGCTGCTTGTCCAGCTCGCGCAACTCCATAGGAGTGGCCTTGCACTGGGCGATGCCACGGCGGGAGAACACGTGCACGTCGGTGATCTGCTTGGCGCGCAGACCCTCGTAGACGTTGTCGGTGATGTCGGTCGAGAGCAGGTCGTCGGCGTCCTTGGCCAGGATACGGGCGACGTCGACGGCGACGTTGCCCGCGCCGATCACCGCGACACTGGTGCCCTCCACGTGCCAGGAGGGGTTGACGTCGGGGTGGGAGTCGTACCAGAAGACGAAGTCGGCGGCGCCGTGGCTGCCGGGCAGGTCCACGCCGGGGATGTCCAGGGGTCGGTCGCGGTCGCTGCCGGTGGCGAAGACGACCGCGTCGTAGTGGCGGCGCAGGTCCTCCAGCTTCAGGTCCACGCCGTACTCGACGTTGCCGTAGAAGCTGACCTGGGGCTTGTCGAGGATCTTGTGCAGCGCACCCTGGATCTGTTTGATCCGGGGGTGGTCGGGGGCCACACCGTAACGGACCAGGCCGTACGGCGAGGGCAGCTTGTCGAGGATGTCGATGCTGACGGACGTGCCGCACGCGGACAGGGTCTCGTCCTTGGTGAGCAGGTCCGCGGCGTAGATGCCCGCCGGGCCCGCACCCACGATTCCCACTCGCAGTGGTCGCGTCATCGCACAGCTCCAAGTCTTCGCGCCAGGGTCGGACGCCATCGAAAGGTAAGGCTTGCCTAATCTATCCGGTGTGGCCACCGGGAAAACCCACTATAAGGGTAGGGAATTCTTCTCTCGCCGATGGGACAAGCGAGAGTGACCCGAGGGGCTCGTGTGCTCGAAAGCCAGGCCGGGGCGCGGATTCGAGCTTGAAAAAGGGCCCTCGACTTCGGGTCAACGTCTCGTCAAGGGCGAATGAGCCCCGGAAACTCTGTGGGGAAAATCACCCCTGTTCGAGCTCCGCCTTGACCGAGGCGGCGAACCGCGCCACCTGCTCCTGCCCGGACAGCTTGGCGATCGCTCCCATGATCGCGTCGGTCGCCTCCCGGCGGGGCTTGGCCTTGTGCGCCTTGTCCCGCCACGGCGACAGGTCCACCGGCTCGCCGAAACGGAGCCCCACCCGGTTGAAGGAGGGGACCTTGCGCCCCGGCGGCAGGATGCGCTCGGTTCCGGTCAGCGCGACCGGGACCACCGGCGCCCCCGTGGTCAGGGCCAACCAGGCCAGCCCGGTCTGTCCCTTGTAGAGGCGGCCGTCGGGAGAACGGGTGCCCTCGGGGAAGATGCCGAACACCTCGCCGCTCTCCAGGACGGCCAGGCTGTTGTCCATGGCCTCCTGGGAGCTCTGGCCGGGCCGGCGGTCCACCGAGAGCGGGCCCAGGGCCCGCAGGGCTCGCGCGATGATCCGCTTCACGAAGGTGCTCTCGTCGAACAGTTCCTGCTTGGCGATGAAGCGGACCGGTCGAGGGCAGGCCACACCGACGAAGAGGGGGTCGATCAGCGCCAGGTGGTTGACGGCCAGGATCACCGGGCCGCTCGTGGGGACGTGGTGAACGCCCTCCACGCGCTGGGGCCACACCATGCGGCTGGCGGGCGCGACGAGGGCCTTGGCCGCTCCGTACATTGACACGATGGAGTCGCCCCTTCTCGGCGGGTGAATCTGCTGTGGGGGTGCGCGGACGGTCGGGGGTCGACGGTCCGCCGCGGTGCCTACGAGCTTAGCGGGGGCCGGATGCCGTTCGATCGGGGTCCTCAACCCCTGTCGTGACCTGTGCCATGCGCGCTAGGGTCGTGGTCTAGACCTCTGGCCCGGTTCAGAGGCCCTCCTGACGGATACGAGCGAGGAAGCACAGCCATGCCGAAACTGGTCGACGTCAGCCACCAGATCACCGACGGAATGAGCACCTGCCCCGGGCTGCCCGAACCCGTGATCAAGGAGAGCACCACCGTCGCGGGCGGGGTCCCCGGGCACGGCGACAGTAGCGGCAGGGTCTCGATGGTCGGGGCGACCGGAACCTACGTCGAGATCCCCGCCCACCCCTACCGTGACGCCGCGGACCCCGCCGATCTGGACCTGGACCGGGTCGCTTGCCTGCCCGGGATCGTGGTCGACGCCACCGCTCGACGACGGATCGGACCCGAGGCCTTCGCCGGGCTGGACCTGCGCGGTCGCGCCGTTCTGCTCCGCACGGGCTGGGACCGGCATTGGCGGACCGAGACCTACGGCGGCCACGACCACCCGCACCTGACCGAGACGGCCGCCAAGACCTTGGTCCAGGCCGGGGTCACCCTGGTCGGCATCGACTCGATCGGGGTCGACGACACCTCGCCGGCCACCGAGGGGTCCCGTCCGGCCCAGGCCACCCTGCTCACCGCGGGGGTGCCGATCGTCAGCCACCTGTGCCTGCTCGACCGGCTGCCCGCCGAGGGGTTCACCTTCCACGCGGTCCCGGCCAAGGTGCGCGCGGTGGCGGCCTTCCCGGTCCGGGCGTTCGCGGTCCTCGACCAGGACTGAGCCTCGGCGGGCCCGCCGAGGCCGCTACAGGTCGGCGTCCACGTCCCGCTGGGCGCGACGCTGTTCACGGTGGGCCCGTCGCTCGGCCTCCTGTCGGGCCGACCTCTCGTCCTGGGCCACCGCGGTCGTCATGGCGGTGGCCAGCGCCCGCAGTTCCATGTTGATGCGCGGGTAGGCGGGCAGTCTGGGCAGCGCGCCGAGCCGCGGGGTCCGCCGTTCCTCCATGGCCGAGATGAGTTCGCCGAACGCCAGGTCCACGCGTTGCAGGGTGATGACGCCGACCGGATCGGGGCCGCGGTCCTGGGAGAGCGCGGCCAGCGCCAGGTAACCGATGCGCTGGGTGGCCACCACCACCGGCCACAGCGGTCGGGTGGAGGCCGCCCGGGGCGCGTCGCCGAGGGCGCTCTCGTACACACCCCGCAGGCTCACCGTGGCCGCGCGCATGTCCCTGCGTAGCCGGTACCGGTGCTCCTCGGTGATCTCCGAGTCCTGGTCCAACACCGCCATCATGCACTGGCGGGTGCGCTCCAGCACACTGGAGATGGCCTGTGGCAGGCGGGTCGCCGAAGCCTTGCGCCACAGCAGCAGCGCCCCGGCCAGACCGAACACCGAACCCACCACGGTGTCGATGAACCTGGACTCGGCGAGGTCGGCGAGGGGTGCCGGTTGGGCCGTGTAGGACAGCATCAGCGCCATCGGGGTCAACACGATCGAGGCGTAGAAGAAGTTGCGGGCCACCACGAGCTGCGTGGTGCCCTGGAACAACCCGGCCAGGATGATCACCACGGCCAGCGGTGGGTTCAACATGAGCAGTCCCACCCCGGCCAGCACACCCAGCAGGGTGCCCAGGGAGCGCTGCACCGAACGGTTGAAGGCCAGGGCCACGTTGCCGGCCTGCAACACGGAGGTGGTCGTCAGCGCCACCCAGTAGTAGTGGTCCAGCCCCATCCATAGACCGAACATCCCGGCGGCGGTCACCGTCAGCCACATGCGCAGCGCGGTGGGCCGGATCAGGGACTCCGAACTCAGGCTGGAGCGCAGGGCGCTCGCCAGGGCCGGGTAACGCTCGTCGTGCAGGCCGGCGGAGCGATGGTCGTCCTCGACGTCCTCGTCCTCGGCGCTACGACGAGCGGTCTGGGCGGTCCTGGTCAACAGGCCGTAGAGGCGGGACTCCAACGAGCGTGGCCGCATCCCACGGCGCAACTCGTGCAGGGACTCGGGGTCGGGGGATTGAGAGGGGTCGGCGACGGCCGGTGCCAGCCGCTCGGCGAATTCGGCGGCCTGGGCCGGCAGGGGCGTGGTTCGGGCGATGCACACCTGGGTCGCGGCCAGATGGACGTCGGAGACCCAGCGCAGCAGCGCGCGCAGGCGGGCCGCCTCGGGGGTGGGGCTGTAACCCCGGGTCTGCCCCAACAACACGATCCGCCAGGCCTCGGCCACCGCCACCGAAGCCTGGTGCTGGGCGTGGTCGAGTTCGGGCGTGCCCACGGAACGCAGCAGGGCGGCCAGTTCCCGGAAGGCTTCGGCCACCGCGTGGTATTCGGGACGACGGGACCGGAACGGGGCACCGGACATCGAGACCGTCCAGCCCACCGTGGCGCCCAGCGCGGCGATGAGTGCGTGCAGGGGGACCTCGGCGACCCCGCCGGGGGCGATGGTGGAGATGGTGGCGACAAGGACGAAGAACATCGGTCCGGGCTTGTCCACCCGCCAGGCCGCGCAGACCCATGTGCTCACGCCGGCGGTCAGACCGATGGAGGCCACCGCCGCCCAAGGGGACAAGGACGAGGCCAGGGAGTTGAAGGTCACCGCGGCGACGAAACCCAACCCCACCAGGGCGAGGGCGGCGGCGCGGTAGGAGTAGGGCGTCTTCTTCTCGTACAGGACGGTCATGGACCCGAGCGCGGCCAGGGTGCCGAGCTGGGGGCCGAAGAGCATCGTGGCCAGGGCGAAGGAGACCGTCATCGCCACGGTGGCGTGCACCGCGGTCCGCCACGCCCAGTGCCCCGCCTCCAGGCCGAAGAGCGCCCGAAGGTCCATTCGGGGGCTGGGGCGATCGCCGATGGTCGCACGCCGGGGAGCTTGGTCGGACCGACCATCGCCCAGCGGCATCGGGCCGGTTTCACCAGTGGTTCCCAGATCTCGCACGGCCACCATCCTAAGCCGAATAAAAGGTGCAAAAGGGGACGTAAGTCATATGAGGGGGTGGGCTCAGGCGGATCCCGCCTCCTCGCGAGCGCGCTCCCTCAGGGAATCGAGTTCCGACTCGGCCCGCTCGGCCCGCTCCAAGGCGAGGTCACGAGCCTCCTCGGCCACCGACAGCCGTGCCGTCCCGGCCTCGCGCGCCTCGTTCAAGGTCAGCTCGGAGTTGCGGCGCTGGGACTCCGACTCCGCGGCCAGACGTTCGCGTTCGGCGTTCGCCCGTTCCAACTCCGCGGTCAGGCGCGCCCGCTCGGCCTCGGCGGCCGCGCGGTCCGACTCCGACCGCTGATGGGCACGCTCCAACTCGGTGTCGAACCGGGACCGCTCCGCCTCCAGGTCCCGAGTGGCCCGGTGGGTCCGATCCTCGGCGGCCTCGGCGCGGGCGCGGGCCTCCCGCGCGGCCAGATCGGCCTCCTCACGCAACCGGGACTGTTCGTTGAGCTCGGCCCGTGCCCGCTCGAACTCGCCACGTGAGCGGTCCAGACGCAGCGCGGCCTCGGTGCGCTCACGCTCCAGGTCGGCGCGGGCGCGTTCGACGGTGTCGGCGATCCGACGCTCGGCGGCGGCCAACCCGGCGTTGGCCTCGGCCACGGCCGCGTCGCGCTCCAGCCCCGCGGCCCGGGCGGACTCCGCCGACCGGTCGCGCTCGGCCTCGGCGGCGTCCCTACGACCCAAGGCGTCCTCGGCCATGCGCTCGGCGTCCTGGGTGTCGGCCACCGCCGCGGCGGTGGCCTCCTCGGCGGCCCGCCTGGCCGCCTCGGCCTCGCGGCGACGGTTCTCCGCCTCCAACCGTGCGGAGTCGGCCTCCGAGACCCTGCGCGCGGACTCCAGACGGGCCGCCTCCACCTGGGCCTCGGCTGCCGCGGGGTCGGACATCGTCGTGAAGGCCTCGGTGGCCGCGGTCAGGGTCGCTCCGAGCTGTTCGGTCTGCACGGCGAAGCGGGTGAGCAGGTCGTCGGCGCGCAGCCGCGCGGCGGTCACGGGCTCGGCGGCCTGCGGGGTGGTGGCGGGAGCGTGTTCGCGCTGTTCGGCGAGGGCCTCGCTCTGGGCGTTCTCCGCCTCCTGGGCCAGCCGCTGGCGTTCTTTCCAGGCCCGCCACCGCGTGTGTTCGGGCAGGTCGCAGTATTGCGGCGGACGTCCGGGGGCGGTGCCGCGAGGGACCGGTCGGGTACAGCCGGGAAAGACACAGGTGTTCGAGTCGGAGGAGGCCACGGGGCGAGCGTAGCGTCTTCGGCCTTCGAGCCGCCGGGGTGTGTCGCCGGGGTCCGACACGGGGAAGCCCCCGCGCGGGACGTGGGTATGACCGCGCGGGGGCCGGTTCGAGTCGCCGACCCGAAGGGGAGGCCGGCCAGGTGACCTTTGGTCAGTCGTGGGCGCCGAAGCCGTCGACGCGGCACACCATGGTGGTGACGAAGGGCCGAAAACCCTCCTGCTCCAGGAACCGGATGTCCTCGGAGGCGGTGGCCATCGCGGAGAATTCGATGTCCCGCACGTTCATGGCGGCCAGCTGTCGGCGGACCTCCTCCAGGAGCTTGGAGCCCACCCCGGTGCCGGTGTACTCGGGGTCGATGGCGAAGGTCTGCACGACCGCGACCTGTGCGCCCCGGTCCCAGCTGCCCTGCGCGTTCTCGCGGAGGGTCACCATCGCGTACCCGGCCAGGTCGCCCTCGTTCTCGGCGAGGATCGCCATGGTGTCGGGATCGGACATCCAGGACAGGTACTGGGCGCGACGCCGACGCCAGGACTCGTCCAGGCTCACGGCGCTGATGATGTCCTCCAGGTGCGGGGCGGTCACCGTGTGCTGCTGGTGGAGTGCGCCCCACAGGTCCGCGAGCTCCTCCACCTCGTGGGCGCCGAGGTAGCGAAAACCGAGAACACCGATGTTGTTCGGTCGAGGTTTGGTCATCAGCGAATTTTGCATTTTCTTCTCACCCGTTCCACCAGCTTGGGCACTGGAAGCCTGGAAGCCGCCCGATGCGGATTCGTGGTTGAGCTGTGAGTCTGACTGTACGTGCCGGTAATGGAAGGGGAAGGCGCGACACGTGGAAAAACCACGCGCGGCATCGCTAATCGAGAAAAAATACGAATCTTTCCTATGGAGGTATTGCGGGAGTGTGGCGTGTTCGGTGGGGTCGTGTGCAGCGAATCACCCGCAAAGAACCCATGATCGGATCGAAATCACATCGAAACCTTAGGGCCCTGCCATAAATTGGGTTCATGATCGATGTCCGACGTTTGCAGCTCCTCCAGGCCCTCGACCACCACCGCACGGTGGCCGCCACCGCGGAGGCGCTCAGCGTCACACCTTCGGCCGTCTCCCAACAGTTGGCCGCCCTGGCCAAGGAGACCGGTGTCCCGATGGTGGAACGCCAGGGCCGGCGCTTCCTGCTCACCGGGGCCGCGCGCGTGCTGCTCAAGCGGGCGCACGTGATCTTCGCGGAGATGGAACGCGCCACCGCCGACCTCGCCGAGTACTCCGACGGGGACCGCGGCGTCGTTCGCGTCGGCTCCTTCTCCACCGCCATCAGCGACCTGGTCGCGCCCGCACTGGCTCGACTGCGCGACAGCCACCCCGGGTGGAGCTTCGAGGTCGTGCAGGCCGAGCCCGAGGAGAGCGCCGAGATGGTGCGCTCGGGCCGCCTGGACGTGGCCGTCACCATGTCCTCCAGCCACCTGCCGTCCGCGGGGGACCCGGACTTTCGCACCGACCGGGTGATGGTCGAGCTCTTCGACGCGATCCTGCCCTACCAACACCCCCTGGCCACCCGCACCAGCCTCCACCTGGCCGATGACCTGGCCGACGAGGGCTGGATCCTGTCCGGGCCGGGCACCGCCTGGCACGCCTGCGTGACCGCCGCCGCCAACCAGGCCGGATTCCAGCCGCACGTGCTGCACACCGTCGACGACTTCAGCGCCGTGTTCTCCATGGTCCAGGCGGGTCTGGGCGTCGCCCTGATGCCCCGTCTGGCCTGGACGGGTCTCAACCACCCACAGATCGTCGTGCGCGGGGTGCGCGAGACCGCACGCCGGCACATCATCGTGCTCTCCCGGGCCGGGGCCACCCCCGAACCCCTGCTCGCCGCGGTCCGTGAGGCCGCGAGCAAGGTGCCGGTGCCCTCGGTGGGCCCCTTCGCGATCGCGGGCTGACCCGGCGGGCCCACCCCTTCCCCGACCCTCCTGATCACTCCGCCGTCGTGGACCACGGCAACGGTGGAACGTCGTCGAGTACGTCCTCGGCGGATTGGTGCAGATAGGCGGCGACCACCCGGATCGGTCGCCAGGACCAGCCGCCGGTACGCCCGGCCAGGTACACCTGTCGCACCCCGCCCAACTCGCCGAGGGGTGCGTGGGCCACCCCGCGCCGGGTGGCCGTCGACAGTCGGGGCACCACGCCCACGCCCAGCCCGGTGGCCACCAACTCCTCGAACAGCTCCAGGGTGTCGATCCGGTGCACAATCCGCGGAGTGAACCCCGCGTCGGCGCACATCCGGTGCACCAGGGCCTCCTCGTCTCCCCGGTAGGGGCTGGCGATCCAGGCCGCGTCGGCCAACTCACGCAGGCGCCGACGGGTGAGGGTGCGGCTGTCCGCCCCAAGAGAGGGCTGGGACAACAGCAGCCCCTCCGTTCCCACCGGATGCACCGTCAGCGTCCCCGGGAAACGTCGGGGGAGAAGACTGTACTGGTACACCACCCCCAGATCCGCCTCGCCATCCTGCAACAGCGCCAGCGCCTGCTCCGATTCGTACTCGGTCAGGTGGATGTCGATCCCCGGGTGATCACGGCTCAACCGGCGTAGCGCGGGCAGCACGATCGGCGCCGCCGAGGTGTACATGACCAGGTCGACGCGGCCCACCGGGTCGCCCTCACCGGCGAACTCGGCCCGGGCCGCCTCCACCCGGGCGAGGATGTGCACCGCGTGTTCGGCGAGCCTGCGCCCGGCCGGGGTGAGCCGTACCCGGCGTCCGTCGGGGGCGAGCAGGTCCACCCCCGCCTCCTTCTCCAGAACGGCGAGGTGCTTGGAGACCGCCGAGGTGCTCATGCCTGTGACCTCGGACACGGCCGCCATGGTGCCGAGCCGGTCCAGTTCCACGAGGAGACGCAGACGCGTGAAATCCATCCACCGAAACTACATGGTCCATCAACCATGAGTTCGTGGACAGAAACGAAGAGCTTGGATCGAATGATCGGGTGATCCGCTCATTCCTCCCCTCATTCAGCCCTGCCCGCTTCCGGGTCCCGGCTCCGCTGATGCTGCTCATCGGCATGTTCACGCTGCACACCGGCAGCGCGCTCGCCGTCACCGCGTTCGAGCACGCCGGGCCCGCCACGGTCACCTGGCTCCGCCTCAGTTGGGCCGCGGTACTGCTGCTGGCGATCGGTGGTCGCCCTCTGTGGCGGGCCGTGCGCGCTGCGACCCGGCGTGAGCTGGGTGCCGTGGTGATCCTGGGCACAGCGAGCGCGGGGATGATGATGTTCTACTCCGAGGCGACGGCGCGGATCGAGCTGGGCACCGCCACCTCCATCGAGTTCCTCGGAACCCTCGTGGTGGCCGTGGCCGCGATGCGCAGACGTCGCGAACTCGTGTGGATCGTCGCCGCCGTCGTCGGCGTGGTGTGCCTGACCCGTCCCTGGCACGGCGACCTCGACCTGGTCGGTGTCGGTTTCGCGCTCGCCGGCGCGGTCTGCGTGGTCGGCTACATCATCCTCACCCAGAAGGTCGGCGCGGGCTTCGGCGCCGTCCATGGGCTGACCCTGTCGATGGTGGTCGGCGCGCTGGTCACCGCCCCGCTGGGCGCCCCGGCCGTGATCGCCGAACCGAACCTCGAACTGATCGGGTTCACCCTGCTCATCGCCCTGCTGTTCCCGATGGTGCCGTTCCTGCTGGAGATGATCGCCCTGCAGCGGATGAGTCGGACCGGCTACAGCACCTTCTCCAGTCTGGAGCCGGCCGTGGCCCTGGTGATGGGCATGATCGTCATCGGTCAGGCGCCGGTCACCGTCCAGCTGGTGGGTATGGGGTTGGTGGTGATCGCCGGTATCGGTGCGGCGCGCGGGGACCGTGGTTCCAGGCCGGCCGTCCCAGAGAAGAAGGTGGTGCGCGAGCGCCGGGTCCGAACGGGTCCGGGGGTGAAGGACGGCGCCTCCGGGCCGCACACCCCCGCACACGCCGAGGTCCTCGATCCTGAAGGGTTCGAGGACCGGGAGCCGGTGCGCGGGGTCACCGCGGCCTAATCGCCTTCTCGATCGTCCTTGGACGGGGGGAACGTCATCCCGTCGGCGATGTCGCGCAGCGCCCGCACGTGCTGGTCGAACGCCCTGCGCCCCTGCGAGGTCAGCGTGAGCGAGGTGCGGGTACGCCGACCCACCCGGAACTTGCTCACCGCGACGTACTCGGCGTCCTCCAGAGTGGATATCTGCTTGGACAACACCGAGTCGCTGACCTCCACCAGGTCGCGTAGGACGCGGAACTCGATGGTGTCGGCCGAGGCCAGTGCGGCCACGACGGAGAAGCGGACGGGGGAGTGGATGACCTCGTCCAGTCGAACGCGTGGATGGTTCACTTCGTGTTCCTGCTGCGACGCAGGGCGATCAGTCCGGTGACCGTGGTCGGCAGGGCGCTCAGCACCGCCATCGGGGCCCACCAGAGCAGGTCTCCGGGGAAGACGTACATGCCCACGAACAGGGCGACGCCGTAGATCACGCCCCAGGCGGCGATGCCCCACGCGTGCAGTGGGCCGTACCCCAGGGGCTTGACCGGCTGTCGCGCCGAGTAGACGCTCAGCAGGCAGATGATCGTCACCGCCACCACACTGGCCACCAGCGATCCGACCGCGGAGTTGGTGATGCCCAAGGACAGCACCAGTCCCAGGCTCACCATCCCGTAGGCGATTCCGTAGAACGCGTACCAACCGCCCATGGGGCGGACCCTCTCGTTCAAGTTCTGGGCCTGTTCCAGTGCGTCCCAGGCATCTTCCCTGCGCATGTGCACGCCTTCCGTGGTCGTCATGTTTCTATGTTGGCATTGACTTTCCAGTCTGGCAAGTAATTTCCACGAAGAAACCTACCGGGGCATGGCACGTCCCACGTTCCCGAGAAGCACGCGCCCGGCGCCGAATGCACTAACTTGGTGCGAATCATGGCCGAGACAACTGACCTCGAACTCCTGCGTGCCCACGAACCGGTTCTCGTGTGCACCAAGGGCGAACTCTTCTTCCCCACCGACGTGGACGCCTACGTCCGCAACTGCAGCCTCTGGATCGAGGAACCCGGCGGACGCGAGAGCGTCATCGTCCCCGTCGGAGAGCTCACCCTCGATCGCCTCGCGCAGGCCGAGGAGGAATGGCCGCGCCGGCACAAGCACCTGCGCTTCGTCCAAGAGGAGACCCTGCGCGAGGAAGCCCGACGCTTCAAGGGCATCGCGCGCTCGGTCATCCCCAAGAGCGGCCGTCTGGCCGCCGTGGGCGTGCTCGGCCGCGTCCTCGACATCCTGATGAAGCTGTCCCTGCTCATCCGCGGCGCGGTCCCCGGCGGAGTCACCTTCGCCGCCGTCACACGTTTCCGTGAGCGGGTCGACAACGGGGGCGCCACCTACTACGGGCGCGTCACCCGCGAGGGCGGCTACACCATCCTCCAGTACTGGTTCTTCTACGCGATGAACGACTGGCGCACCATCTACGGCGGGGTCAACGACCACGAGGCCGACTGGGAACGCGTCACCATCTACGTCGTGGAGAACCCCGACGGCACCACTCGTCCGGTCTGGGTCGGCGCCTCCTCGCACGAGTACCACGGCGACGATCTGCGCCGTTCCTGGCAGGACCCGGACCTGCACCGGGACGGGGACCATCCGATGGTCTACGTCGGCGCCGGCTCCCACTCCCACCAGATGCTGCCCGGCGACTACCTCATCCAGGTCGACCCGGCGATCCTGCGCGGCCTGGTCCGATTCTGGCGACGATTCACCAGCCGCCTCTTCCGAGCCGACAGCGCCATCAACCGGCACGGCATCGGAGTGCCCTTCGTCGACTACGCCCGTGGTGACGGCGAACGTCTGGGCCCCGGAGGGGACCGGGAGTGGAACGCCGTCCTCATCGACGACGAGACCTCCTGGGTCAAGGGCTTCCGCGGCCTGTGGGGGCGCGACACCGGCGACTTCTTCGACGGCGAGCGAGCCCCCAGCGGGCCCCGCTACGAACGCGACGGCACCATCCGCCGCTCCTGGGCCGACCCCCTGGCCTGGGTGGGGCTGCAGAAGGTCGCCCCCACCGAGTCCGCCGCCCGCGCCGAACTACGCGCCCATGTGCGGACCCTTGAGGGGAACGTGCGTGCCCACGACGCCGACATCCTTCGTCGCCGTGACGAACTGCGCCGGCTGGAGGCCGCGCGCCTGGTCCTGCGTCGAGAAGCCCAGTCCCGAGCCCTCGCCCACGAGTACCAGGAGCGGATCGAGGACCTGGAGGAGGAACTCGCGGAGGTCTACGAAAAGCGCGTCCTGACCGCGGACGAACGCGACACCCACCTGCGTGCCCTGGAAAGCGCCATCCCGCTGGTGCCCACGCCGACCGGGCACCTCAAGGCCCCGCACATGCCCTACGCCTCGGGGGAGCAGCAGTCCACCCGCTTCCTGTACCTGTGGGTGGCCCTGAGTACCCCGCTGCTGCTGATCTCGCTGGCGCTGACCCTGTTCCTGCTCGACGGTCAGATGACCCTGTGGGCGATGCTCGGCGTCGTGCTGTTGTTCGCCGCCATCGACTCCGTGGCCCGCCGCAGGTTCGTCCAGTACCTCACCGGGGTGGCCGCCCTGATCGTGATCACCGCGGTCCTACTGGGGGTGGTGATGGCCTTCGTCGCCGACTGGCGCATCGCCGTCACCGTCCCCATCGGCCTCATCGTCGTGGTGCTGTTGATCGTCAACATCCGCGACCTCGTCCGACGCTGAAGCCGAGCCCCGTGCGAGGCACGCCCGCACGGGGCACAATGGGGTCCATGGACGACGCCCTGTTCGGCTCCCCACCGGTGCACGTGGCGCCCGGAGCGGTCCACCTGCCCGGGAGGATCCCCCTGGACTCCCAACGCGAACTGCTCGAACGCTGCCGGGAGTGGTCGCGCGGACCCGCCGGGATGCGACGGCACGTCATGCCGCGCGGCGGGATGATGAGCGTCGCGATGGTCTCGTTGGGATGGCACTGGAAACCGTATTCCTACAGCCGCTCCCTGCCCGATGGGACCCCGGTTCGGCCCTTCCCCGACCTGCTGGGCGACCTGGCGCGAAGCGCGGTCGGGGAGGCCTATGGAGCGCCCCACGAGGGCGACCCCTACGACGTCGCGCTGGTCAACTTCTACGACGCCGACGCCCGCATGGGCATGCACCAGGACCGCGACGAACTCTCCCGCGCCCCCGTGGTGTCGGCCAGCCTCGGCGACACCTGTGTGTTCCGCTTCGGCAACACCGAGAGCCGCAACCGGCCCTACACCGACGTCGAACTGCGCAGCGGCGACCTGTTCGTCTTCGGTGGCCCCTCCCGGATGGCCTACCACGGGGTGCCCCGGGTGCGTCCCGGCACCGCCGATCCCGCGCTCGGCCTGCGTGGACGGCTCAACATCACCGTCCGGGCTTCCGGGATCGGCGACTGATCGGAGCGTGTCCTCCTGGCCGAAGGTCCCCGCCTTGGCCAGGATCGGGCGTGGGGAGAACCGAAGGAGGCCGACCCATGACCGAATCCGCGCCCGAGCGCATCATGGCCCTGGGCAGGAAGGACGCCGTCCTGCCCGTCGACGCGCCGTCCGGGGAACGCCGGATCCTCCTGTACCGGGAGGGGGAGCCAACGCGTGAGGTCGACGGCTTCACCGAGGTCGACGAGGCGATCGCCGCGGATCCCGCCACCGTGGCCTGGGTCGCGCTGAGCGAACCCAACCGCGAGCAGGTGGAGGAGGTCGCCGACCACTTCGACCTGCCCCACCTGGCGGTGGAGGACGCGATCGTGGCCCACCAACGGCCCAAGATCGAGACCTATGGAGACACCCTGTTCGTGGCCCTGCGCCCGACGGTCTACGACGAGGACCAAGAGAGATTGCAGGTCGGTGAACTCCATGTCTTCGGCGCCCCCTCCCTCGTGGTCACCCTCCGCCACGGGGTCGGGCCGGACCTGGAGCGGATCCGCGCCCGCCTGACGGAACACGCGGACCTGAGGGAGCGGGGCGCGCTCGGGATCGTCTACGCCGTCCTGGACCGCGTGGTCGACGACTACGCGCCCGCGGTCGCCGGACTCCAGGAGGACGTGGACGAGGTGGAGAACCAGGTCTTCAGCGAGGAGAAGGGTGTCTCACGGCGTATCTACCGCCTGATGCGCGAGGTCATCATCCTGCAACGGGCCGTGGATCCGCTCGGCGAGGTCCTGGACGAACTCACCGAGCGCTGGGAGCGATCGAAGGGGGAAACGCAAGGTGGACTGATCACCTACCTGCGCGACGTCGCCGACCACGTGTCCGCGATCCGCGAACGCGTGGACGGCTTCCGTCAACTCCTGCAGGACATCATGGCGGTGGAGAGCAGTCTCGTGGACCAGGCCCAGAACGAGGTGATGAGGAAGGTCTCCTCCTGGGGCGGCATCCTGGTGGTGCCCACGCTCATCTCCTCGGTCTACGGGATGAACATCGCCCCCCAGCCGGGCTTCCACTGGTTGTTCACCTGGCCGCTGACCTTGGCCGCCATGGCCATGGTCAGTCTCGTCCTGTACCTGATCTTCAGGCGCAACGGCTGGTTGTAGGGCCCGGGGGACGCACTCACGGGTTGAGCAGGCGGCGGATCTCCTTGAGGTCCTCGCCGGCCATGGCCTGGTTCCGCTCGGCCTCGGCCTGGTTCTCGTGCCACTCACGGACCGCCTTCTCGACCTGCTCGTTGATCCGGCGCAGCTCATGGGAGCGGACCTGCTCGGTATTCTCCCGTTCCTTGGTGGTGGAGCGGTAGGCCAGCCCGATGCCGCCCAGAGCGACCAGCGTCAGGAACCATAGGAAACCGTGCATCGTCAGCAGGGACAGGATCAGCAGCACGCCGGCCGTGGCCATCGTGATCCACAGCATGCTGCGGGAGTCGCTGCCGGGGGTGGCCGCGACCTCGGCCTTCTTTCGGGCCTGCTCCAGCTGTCCGCGGTCCGCTCCGGAGGCGGTGATGGTGACGGAGGTGCCCCGCAGCGTCACGCTGGTCCGGTCGGGCGCGGACTCGGTGGCCCGGGCTGCCAGCTCCTCGGCCCCCTCCAGCACGGCGCCGCGTTGCAACACCAGGGCGAAGGTCCGACGGTGCGGGGGCGCCTTCTCGGAGACCAGGTCGCGCTGGAGCAGGGTGCCGACCTCCTCGACGTTCTCGCCCCAGGAGGGCAGGACGATCTCTTCGCCGGATCCCTCGATCACCGCGCGCAGTCGGTTGGCCTCGGCGAGCAGGGGTGCCTCCTCCGGGCTGCCCTCCTCCACCAACAGGCGCAGGGTCTGCAGGAGGAAGTCGGCGCTGTCCTGGTCCGGCGCGAGCACCTCGGTGGGGCTGTCCTCCGCGCTGAGCGTGGTGACGCGGGTGACACGTTCGCGCACCTCGGACAGGCGGCGGGCCGCACCGGAACGCGCGGCGAGTCCGCTTTCGGATCGGGGCCCGCGGCCGGAGGGCGTGGTGGCGAACCAGGCCTCCACCTTCGGTGCTCGGACTCCCTGGGCCGACCAGTGGCGCAGGCTGGACAGCAGTAGTCGTTCGCGGGCGTCCTCGCCGAGGGAACCGTCGGCGCTCAGCAACCACAGGGCGCGCTGGCCGCGGGTGAGCCGGGTGCCCGGTACCGGGAGGTGGGGGAGGAGGTCGGCGGCCGTGTTCTCGCCGAGGGCGCGGGCGTGTTCGGCGCTGGTGAGCGCGGCGGCCAGGGCGCTGAAGCTGCGGGCGCGCTCGGGGTCGATCGCGGCGGCCTCGTCGAAGCGGACCCGTGCCCGGGCGAGGTCGCCGACGAGCAGGCAGTGCAGGCCTCGGGCCGCCGGGGCCAGCCAGTAGCCGGGCACGTCGTCGAGTTCGAGGCTTCTCGGCACGGAGCCGTCGATCATCTGCAGGGTGCGGTGCCGGGCGATGGCGGCGCCGTCGAACATGGTGAGGGTGACGCGCAGGTCGCTGAGTTCGATGAAGGCGTCCAGGGTGGCGGAGACCCGATCCAGTCGTTGTTCCAGGCCGCCCTTGAGCCGTCCCAGCTCCGAGCGCATGCGGCTGCGCTCACGGGCCATCTGTGAGTGTGCGCTGTCGAGACTCTCCTGTAGGTCACGGATGCGCACGTTCTGCGAGTAGTCGGTCCAACTCATGCCTTCGCCCTTTCTACGGCGCGCGGGGGACGCGGCGCGCTGGAGGTTGTGACGGTGCCGGGTCCGATCCGGTTCGGCGCGGTAGGTCTCGTCTCGGTAGCCTTTTCGACGTCACCCTGCGTGTTCGATCGAACGCGCGGTGGTGGTTGATCTTCGGGGTCGCGTGGATCACAATTGGGAGCGCTCCCAAAGGAGGGTGAACCCTATGGCCGGCCCGTACTCCCAGGCAGACCCCGTGCTTCCCGCAGAACTCCTCTTCGGCACCGCCACTGCCGCCTACCAGGTCGAAGGCGCCGCCGACGAAGGCGGTCGAGGTCCCTCGATCTGGGACACCTACTGCCGCACCCCCGGACGCGTCGCCCGAGGTGAGAGCGGCGACGTGGCCTGCGACCACTACCACCGCTATGGCGAGGACGTCGCCCTGCTCGCCGAACTGGGTGTGGACCTGTACCGCTTCTCGGTCTCCTGGCCGCGCGTGCAACCCACCGGTAGCGGCCGCCCCAACCCCGAGGGGCTCGCCTTCTACGACCGGCTGGTCGACACGATCCTGGGCGCCGGCATCGAACCCGTGCTCACGCTCTACCACTGGGACCTTCCCCAGGCCCTGGAGGACGAGGGAGGCTGGCGGGTCCGCGACACCGCGCACCGCTTCGCCGAGTACACCGCGATCGTCGCCGAACGCCTCGGCGACCGCGTCAACCGGTGGATCACCCTCAACGAACCCTTCTGTTCGGCGTTCGTCGGGCACGCCATCGGGCGCCACGCCCCCGGCACCAAGGAGGGCGCGCCCGCCCTGGCCGCGGCCCACCACCTGCTCCTGGCCCACGGCATGGCCGTCGGTGAACTGCGGGCCGCCGCCGCGGGGGAGGTCGGCATCACCCTCAACCCCGACCACCTGGTGCCCGCCACCGACTCCGCGGCCGACCACGCCGCGGTGGAGCGGGCTCGGACCCTGCACAACCGCACCTGGTTCGACCCCATCTTCACCGGTGCCTACCCCGACAACGAGAAGGAGGTGTGGGGCGCGCTCGCCGAGGGCGCCCACCGCGTCGAGGGCGACCTGGAGACCATCGGGCAGCCCCTGGACTTCCTCGGGATCAACTTCTACCGACCGATCATGCTGCGCGACGCCCCGCACGTCGAACCCGACCCGACCCGACGCACCGCCGTCGACATCGGTGTGGAACAGGTCCCCTACGAGGGCGTCCGACACACCACCATGGGCTGGCCGGTGGTGCCCGAGAGCTTCACCGACCTGCTCGTCGACCTGGACCGCCGCTACCCGGGCCTGCCGCCCATCCTCATCACCGAGAACGGATCGGCCGAACCCGACGCCCCCGACGACACCGGCCATGTGCGCGACACCGACCGCGTCGACTACCTGCGCGACCACCTGGCGGCGCTGGGCCGCGCCATCGAGGCCGGGGTGGACGTGCGCGGGTACTTCGTGTGGTCGTTGCTGGACAACTTCGAATGGGCCTATGGATACGACCGCCGGTTCGGACTGGTGCGGGTCGACTACGACCGGCTGGAGCGCCACCCCAAGGACAGCTTCCACTGGTACCGCGACTACCTGACCGCCCACCGGGCCGCGCGCGCGAAAGCCGACGGTGCCTGACCGGAACCCCGTTCCACAGGGGTGTCCCGGTGGCCAACGCCGTGTTGGCATCCGTTTCGATCTGGGGCAAGCTGGACTCCGTTAGTTACGCGAGGGCTGTGGGAGCCCATGACGGACGGATCGGGTATGACGGCGCCGCAGGATTCGAGTCCGGGGACCAGCGGGAGCCTGCGCGCCGCGCAGCGCATGCTCCAGCTGCAGAACAGCCTCGTGGAACTGCTGCGCACCAAGCCCTTCAGCCAGGTCACCTACAAGGAGATCACCGAGGGCGTCGACATCGACCGCTCCACCGTCTACCGCTACTACAACCACAAGAACCAGGTGCTCCAGGCGGCGGTGGACGTGCGCCTGACCGCGTTCGTCTCCCAGGTGGACCTGACGTTCGGGCGCATGGAATCCATCGACGGCTACATGGGACGTCTGGTCGACGGCTGGATCGAGCTGTGGCTGGAATCGGGCGCGCTGCTGGCGGCGGCCTCGGGGATGGGCGCGGAGCCCGGCCCTCAGCGGACATGGTGGCGTGGGCGCGTCGAACCGTGGATCGAAGCGGTCCGCGAGGCCATCGAGGTCGCCCGTTTCGTGGAGGAGCTGCCCAAGGACGGGCGCCCGGCCGGGCCCCTGGCCGAGATGACGGTGGGCATGTGCCTGTCCACCTTCAACAACGAGCTGACGGTCCCGCACGAACTCGAACACCGCACCATGGTGCGGGACCTGCTGCTGGACGCGATCCTGCGGACCATGGGCCGCCGGTAGGGGTCCGTGGGGGCGAGTCGAGTCGGGTCAGGCGCGCTGGCGGGCCACGTCCCCGAAGGCGCCCACGACCGCACCCAGGGCGAACATGGAGGCCTCGTCCTCGTCCATGTGCACGATGCCGGCGGGAACACGGACACGGTAGGGCTTGTCCTCGGAGGGGAGGATCTCCAGACCGTCGATGATCCCCTGCCCCTCCAGCATCAGGAGAGCCTCACCGACTCTCCCGGTGCGGTCTCCCCGCGCCCATATCGACATGCGTCTCACCCTAACTACGGCGTGTGGCCGACGGCGGAGCCGACCTCCCGGTCCGAGGTGGGCGACTGCGTACTCCAGTGTTATCACCGGCGGTGCAGGTGCACGTGCACGCTCTCGTGTGGATGGCCGGATCCGGCCACCCATCGGCTTTGTCGGTTCAAACCGCGCCCTTGGGGGAGCGTAGCGTCTCCGGGGCGATCGCCGACATCCAGTGCGGCCGGATCGTCCACCCCAGGAACACCGTCCCCCCGTTCGATTCTGGGGGTCGTCCCGCCACGGCCGCGCGCAGCCCGGCCACCACCGGGGTCAGGCGGTCGCGCACGTGGGACGGCTGCCGTTCGGACAGGTGCCGCATCCACTCCACGCTCGCCCGCTGTTCCTCGGGCGAGCAACGGGACAAGAGGAACACCGTCTGCCGCCAGGAGAACGCGGCGTTCTTCACGTGCGCCAAGACGTCGAAGACCCTCGGCAGGGTCTCGACCAGCCGCACCGTGTGCAGGTGCGCCCGGCGCGCCGCCTCGGCCCACCCGTCGGCGGGGCGGGCGCCGGACAGGGTCAGGGCCGCCAGGTTGTGCGTGGTCAGGATCTGGGCCTGCTCGATGATCATGCCGTTGCCGGGCACCGACCAGTCGGGGTCGCCGGCCCGTTCGACGCACAGGGCGGCGAAACCGGCCGGGTCGTGTTCGTCGTCCAAGGCGAGTACGCGGGCGGTGTCGATCCCGTAGTAGCGGGCGTACAGGCCATCACCCAGCAGGTCGGCGGCCACCTTGGCGGCCCGCACGAACTTGGCGGAGAAGTCGCGCATGAAGATGTCGGCGGCCAACTCCTCCACGAACCGCACCGGTGAGTCGGCGGTGCCGGCCAGCCCGTTGAGCTCGCGCACCAATGGATTGGGCGTGATGGTCCCCGGGAAACGGGTCAACGTCGTCTCGCCCAGACGGGTGATGAGGGTTCGGGCCGCGGACCGGCGCAGGTCGTCCGTGGCGTGGTGGGGAGCCGCCTCCCGGACCCAGGGCAGTTCCTCTCGCCGCACCTGCGAGGACAGGTTCAGCAGCAACAGGGAACGCCGCGCGGCGAACGCGCGGTGGTGCACGGCCACCAGCCGGTTCAGGGTCGGGTCCTCGATCGCGGCGGCCTCGGCGGTGGCGGCCAACGTGGGCACCAGCGAGGCCAGAACCTCGGCGGAGGGGATCAGCCCGCGTTCCACCAGGGTGTCCAAGGGGGCGATGACCGCCCGCTCCACCCGCTCTCGCAGGGGCGCCGGGATCGCCGTGGCCTCGGGGATGTCGAACTCTTCCTCCTCCAAGGGGGAGACCGGTGTCAGCACCGACTCGGGGTCGGCCAGCCCGGAGTTGGCGGCGAAGGCGGACAACCGATCCGACAACATGGTCGCGAACACGTCGTGGGTGGGCGGCGCCGCCTGCACGGCCTGGGCGGCGCGCAGGGCGGTGTGCTCGGCGGAACCGGGCACGCCCCGCTTGGCCACCATGGAGTCCACCGCGTGCCGGAGCAGGCCGCGTCGGCGTGTGCTCAGCCCTTCCTCGGAAAGGGCCTCGCGCAGCGCGGCGAGCAGGATCCCCAGGTTCTCCTTGGGATCACGGTGTTTGGAACACAGGGTGTGCTCGGCGGCCAGTCGTTCGTACTCCGCCAGCAGTTCGGCGCCGTGCGCCTTCCAGCCCTCGGTGCGGCGCGAGTCGACCACTTCGTCCTCGACCGTCTCCCACCAGTGCGCCAGGACCCGGTCGGCGAAGGGGTTCCACACGCGCAGCGCCTCGCGCTGGGTGGTCGGTCGAGGGGCGGGCTCACGGGCGGCCCTCTCCAACCCGGTGCGCACCTGCGCCACCGACCAGCGAAAGACCGATCCCTTGGGCAGGTCCACGGCAGGGGCCGGGCGCGGGGTCAGGCACAGCGACGCGGCGAAGGGGTCCAGGGCGCTCAGTAGCCGCAGGGCGGCGGCGGTGTCCCCGGCCCGTAGCAGCCACACCACGGTGAGCAGGGCGGCCTGTTCGGGCTGGTCGAGTTCATAGCCGCCGCTGTCGAGCAGCGCGCCCAGGTGGGCCAGCCCGGTCTCGGTCAGGTGATGGGAGTAGAGCGAGCCGCGGTCGGCCCTGAGCCCGTGCCGTTCGATGAGTTCGAGTTCGTGCGGGCGCAGCGGACCACCGGCGGCGGCCGCACCGGTGGCGAATCCACCGTGCACGACCTCGGGGGTGACCCACGCGGGCAGGTCCCGCACCGGGGTGCGCGACCCGATGGCCAGGGTGCCATCGCCCATGCCGCCCAGGACACGCAACCAGGACGCGGCACGCCGCTCGGCGGCCCGGCGCACGTCCGGGTCGTCGTGGGAGGCGGCGGTGCTCAGTGCCTTGGCGAGTCGGCTCGCGGGGTAGGTCCGGCCGACGTGGACGGGAGGTCGGTGTTCCATGCCGGTGCGGCGGGTTCCGCCCCCGCGCCCTCCCGGGCTAGAGCCGGGCGCTCTACTGCTGAGCTACGCACCGTGACGCCCCGTGGCGGGGCCTGCTCGCACACTAGCGTCCGTGTGGCGGGCGCGAAAGCCCTTATCCGTGGCTTGTGCGCCCGCACAGGTGTTCAGGAGCGCGTGGAACGCACGACCTCCGGCTCGCCCGGTTCCGGGACATCGGTGACGGGCGCGAGCCAGAGGCCGGTGAGGGCGTCGGTCAGTCCGACGGCGGCGCGGTTCCAGGAGTCTCGGCGCGTGTCCGTACCCTCACTCAGGGCGCGCTCGCGCTGTGCCAACGTCAAGAGCATGAGTTGCCGCGTCATGTCCTGGCGTTCGGCGCGGACCTCGTCGGGAAGGTCGGGCAGGCACGCGCGCAGCGCTTCCCCCACTCGGACGAGGGAGGAGCAGTCGAGGGCCTCCCGAGTCACGATCTCGCGCAGGGAGAGGTCGCTCATGACCTGGACTGTGAACCTCGCGTACCAGGAGGGCGTGCCCAGGTCGGCGAGGTGTTGGACGAAGGGTTCCACCATGCAGGAGACCCAGTCCCTGACCTCGGTGGAGCCGTCGACGCTCGCCACCATCCCAAGGCGGATCTCCTCGATCCCCTCGGTGTGCTTGCGCGCGATCGCGCGCACCAGAGCGGCCTTGGAGCCGAAGTGGTAAGTGACGGCGGTGTTGTTCCCCTGGCCCGCCGCCTGACCGATCCGACGGTTGGACACACCGGAGGGCCCGTGTTCGGCGATGAGTCGCTCGGCTGCGACGAGGATCCTCTCCTTCGTCGCGGAGACCCGATCCGATCTCGTCACCCTGTCGTTCATGGGATCCACCGTATCGACGTGCCCTTCCCCACCGCTCACTCCGTGCTCGGGAGGGACCTTCTCCCCTCTACAGTAAGACTAAGTCATGCACCTGACTTAAAGTTCGGGTGTCTTCGTGTGTTCGGAAACGGGGATCTGCTCTATGGACCAAGCTATCGCCGAGGCGGCGGAGAACGAGAAGGCCTCATACCCGCGGCCACAAGTGGTCGTCGCGGTCCTGGCCTTCGGGGGCATCGTCGTCTCGCTCATGCAGACCCTGGTCATTCCCCTGGTGCCGATGCTCCCCGAACTCCTGGGAGCCACCCCCGGGGACACCGCCTGGGCGATCACCGCCACGCTGCTCGCCGCCGCGATCGCCACCCCGACGGTGGGTCGACTCGGAGACATGTACGGCAAGCGCCGCATGCTGTTGATCAGCCTCGCGGTGCTGGCGGCCGGTTCCGTTCTCTGCGGCCTGGCCACGAACCTGCCGATCATGGTGGTCGGACGGGTGCTCCAGGGATTGGCCGCGGGTGTGATCCCCTTGGGCATCAGCATCATGCGCGACGTGCTTCCGGCCGAGCGGCTCGCCGGGGCGACCGCGCTGATGAGCGCCTCGCTCGGCGTGGGCGGCGCGCTGGGGTTGCCCGCCGCCGCGTTCGTCGTGCAGAAGGCGGACTGGCACGTCATGTTCTGGATCGCCGCGGCGCTGGCGGTCGTGGTCGCGGTTCTGGTCCGCGCCCTGATCCCCGACTCCGGAGTCCGTACCGGTGGCCGATTCGACCTGCTCGGCTCCTTCGGGCTGTCCATCGTCCTGCTCCTATCGCTGCTCGCCGTCTCCAAGGGGTCCGACTGGGGTTGGGGGAGCGGGATCCCGGGCGTCATGCTCGTCGTGGCGGCGGTGGTGCTGGCGATCTGGGTCTGGTGGGAGCTGCGCACGCCGAGGCCGCTGGTCGACCTTCGGGTCAGCGTGCGACGCCAGGTGCTGCTGACCAACGCCGCCTCGGTGGTGTTCGGTTTCTCGATGTTCGCGATGTCCCTCGTGATCCCCCAGGTGATCCAGCTCCCCGAGCTCACCGGATACGGTTTCGGACGGACGATCCTGATCGCGGGCCTGGTGATGGCGCCCAACGGCCTGGTCATGATGGCCATGTCGCCGGTCTCGGCGCGCATCTCCCGAGCCAGGGGGCCGAAGACGACCCTGATGGCCGGTGCCCTGTTGGTCGCGCTGGGCTACGGTCTGAGCATGGTCTTCATGTCGGGGATCTGGGAGCTCATGATCGCCTCGACCGTCATCGGAGCCGGTGTGGGCCTGGCCTACGGTGCGATGCCCGCCCTGGTCATGGCGGCCGTCCCTCGTTCGGAGACCGCGGCGGCCAACAGCCTCAACACCCTGATGCGTTCCATCGGCACCTCCGTGGCCAGCGCCGTCGCCGGAGTGGTGATCGCCACCGTGACCATGAGCGCGGCAGGAGAGGTCTTCCCCGATCGCGACGCCTTCACCCTGATCCTGGGTCTGGGCGCCTTGGCCGCGCTCACCGCGTTCGTCATCGCCGCGTTCCTGCCCGGCCGTGGGAAGACCGCCGAACCGGTCGAGTCCGTCCGGTGGTCAAGGACGCGTCACGGTGAACCTGAGGAAGTTGCCGGCCTGGCCCAGGACAAGGCCTAGGGAAGCCACCGCGTAGGCGGCCCAGAGCCACGCCAGTCCGCCGGCGGCGGCGACGGGGAAGGCGACCAGGGCCAACGCCCCGAAGCAGACCGCGAACGTGTACAGCGTCGGGGTGGTGCGCTTGATGGCGAGCAGGCCCATGCCGGGCAGGACCTGCGTCCCGTCGGCCACCACCACGACGAACAACACCGGCAGCAGGGCGATCACCAACGCCCGCACCCGAGGGTCCGGGGTGAACACACCCAGTAGCGGGTGGGCCACCAGGAAGACCAGCAGCACACTGGCCGCCACCACCGGCAGGGCCAGACAGACCCCGGCCAACAGGGAACGGCGCACCTCTCGGTAGCCGTGTCGGTCGGTGTCGGCGGCGGCCCGGGCCATGAACGGCACGGTCGCCTGGCCAACGGCCGTGGCCGGCAGGAACACGAACGTGGCCAGGGTGACCATGATCTGGTGGGCGGCGGCGTCGGCCACGCCGGCGGTCGCCGCGGCCATCGCCAGTACGCCCAGCACACCGAACTTGATGAGCATGGTGGAGCCCATGGGCAACCCGACCCGGGCCATGCGCCACACGGTGCTCCAAACGGGCCGGCCCAGGCCGACGCGGCGCCCGTTCAAGGCGGTGCGGCGGCGCAACAACAGGTGGGCGGTGGACAGTGCCGCGGTGGCGTTGACGAACATGGCCACGCCCGCGCCCGTCATGCCCAGGGCGGGCAGCGGCCCCGGTCCCAGGACCAGTGCCGGGATGAGCACGACCGAGGATCCGGTGCCGACCAGGCCCACCCACAGGGCCTCCTTGGAGCGGCCCAGGGCGATCAGCAGCGTGGTGGCCGAGGCCTGGAACGAGACGACCACCAGGGTGAGGGCCATCAGGTAGGGGAAGGGGCCGAAGGCGGCGAGGGTCGCCTCGGGTACGCCGATGAGAGTGGACAGGGCGGGGACGGCGGTCACCGCCAGGCCGCCCAGGGCGCCGGCGCACAGGGCCAGCCACATCGCGTCGCGGAAGGTGGATTCGAGCTCGCCGGGATCGTCGCCGCTCTGGGCGACGAAGGGCATGGAGCCGCGTAGTGCGCCCTGGACGATCATGACGGCTGGGTTGAACACGGCGACGGTCATCGCGTAGGCCGCCAGGGACGCGGTGCCGGCGTGGCCCAGGACGGCGGCGGTGACCAGGGTGCCCACGACACCGGCGACCATCGACAGGTACAGCGGGAACGTCTTGGCGGAGATGTCCCTGATCAGG
Source organism: Nocardiopsis sp. NPDC055879 (assembly GCF_053615935.1). NCBI lineage: Bacteria > Bacillati > Actinomycetota > Actinomycetes > Streptosporangiales > Nocardiopsidaceae > Nocardiopsis > Nocardiopsis sp. NPDC055879. The sequence goes on from NZ_JBSHCT010000016.1 coordinate 157,441, forward strand.
GCGGGGATGGGGCGAGTGGCGGCGTTGCCCGTGGATGGTTCGTCGGGGGATCCAGGGGCGTCGGCCGAGGAGGACATGGCCTACTTTCGTGGTCGAGGAGTCGGCGTCAACCTACCAGCGTGAGAACTGGAGCGAATCGGACAATCTACGTCATAAAGGTGCGGATTCGGGAGTCCGAGTTCATCCTCGTATCGGGTTCCGTAGGCTGTTCCCGCGCGGTTCTCGCGCGAAGGGGTCGGTTCGGGGCGTAGTGGACGGATGCCCCGGACCGACCTCGTGGTCCGATACGGGTGTGAAGTGTGGATCGCGCGGCCCTCCCCTTGTGCGCACGTATCCATGGGTGTTGCATGTTCTCTGATCCGGCGGCCGAGACGACGGTCGGGCCGCCACGTGGCGGAGGGGCGCGTACGCATGGCAGTGGGGCTCTGGCGGTGTGGCATGTGCGCCGCCCGCAATGAACCGTCCAAGCACACCTGCATGGTGTGCGACACGGTGCGCGCCGTGGGTACGCGTGAGGACTCCGACGAGGGTGACCTGTTGGCCCCGACCGAGAGCACGGCCTTCTCACCCCAGGAGGCGCCACCGCTCCGGGTGAGGCGACCGCCGCGACGCGCGGAATCGGGTTCGATGTTCGTCCCGGCGGGATCCCGCTCGGGTGGGGAGACCACGAGAACGGACGAGGGCGACACCGAAGCAGGGCCGGGGGCCGAATCCCACCGTCGACGGTCGAAGCGGGGTCTGCCGCGGTGGCCGCAAGGGACGGTGCGTGCTCTGGCACTGGTGGTGGTCGGTGCGGTGGTGCTGATCCTGGTGTGGGTGCCGCCGAACCTGGCCGGAGACGCCACGGACGGGGTGCCGGGGGAGCCCGCCGTCGAGGAGTTCTGCCCCGACCGGGTCTCGGAATTGGTACCGGGGGAGGGGCCGGGCGCGTTGGAGTCGGCGTACGAGACCGTACGCCACCGGATCATGCTGTGCTCGAACAGCGTGGGAGAGCTGTTCTACTTCGGAGAGTTCCTCGATGGTGAGGGCGAGGCGATGGTCGTGCCCGCGGAACGGACCGAGGAGGGCTATGTGGCCGAGTCCGGGCAGACCCTCTACGAGATCGTCGGCGACGAGGTGGTGATCACCGACGCGGACGGCCGGGAGATGGCGCGGCTGACCCTGGAGAAGGTGGAGAATCCGAGCTAGCGCGCGAGGCGGCGGGTGCGATCGAGGCGCACCCGCCGACGCGGTGCTATCGGGTCTTCACGACGGCCGCGAGGAGACCGGAGATGATCATCATCGACAGGCTGATGATCATGAGCACGAATCCGATGGTTCCGACCATGGTGTTTCCTTCACTTGTCGTCCTCCGGGTGCCGGGGGCCGTGTCCCCGGCACCGGCACGCCGGGCCGTCCGGAGTTCCGGACGCGGCATGTATCTCTTCGGTGATTCACCCTATCTCGCCGTCGCGGCGGGGCCACTCGGGGTGCGGCCCCGACCAGCGTGTCCCTGGTCCCAATGGTGTCGGTAGGTGTCGGAGAGCCACCGGTCGGCCCATCGGGCGTCGGGTGACTCGGGCAGGGACGAGGAGCGGCACAGGTCGGTGAGCCGGTCCTCCAGGTCGCCGGTGCGTTCCAGGGCTTGGGCTCGGGTGTGCTCACCGCGACGCAGGGCGAGCAGCCAGGAGCGGTCGGGTTCGGGGGTGGGCAGGGTGATGTGGCCGGTGGAGAGGAGTTCCACGCCCTGAAGGCCGAGCCGGACCATGTGGTAGGCGTACTTGGTGTCGAAGCCGTGCCGTTCGACGAGTTCGGGGCGGTTGGTGTGCTTGCCGCCGCGAACCCCCTCCATCCGGTCGCGTTGGGCGCGCAGGTAACCGAGAAAGCGCTCTCCCGCCCTGCGGGAGACGAACCGGTGGGCGTTGGAGCGCAGATCGTGGCCGACGTCGGTGACGGTGACGATCTCGGACTCGGGGACGAACAGCGGCAGCAGCACGGTGGGGTTGCCGTCCAGGGCCAGACGCGTCCACTTGCGCAGGGAGTAGACGGTCAGGTCCAGGTCGTCGTGGCCGGAGCGGGTGTCTTCGGCGCCGCTGCGGTAGATGTACTGGTCGAAGGAGCGCAGGCCGATGACGTACTCGGGCGGTTCGAGGCAGATGCCCATCTCGTCGCGGTCGGAGGAGCCGGGCAGGTCGAGGCCGTGGACGCGGGAGCCGACCTGACAGCGCAACACGGTGCCCTGTGCGGCGATGCGAGCGTTCTCCTCGTCGGAGTGCTTCACCCGGGCCTCCAGGTTCGGTGGGTCGTGGCGTCACCGAACCTATCGTTCGGCCCGGCGCGGTCACGAGCGGTTTTCCGTGCCCGCGACGAACTCCAGGATGGCGCGGTCGGCACGTTCGGGGTCCTGTGCGGCGAGGCCGTGGAGGGCGTCCGGCCACAGTTCGACCCGGGCGTTCGGTAGGAGGTCGAGGGCGCGTCGGTGGGCGCGCTTCGGGTGGTGCATGACGCTGCGTCCGGCGATGGCGACCAGAACGGGCATGTCGAGGCCGCGGATCTGCTCGTCGGTGGGGTAGTCGGGGTAGGGCAGCGTCAGGGTGAACTCGCTTTGGGCGGCCATGATGGTGCGCAGGGCGGGGTGGCCCTCGGGTACCTCTTCTCCCTGGTGGATCCAGTCGTGGAAGCGGGGCTGGTAGCGCGGTCCGATGCCGGGAAGGAAGAGCAGAACCGTGCGCCCCACCAGGCCCACGGAGAGGCGGGCGAAGGTCTGGACCGGGTCGAGCAGACAGAGCGTGGTGACCTTGTCCGGGTGGCGTGTGGCCAGGTCGGTGGCGAGTCGGCCGCCGAAGGAGGCGCCGACCACGTGAGCGGGCGCCAGGTCCAGGTGGGTGAGGGTCTGGGCCAGCCAGGAGGCCTGGTCGGCCGAGTCGGTGATGGGGGCGGTCTGTTCGCTGCGGCCCGCCTCGCCGAGCAGGTCCACGGAGTAGACGGTGCGGTGGCGGATGAGTTCGGTGATGTTGGGTTCCCACATGACGGTGGTGCCGCAGCGGCCGTGGAGGAGTACGAGGGGTTCGCCCGGCTCGGTGCCGAATCGGTAGACACGGACGGTGCCGTAGGTGGTGGGGACGTCGTGGGTCTCCTGTGGTGGGGGCAGGGTGGCCATGCCGGCGTCGTAGACGGAGTCGAAGCGGGCCTTGTGGGCGGGTGTGGGGTAGTGGCCGATGGCGTTCATGGTCCCCCGTTCAAATACATTTGTATTTAAACGGTACTCGAAAGGCGGGCATGGTGCCACGGAAGGTCGATCACGGACTGCGTCGGGAGGAGATCGTGGGGGCCCTGTGGCGCATCGCGGCCCGGCGCGGTCTGGAGGCGGTGACCATGCGCGAGGTCGCCATGGAGGCGGGGGTCTCCTTGGGGCGCGTGCAGTACTACTTCGAGAGCAAGGACGATCTGGTGCGCCGTGCCGCGGTGGCCCTGCGTGCTCGGGTGGACGGGGTGGTGCGGTCCAGGCTGGAGGGCGTGTCCGGTGACTCGGTGCGGGTGCTGCGCGCCATCCTGCTGGCGCTGTTGCCCCTGGACGAGGAGGGGCGGGCGGGTGCGCTGGTGGGCATCGCGGTGTTCTTTCGGGCGTTGCGCGATCCCGAACTGGTCGGGGACCTTCGCCGGGGGGACGAGGCGCTGATGGAGGTGCTGGGCGACCGGGTGCGGTCGGCGGTGGTCGAGGGGCGTCTGCGCCCCGATCTGGAGGTGCGGTTGGAGACGCGTCTGCTGATGGCGGTGGTCAATGGGCTGGGATCGGATCTGCTCACCGGTTGTGTGTCCTCGGAGGAGGCCGTGGCAGCGATCGACCACCAATTGTCACGACTTGCCTGAAACATCCGATTTCCCGGCGTAGAAGGGGTTTTGGTACTTGTGCGACAGGTGGGAGATCCGTTTACTGGTGCCGTACCCCGTCCGGCGTCCGCCGGGACCCGTAGTGGAAAGAGCAGGACCGTGCCCCCCGAGATCCCCGAAGCGAAGATCGACAGCTCCATCCCGCACAACGCCCGTATCTGGAACTACTGGCTGGGCGGTAAGGACAACTACCCGGTCGATCAGGAGATGGGCGAGCAGATCCGCTCCTTCTTCCCCGAGATCGTCGACAACGCCATCGCCGACCGTGCCTTCCTGGTGCGCACCGTCACCCACCTGGTCCGGGAAGAGGGGATCCGGCAGTTCCTGGACATCGGCACCGGACTGCCCACCCACAACAACACCCACGAGGTGGCCCAGGCAGTGGCCCCCGACGCGCGGGTGGTGTACGCGGACAACGATCCGCTGGTGCTCGCGCACGCCCGCGCCCTGCTGGTCGGTTCCGAGCAGGGGGTCACCGACTACGTCGACGCCGACCTGCGCGACCCCGAGGCGATCCTCGAAGCGGCGTCGCGGACCCTGGACCTGTCGCGTCCGGTGGCCCTGATGCTGCTGGGCGTGGTCAACTTCATCGGTGACGACGCCGAGGTACGTTCCATCCTGGACCGGCTGATCGAGGCCCTGGCGCCCGGCAGCTTCCTGGTCGTCTCCCACCCCACCGATGACATAGACCAGGAGAGGGCCCACCAGGTGGCCGAGGCCTGGAACGAGCGGGGCACCCCCAAGCTGACCATCCGGACGGCGGCGGGCATCGAGTCGCTCTTCGACGGTCTGGAGCTGTTGGAGCCGGGCGTGGTGTCCTGCTCCCTGTGGCGCCCGGACCCCACCGAGGTGGGGGACAGCCGCCCGGTCGCCGAGTACGGCGGTATCGCCCGTAAGAACTAGCCGCCCGCCCGCCCCTGCCGGGCGGGGGCTCGGTCGGCGAACAGCACGAGGGCCAGGGCGGCCTGGGCCGGGACGGTCGGGTCCAGGCCGCTCACCTCGCGGAAGTGCTGGAGCCGGTTGACGACCGTGTTGCGGTGGCAGTACAGGGCCGCGGCCGTGGCCTTGACCGATCCGGTGCCCGTGTAGTGGGAAAGCGTTTCCAACAACCGGGCGCGCACCTCGGGTTCCAACGCCTCCAGGCGTTCCACCGCACGTCGGCCGAAGCCCGGAACCAGGGCCTCCACCCGGTCGCGTGCCAGAGCGGGCCACACGTCCTCGGGACCCACCGGGGCCTCCCCGGGGCGGGCGTAGCGCGCCAGGACGCGGGCGGCCTCGATGGCCGCGGGCACCTCCGCCAGGCCCCGGGTGTCGCGGACGCGGGCGCCGGCCGGTTTCTCCGCCAGTGCGGGCGGGCGCGTGCGTCCCGGGTCACGCACCAAGGCCACGCCGTCGTTGAACTCCCATGTCAGGCAACCGGCGCGGGAGAGTGCGCGGGTGTCGACGGGGCGATCGCCTTCGGGTGGAATGGCCACGAAGGTCACTTCGAGAACACCGTGCAGAGGCAGCCCCAATACCGAGGCGACCTCCTCGGCCACCTCGGGGGTGCGCTCTCCGGCGCTCAACAGTCGGGCGAAGGCCTGGGCCGCCGCCGCGCGGGAGTCGCGTTCCAGGACGGCGCGCTCCTCCAGGAACGCGGCCTGCACGTCGCTGATGAACTGTTCGACCGTCTCCAGGATCTCCTCCACGTGCAGGACCAGGGTGGGCGCGGAGTCGACGCCGCCGGCGCGCACCAACCCGGCCCACAGCACCCGAAAGTCCAGACGCACCGCTTCCAGGAGGTCGTCACGGGCCACGCCCTGGCGGGCCCTGCGCACGCCCAGACGTGTCGCCAGGTCGCCCAGGTGGGCGGAGACCGGGAGGCCGGAGATTCGCCGGGTGAGCAGGTCGAAGGTGTCCCTGGCGGTCTGGCGCAGGTCGTCGGCGGGTATGAGTTCGTCGTCGTAGTGGCCCAGGGAGCGCAGACGTTGGAGGAAGTCCTCCACCAGTCGATCACGGTCCCGGGCCAGGAGTTCGAGTGTGCCGGGCCAGGAACGTGGTCCCGGTGCCTGTGTCACGGTGTCTCCTCCTGTCCGACGTGCGAAGACGATGCTGCCACGTTATGGATGGTCATGTGCACAGCACCGCTGGGAAAACGTGGGTGGATGACGATTGAGCGGGACCGGCGGGTGTGCCCAGGATGGACGGAGCCCCGTGCACGAGTTCGGGGCGCATCACGTCTCACCCGGGAGGTTCACCCCTTGAACAGCGACGACACCCGTTTTCTGGCGGATTTCGAGGCCATGAGCGCCTTTGGGGCCACCCCTTCGGGCGGGGTGGACCGGCAGGCGGCCACCGAACCCGACATCGCCCAGCGCCGGTGGCTGTCGGAGCTGCTGACCGGACACGGGATGCGGGTGGTCCACGATCGTGTGGGCAACCAGTTCGGGTTGGTGGAACGGGTTCCGGGCGCGCCCTACGTGGTGGTCGGCTCCCACATGGACTCCCAGCCCACGGCGGGGCGCTTCGATGGGGCCTACGGTGTCCTGGCCGCGGTGCACGCCGTGGCCCGTGCGGCCCGTGACGACGCGGCCGAGGGAGTGGACCCGGTCTACAACCTGGCGGTGGTCAACTGGTTCAACGAGGAGGGTTCCCGATTCGCCCCGTCCATGATGGGCAGTGCCGTGTACACCGGCAGGATGCCGTTGGAGACGGCGTTGGCGGTGCGGGACCGGGCCGGGGTGTCGGTGGCCGAGGCCCTGGCCGACACCGGTCTCCTCGGCGAGGACGACGGCCCCGAGGCGGCGTTCTGCGCCGAGATCCACGTCGAGCAGGGAAGGGTGTTGGAGGACTCCGGGACCACGATCGGGCTGGTGGCGGCCTGCTGGGCGGCTCGTAAGTATCGGATCGTGGTGCGTGGGGAGCAGGCGCACTCGGGCGCGGCCGTGATGGGCGACCGTCGGGACGCGTTGTTGGGCGCCTCGATGCTGGTGGTGGCCGCCCGTGAGTTGGCCGACCGTTTCCCCGGCGCGCTGCACACGGCCGTGGGCAGCATGGACGTGTATCCGAACTCGCCGGTGGTGGTGGCCTCGCGCGCCGAGTTGCTGCTGGACCTGCGCTCGGAGGACGAGGGGGTGCTGGCCGAGGCCGACCGATTGCTGCGCGAGCGGGTCGCGGCGGTGGAGGAGACGGCGTCGGTGTCGGTGGAACTGGAGTTGTCCCACGCCTGGGGGATCGACCCCTACCAGCCCGAGGGGGTGGAGCTGGCCAGGGGCGGCGCGCGTCGTCTGGGGTTGAGCCATCGCGAGGTCAGGACGGTGGCCGGACACGACTCGATCAACATGAAGGCGCGGGTGCCCACGGTGATGCTCTTCGTGCCGTCGGTGGAGGGGGTCTCCCACAATGAGGGCGAGTACACCGAGGACGCGGACCTGGTGGCCGGGACGGCGATGCTGACCGAGGTGGTGCGTCGCCTGGGCGTGGGTGGGCTGACCTCCACGGGTACCTACGACCCCGCGGCGTCGAACTGAGAGCGGGTGGGCCCCGGCCGGAGCGTTTCCGGTCGGGGCCCACGCGTGTGCGGTCGGGGTCAGCGCACCACGACCTCGTCGCGAACCCGCAGCCGTTCGCCGTACAACCCACCGAACGCGGTGACCAGGGCGATGCCCGCCAGCAGCAGGGCCGCCACCCAGGAACCACCGCCCGCGTTGTTCAGCAACGCGGTGGCGATGAAGGGCAGGAAGCCGCTGAGCGCTCCGGCGAGGTTGTAGGCCAGGGACACCCCGCTGTAGCGCAGCCTGGCGGGGAACAGTTCGGTGAGCAGGGCTCCGGAGACCGCGTAGGCGATGGACAACACGGCCACCCCGGTGGCCACGGCCAGCACGACCAGGACGGGGGAACGTGTGTCGATCAGCCAGAACACCGGGAAGGCGATGAGGGCCGTGGCCAGGCCGCCCCACATGGTCACCCGGCCCGGGCCCATCCGTTCGGCCAGGCGACCGAAGACGAGGATGACGGCGATCTGGGCGAGGGCGGCGATCAGGGTGGCGTTGACCATGAGCTGACGCGGCAGCCCGAGCGTGTCGGTGCCGTAGCTGATCGCGAAGGTGGTCATCACGTAGAAGCCGCCCACGCCGAGCATGGCCGAGGCGATGGCGATCAGCAGCCGGCCCCAGGCCTGGCGGAACACGTCCAGGGCCGGAACCTTGGAGCGTTCCTGCTGTTGTTCCATCTCTTCGAAGACGGGGGACTCCTCCACCTTGCGGCGGATGTAGACGGCGACCAGCAGCAGGGGGAAGGCGGCCAGGAAGGGCAGGCGCCAGCCCCAGGAGTCGAACTGGTCGGGCGGCATCATCAGGACCAGGGCGAAGGCGCCGGAGGAGAGCAGGGTGCCCACGGGGGAGCCGATCTGCGGCAGGGCGGCGTAGCGTCCGCGCTTCTCGGGCGGGGCGTGTTCGACGGCGATGGTGACCGCGCCGCCCCATTCGCCGCCCACCGCGACGCCCTGGATCAGCCGGAGCAGGGCCAACAACAGGGGTGCGGCGATACCGATGGAGGCGTAGTCGGGGAGTACGCCGATGAGTCCGGTGGCCGTGCCGATGGCCACGACCGTGAGCAGTAGGGCGGGTTTGCGGCCGATGCGGTCGCCCATCCAGCCGAACAGGACGGCGCCCAGGGGGCGGGCGACGAAGCCGACACCGAAGGTGGCGAAGGCCGCCAGGGTGGCCGCGGTCGCGTTCAACGTCGTGAAGTACAGACGGTTGAAGACCAGGGCGGCGGCGGTGCCGAAGAGGAAGTAGTCGTACCACTCCAGGGCGGTGCCGACGAAGGCGGCGAAGGCGATCTTGCCCGCTTCGCGTTCCTTGACCACCGCCGAGCCGGTCGGCTCCGGTTCCTGGGCGGCCCCTGAATCGAGGTCACGCATGGGTGGGATTCTCTCCAATCGGAAGGTCCGCGCCCGGGACGGGGCGCGGTCGTTCGAAGTACGGGATCGTGCGACCGTCAGTGGCCGTGGTTCGCGGTGTGACGGTCGGGCGGGCCGAGGATGTCGGCGCCGTGGACGGGGCGGCCGTCGACCAGGGTCGCGAGGACGTCGATCGAGCCGATGCCCTGGTCGGCGGTCTCGACCGGGTCGCGGTCCAACATGACCAGGTCGGCGAGTCGGCCGGGGGCGAGGCTGCCACGACGGTGTTCGTCGTGGCTCGCCCAGGCGGCGTCCAGGGTGTAGGCGCGCAGGGCCTGTTCGGGGGTGACTCGTTCGTCGGGGGCCAGGACGGCGCCCCCGGAGGTGGTGCGTTCGACCATCGATTCCATGCCCAGGAGCGGGGCGCCGGGGGCGACGGGGCGGTCGGAGCTGCCCGGGACGCGGATGCCATGGTCGAGGAAGGAGCGGTGGCGGTAGAGCCAGGGGACCCGGTCCGGGCCCAGGGACGTGGCCATGGCGTCGCCGACGCTGTGCAGGAAGCGGGGTTGGGGCACGGGGACCACACCCAGCGCGGCCATGCGGGGGAGCTGGTCGGGGCGTACGATCCCGGCGTGCTCGACGCGGTGACGTACGTCGGGGCGCGGGTGGCGGCGTTGCGCCTCCTCGAAGGCGTCCAGGGCCAGATCGATGGCGTCGTCGCCGATGGCGTGGGCGGCCACCCGCCAGCCGGAGCGGTGGGCGGCCACGACCAGGTCGTGCATCTGTTCGGGCGGGTTCTGGTAGACGCCGTGACCGTGTCCGCACAGGGGTTCGGTGACGGCGGCGGTGCGGCCGATGAGGGAGCCGTCCAGCCAGATCTTCATGGGTCCCAGGCGCAACCGGTCGTCACCGAAGCCGGTGCGCAGACCCAGGTCGATGCCGGTGGTGACGGCGTCGTCGGGGTGGGCGGCCAGGGGGTGGAGGTTGTCGGCGGCGACCATGAGCTCCACACGGGGCAGCAGGATCCCCAGGTCGCGGGCGCGCTGGTAGGCGGCGGCCTCCACGGGGGAGCGGCCGACGAGTCCGTGGCCGATGCCTGCTTCGACGACGTGGGTGAGGCCCTCGGCCGCGTAGACGCGGGAGGCCCGGCCCAGGGCGTCGGCGAGTTCGTCGACGGGGTAGGGCATCACCAGGGCGGTGACCAGTTCCTGCGCACGTTCTTGGAGTAGTCCGGTGGCGGTGCCGTGGGCGTCGCGGACGATGACGCCGCCCTCGGGGTCTGGTGCGTTCTCGGCACCGGCCAGGCGCAGGACGGCGCTGTTGACCGTGCACATGTGGCCGGAGCGGTGTTTGAGCCAGACGGGACGTCCCTGCGCGGCCCGGTCCAGGGCGTGGCGGTCGGGGTGGGCGCCGAGCACGGTGTCGTCGTAGCCGGAGCCGACGATCCAGTCGTCCTCGCCCAGGGTAGGGGCCTTCGCGGCGACGGCGTCGTAGAGCTCGTCCAGGGTCGCGGCGTTCTCCAGGGGGAGTTCGCCCAGGGACTGTCCGAACCAGGCCATGTGGTTGTGGGCGTCGGAGAAACCGGGGACGAGCGTGGCGCCTTGGCAGTCGACCTCGGTGCGGGCGGGCAGCTCGGCGACGTCGTCGTCGAGGCCGAGGATACGGCCGCCGACGATGCCCACGGTGGTGGCGCGGGGGTGGTTGTCGTCGAGGGTGCGCACACGCGCGTGGGTGAGCTTGAGGTCGAGCATGCGGGCAGGGCTCCAGATGGGGTGCGTTCGGGCTTCCCTCCAGGTTGCAGGGTGTGTGACCTCGGGCTCAATGACGATTCACCCTGGATCCGGGGCCCGGTGATGGGCAGATGCACAATCGGGCCTCGGTCGGTGGTGCGGGCCAGGACCCTTGTCGGGCGGGGTGGCGGGTTCTATCGTGACGGCGGACCTTCGCACGGGATTCTTCGACAAAGGGACAGGGGAGCGGGTTGACCACGCACACGCACCGACCCATCGACATCGACCACTGGCGGGAACGGCTGGCGGCGCTGGCCGAACGGCACGGCGTGCCCGGAGCCCAACTCGGCATCCTGCGCCTGGGCACCGATGGTGACGACGAGGTGGTCGAGGTCGCGCACGGTGTGCTCAACGTCGGGACGGGGCACGCCGTCGACACCGGTTCGGTGTTCCAGATCGGGTCGATCACCAAGGTTTGGACGGCCACCGTCGTTTTGGGTCTGGTCGACGAGGGGCTGCTCTCCTTGGAGACCCCGGTGGTCGAGGTGCTGCCCGAGTTCGGTCTGGCCGACCCCGAGCACGCCGCGCGGATCACCGTTCGTCACCTGCTGAACCACACCAGCGGTATCGACGGTGACCTGTTCACCGACACCGGGCGCGGCGACGACGCCCTGGAACGGTACGTGGAGCGGTTGCGCGACTCGGAACCGACCCATCCGCTGGGCGCCACCTTCTCCTACTGCAACTCCGGGTTCCCGCTGTTGGGCCGGATCATCGAGAAGCTCACCGGGCGGGTGTGGGACGAGGCCATGCGTGAGCGTCTGTACACCCCGTTGGGGCTGACCCGGGCCGGGACCCTGCCGGAGGAGGCGGTGCTGCACGGGGCCGCGGTGGGGCACGTCGTGGATCCGACCGGCGCGGTGCCGGTCCCGGTGTGGGGCATCACCCGTTCGATGGGGCCCGCGGGGCTGGTGCACGCCAACGCCGCTGACGTGTTGACCTTCGCCGCGGCGCACCTGCGCGGTGGCCGCACGGCCGGGGGCGAACGGGTGCTCTCGTCGGAGTCGGCCGAGGCCATGACGCGTCACTCGGTGGACCTGCCCGATCCCGACACCCTGGGCGACTCCTGGGGCCTGGGCTGGATCCGCTACGGCTGGGACGGGTACCGGTTGGTGGGGCACGACGGCAACACCATCGGACAGTCGGCGTTCCTGCGCCTGTTCCCGGAGGCCGGCCTGGCGGTGACGTTGCTGACCAATGGCGGCCAGGCCCGTGACCTGTATCAGGAGCTGTACGCGGAGGTGTTCGAGGAGGTGGCGCGGGTGCGGATCCGTCCGGCGCCCGTCCCCGCGGTCGAACCCGGACCCGTGGCGGACGCCGAGGACCTGCCGCTGCTGGGGGCCTATCGCAACGCCGTGCAGCGACTGGAGGTGCGCGGCACCGGTGAACGGCTCGTGCTGCGCGTGGTCGACCTGGGCGGACTGACCGGGATCGCACCCGAGCCGCCCAAGGCCCATCCGTTGGCACCGCTGCGTGAAAACGCTTACCTGTTCCGTCCCGAGGAACAGCGCACCTGGGTCCCCGTCACCTTCTACGCCTTGGAGCCGGGGCACGAGTACGTCCACGTGGGCGGGCGCGCGCTTCCCTTGGTGGAGGGTGAGGGCCTGACCCGGTAGGACGCGTCGTGGGGCCGGGGACCCAGAGGGTCGGGGTGTCAGTCCTGGGGACGCTGGTCGATGATGCGGCGGAACTTGCCCACGGAGCGTTCGATCCGCTCGGGGTCGACGACGTCCACGGTGACGCTGACCCCGACCTTGTCCTTGATGGTGGCGGTGATCTCGCGGGACAGGACCACTCGGCGGTCGGAGGTGCAGTCGGGTGCCGCCTCCACACGCACGGCCATGCGGTCCAGGCGGCCCTCCTTGGTGAGCACCAGCTGGAAGTGCGGCGCCAGACCGTCCAGGCCCAGCACGATCTCCTCGATCTGGGTGGGGAAGACGTTGACCCCGCGCAGGATGATCATGTCGTCGCTGCGGCCGGTGACCTTGTCCATGCGACGCATGGGGCGGGCGGTGCCCGGGCGCAGGGTGGTCAGGTCACGGGTGCGGTAGCGGATGATCGGCATGGCCTGTTTGGTCAGCGAGGTGAAGACCAGTTCGCCGTTCTCACCGTCGGGCAGGACGTCCTGGGTGATGGGGTCCAGGACCTCGGGGTAGAAGTGGTCCTCCCAGACGTGCAGGCCGTCCTTGGTCTCCACGCACTCGTTGGCCACGCCCGGGCCCATGACCTCGGACAAGCCGTAGATGTCCACGGCGTTGATGTCGAAACGGTCCTCGATCTCGCGGCGCATCTTCTCGGTCCAGGGCTCGGCGCCGAAGACACCGATCTTGAGAGAGGTGGAACGCGGGTCGATTCCCTGATTCTCGAACTCGTCCAACAGCGTCAACATGTAGCTGGGGGTGATCATGATGATCTCGGGGCGAAAGTCCTGGATGAGCTGGACCTGCTTGGCGGTCTGGCCACCGGAGGCGGGGATGACGGTGCAACCGAGCCTCTCGGCGCCGTAGTGGGCGCCCAGGCCACCGGTGAACAGGCCATAGCCGTAGGAGACGTGCACCTTGTGCTCGGGGCGTCCGCCGGCGGCGCGGATGGAGCGGGCCACGACCTCGGCCCAGGTGTCGATGTCCTCGCGCGTGTAGCCGACCACTGTGGGTTTGCCGGTGGTGCCGCTGGAGGCGTGGATGCGGCTGATCCGGTCCTGGGGCACGGCGAACATGCCGAAGGGATAGTTGTCGCGCAGGTCGGCCTTGGTGGTGTGGGGGAAGAGGGCGAGGTCCTCCAACGTCCTGAGGTCCTCGGGGTGGACGCCCGCCTCGTCGAACTTGCGCTTGTACAGGGGCACGTTGGTGTAGGCGTGCTCCAGGGTCCAGCGCAGGCGGTCGAGCTGCAAAGCGCGGAGCTCGTCGACGCTCATGCGTTCGGCCGGGTCGAGCGACTCGGGCGCGGGTGCCTGCCCGAGTCGTCGGGGGATCGTGGTGCCGGCCGGCTGCGTGGTGGTGTCCTGGCTTGCCATGGGCCTCTCCGGGTACGGTGCGCGGTGGCCCGCGCAGGCCCAAGGCCTGGGTGGGTGGGCGGTCCGCCGCGCGGTGACGGGTGTGGGTCGGCCCTGTCAAGGGCCGGACCGACTTGCTTACTGACCGAACGGTCGGTTACTAATGCATTTATCCAGTCTCCGACCTGCCGTGTCAAGGAGATGTGTCGATGAGTTCACACCACGCGGTGGCGCACGCCACCGCGCGCAACATGGGAGGCCGTTCGTGAGCGACGTCTACGTGGTCGACGGGGTCCGCACCCCTCAAGGCCGGTACGGGGGCGCCCTCGCCTCAGTCCGTCCCGACGACCTCGCCGCCCGGGTCGTGGCCGAGGTCGTGCGCCGCAGCGGAGTACCCGGCGAGGTCGTCGACGAGGTCATCCTCGGCGCCGCCAACCAGGCGGGCGAGGACAACCGCAACGTGGCGCGCATGGCGACCCTGCTCGCCGGCCTGGACCCCAGCGTGCCCGGCTACACCGTCAACCGGCTGTGCGCCAGCGGCCTGACCGCCGTCTCCTCCGCGGCCCAGGCCATCCGCTCGGGTGAGGCCGACGTGGTGGTCGCCGGCGGCGTGGAGTCGATGACCCGCGCCCCCTGGGTGATGGCCAAGCCCGGCACCCCGTGGGCCAAGCCGGGCGAGGTCGCCGACACCTCCCTGGGTTGGCGCTTCACCAACCCCCGCTTCGCCGAGGCCGACGCCCAGGTGTCCGAGGACGCCTCTCCCGACGAGTTGCGCTACACCCTGTCCATGGGCGAGACCGCCGAGGAGGTCGCGCGTCTGGAGGGGTTGAGCCGCCAGGAGTGCGACGCCTTCGCGCTGCGCAGCCACGAGCGCGCCATCGCCGCGGCCGAGGCAGGGCGCTTCGACGGCGAGATCGTCCCGGTCACCGTGCACGGTCGCAAGGGCGCGACCCACGAGGTCACCGCCGACGAGGGGCCGCGCGCGGGTTCGAACATGGAGAGCCTGGGCAGGCTGCGCCCGGTGTTCCGCCAGGGCGGCATCGTCACCGCGGGCAACTCCTCCTCCCTCTCCGACGGCGCCTCCGCCCTGCTCTTGGCCGGCGCGGACGCGGTGGAGCGGTACGGTCTCACTCCCCGCGCACGTGTGGTCTCCTCGGCCTCGGCCGGCGTCGCACCCCAGGTGATGGGTCTGGGCCCGGTCCCGGCCACCCACAAGGTCCTGGACCGGGCCGGGTGGAAGCTGGACGAGGTCGGCGCGATCGAGCTCAACGAGGCCTTCGCGGCACAGTCGCTGGGGGTGATGCGCCGACTCGGCCTGCAGGAGGACCGTGTCAACGCCGACGGCGGCGCCATCGCGCTGGGCCATCCGCTGGGTTCCTCCGGTGCGCGCATCCTGGTCACCCTGCTCAACCGCATGGAACGCGAGGACGCGCGGCGTGGCCTGGCCACCCTGTGCGTGGGCGTGGGTCAGGGCGCGGCGCTCCTGGTGGAGCGAGTATGAGCGAGAACGACGAGGACTTCGAGACCCTGCTGGTGGAGCGGCGCGAGGACCGCACGGTGGTGGAGTTGCACCGCCCCGAGGCCCGCAACGCCATCAACGGGCGGATGATCGCCGAACTGCACCGGGTGTGCGCCGAACTGGAGGCCGACCCCAAACCCCTGTTGCTGACCGGGCACGGCACGGTCTTCGCGGGCGGCGCCGATATCTCCGAGCTGCGCGAACGCGGCCGCGAGGAGGCCTTGGCCGGGATCAACAGTCGCCTGTTCGAGCGGTTGCACCGACTGCCCGCGCCCACCGTGGCGGCGGTCGACGGTTGGGCGCTGGGCGGCGGCGCGGAACTGTCCTATGCCTGCGACATCCGCGTCGCCACCCCCACCGCGGTGTTCGCCCAACCCGAGCCGGGCCTGGGCATCATCGCGGGCGCCGGCGCGTGCTGGCGGCTCAAGGAACTGGTGGGCGCCTCGGTGGCCAAACAGGTACTGCTGGGCGGTTTCCGGCTGGACGCCGAGGCCGCGCTGCGTCACGGGCTCATCGCGCGGATCGTCCCCTCCGAGGAGTTGCGCGAGAGCGCCCACGCCCTGCTGGACCGTATGGCGGCCTCCTCGCCGATGGCCCTGCGCATGACCAAGATGGTCCTGGACGCCGACGGGGTGCACCCGCTGGCCGACGACCTGACCCAGGCGGTGCTGTTCGAGAGCGCCGACAAACACGAGCGTATGACCGGTTTCCTGGAGAGGAAGAAGCGTTGACCGAGATCACCCCACGGGGCGTACCCGAGATCGTGGCCGTCGTCGGCGGCGGCACCATGGGTGCCGGCATCGTCCAGCAGTTCCTCATGGCCGGCGCCCGCGTGGTGCTGGTCGAGGCCACCGTCGAGGCGGCCGAGGCGGGCCGCGGTCGGGTCGCGGCCGGGCTGGACAAGGCGCGTGAGCGCGGCAAGATCGACCTCGAACCCACCCTCTACCTGGCCCGGATGGACGTGGTCATCGACACCGCCGACATCCCCGCCGAGGCCGGGATCGTCATCGAGGCGGTGCCCGAGAGGCCCGAGCTGAAGATCGCGGTGCTCACCGCCGCCGAGGCGGTAGTGGGCGAGGAGACCGTTCTGGCCTCCAACACCAGTTCGCTATCGGTGACCGAACTGGCCGCGGCGCTCAAGCGTCCGAGCCGATTCCTGGGCACGCACTTCTTCAACCCGGTCCCGGCCTCCAAGCTGGTGGAGATCGTCACCGCGCCCGAGACCGACCCGGCCGTGTTGGATGCGGTGCGCGGCTGGGCCGACGCCCTGGGCAAGACCGAGATCGTGGTGCGCGACGCACCCGGTTTCGCCACCAGCCGTCTGGGCGTCACCCTGGGCCTGGAGGCGATCCGTATGGTCGAGGAGGGCGTGGCCTCGCCCGCCGACATCGACACCGCCATGGAGTTGGGCTACCGCCACCCGATGGGGCCGCTCAAGCTCACCGACCTGGTCGGACTGGACGTGCGGTTGGCCATCGCCGAGTACCTGGCCGCCGAACTGGGGGACCGGTTCACTCCTCCGGAGCTGTTGCGCCGTAAGGTCGCCGAGGGCAGGCTCGGCCGCAAGAGCGGCGAGGGCTTCCACATCTGGGACGAGGGAGACAAGGCGTGAGCGAAGACAGGGCGGCGTGGTTCGAGGAGGCCGACGGGCTGGCCACGATCCGGCTGAACACCCCGGCGCTGACCATTCGGGTCAAGGAGGAGCTGCTGGAGGCGGTGAACCGGGCGGCCGAGTCCACCACCGCGCGCGCGGTGCTGTTCCTGGGGTCGGACAAGGCGTTCTGCGTCGGACAGGACCTTGCCGAGCACGCGCGTCTGCTGGAGGACCCCTCCGGCCCGGGCGCGTTGGACACGGTGCGCGAGCACTACAATCCCATCGTGCTGGGCCTGGAGCGTATCCAGGTACCGCTCGTGGTGGGTATCGGCGGGGCCTGCGTGGGCGCCGGCATGGGGTTCGCGCTGGCCGGTGACGTGCGGGTGGCGGCCCGCCGCGCCAAGTTCGGCACCGCCTTCACCGGGGTCGGTCTGGCCTCGGACTCGGGGTTGGCGACGCGTCTGGTGCGTGCTCTGGGTCAGGCCCGGGCGATGGAACTGATGCTGCTGGGCACCATGATGGTCGCGGACCGAGCCTTGGAGCTGGGTCTGGTCACCGAGGTGGTGGACGACCAGGACTGGGAGACGCGCGCCCACGAGGTGGCCCGGAAGCTGGCCTCAGGACCCACCGCCGCGTTCGTGGCGGCCAAGCGCGAGGTGCGTTCGGCGGCCGAGGGCGGCCTCGAAGTGGCGGAGTTGCTGGAGGAGGAGGCGGACCTGCAGAACCAGCTGGGGGAGACCGCCGACCACGTGGGCGCGGTCAACGCGTTCCTGGCCAAGCAGAAGCCCACCTTCACCGGGAAGTAGTCCCCCGCGGGGTGCGCGCCGGTCTTCGTGGCGCGCACCCCTTGCATCGGACCACCACATCCGGCGATACTAATTACTGACCGAACGTTCGGTTATGAATGGGGAATGATCAATGTCGACCACGGCCCAGGAAGCGCCCCCCGGCGCCGACGAGGCTCTCCAGGCGGAATTCGACGCCAGGATCGCGGCCAACCAGCGCGTCGAACCGCGTGACTGGATGCCCGAGGCCTACCGCAAGACCCTCATCCGTCAGGTCTCCCAGCACGCGCATTCGGAGATCATCGGGATGCAGCCCGAGGGCGACTGGATCGCGAGCGCGCCCAGCCTGCGCCGCAAGGCCATCCTGCTGGCCAAGGTCCAGGACGAGGCCGGACACGGCCTGTACCTGTACGCGGCCGCCGAGACCCTCGGCGTGGACCGCGCCGACCTCACCGAGCGCCTGATCGAGGGACGCCAGAAATACTCCTCGATCTTCAACTACCCGGCGCTGAGCTTCGCCGACGTGGGTGTGATCGGCTGGTTGGTGGACGGCGCCGCGATCTGCAACCAGGTCCCGCTGTGCCGCACCTCCTTCGGCCCCTACGCCCGCGCCATGGTGCGCATCTGCAAGGAGGAGTCCTTCCACCAGCGGCAGGGCTACGAACTGCTCATGCGCATGATGGCCGGCACCGAGGGCCAGCGCGCGATGGTCCAAGAGGCCGTGGACCGCTGGTGGTGGCCGTCCCTGATGATGCTCGGCCCGCCCGACGCCGACTCGCCCAACACCCGGCGGTCGCTGGACTGGGGCATCAAGATCGACACCAACGACGACCTGCGCCAGAAGTTCATCGACATGACCGTCCCGCAGGCCGACAAGCTGGGCGTCACCCTGCCCGACCCCGAACTGGCCTGGAACGACGAGCGCGGCCACTACGACTTCGGTGAACCGGACTGGGACGAGTTCAAGCAGGTCATCTCGGGCAACGGCCCCAAGAACGCCGAGCGTGTGGAGCGGCGTCGCGCCGCCCACGACAACGGTGCGTGGGTCCGCGAGGCCGCCACCGCCTACGCCGACAAGCACAAGAGCGTCCGGGAGGTCGCGGCATGAGCAACACCGACGGCACCGGCCCGGCCCGGCCCGAATGGCCCCTGTACGAGGTCTTCGTGCGCGGCAAGCGCGGCCTCAACCACGTCCACGTGGGCTCCCTGCACGCCCCCGACGACGAGATGGCCCTGCACAACGCCCGCAACCTCTACACCCGGCGCAACGAGGGCGTGAGCATCTGGGTGGTGCTCGCCCAGAACATCACCGCCTCCAGCCCGGACGAGAAGGACCCCTACTTCGAGCCCAGCGGTGACAAGGTCTACCGCCACCCGACCTTCTACCCGATCCCCGAGGACGTCCCGCACATCTAGCGCGAACACACGGGGACGAACGAGGTTTCAAAGGAACGACATGAGTGGCGACAACATCTTCACCGGCCTGACCGAGGAACACGACGGCGACGCCCGCTGGGCCTTCGGTGCCGGTTTCACCGAGGCGCTCGCGGGTGTGGACACCACCCTTCCCACGGGGGTGGACGGCCATGACCTGGCCCTGTACTGCCAGATGCTCGGCGACGACTCCCTGGTCCAAGCGCAGCGGCTCGTCCACTGGGTGACCGACGCCCCCGAACTGGAGGAGGAGGTGGCCCTGGCCAACATCGCGCTGGACCTGCTGGGTCAGGCCCGTCTGCTGCTGGCCCGCGCCGGCCAGGCCGACGGGACCGGGCGCGACGAGGACGCCTTCGCCTACCACCGGGACCCCGAGGAGTTCCGCAACGTGCACCTGGCCGAGGCCCCGCGGGGTGACTTCGCCCGGTGCGTGACCACGCTGCTCGTGCTCTCCACCTGGCGACTGGCCCTGTTCACCCGGTTGGCCGACAGTGGGGACCCGGTGCTGTCCGCCATCGCCGCCAAGGGCGTCAACGAGGTCGCCTACCACCGCGAGTACGCGGTTTCCTGGGCGCTGCGCCTGGGTGATGGAACCGAGTACTCGCACGAGCGCATGGCCCGAGCGGTCGCCGACGTGTGGCCGCTGACCGGCGAACTCTTCGCCACCCACCCGGTGGAGGCCGCCCTGGCCGACCAAGGGGTGGCGGTGGACCCGGCCACGGTGCGCGAGGAGGTCCACCAGGTCCTGGACCAGGTGCTGACCGCGGCCACGTTGGAGGCGCCCGGGTCCTTCCCCGAGGCCGAGCCGGCCGGGCGCGAGGGCCGGCACACCGACGAACTGGCGCCCCTGCTGACCGAACTCCAGCGGGTGGCCCGCAGGCACCCGGAGGCGACATGGTAGCCACCACATCGCGGACCGAGGAACATCGTCGCCTGTGGGCGGCGGCGGCCGCGGTCACCGACCCCGAACTTCCCATGCTGACCCTGGCCGACCTGGGCATCCTGCGCGAGGTCGAGATCACCGAGGACGGTGCCGCCCAGGTGTGGATCACCCCCACCTACTCGGGCTGTCCGGCCCTGGCCGAGATGCGCGTGGACGTGGACACGGCCGTGCGCGCGGCCGGGTTCGAGCAGGTGCGGGTGCGCACCACGCTCTCCCCGCCCTGGACCACCGACTGGATCACCGGGGAGGGGAGGCGCAAGCTCACCGAGCACGGCATCTCGCCGCCCGGCGGCGCGCCCGAGCGGCCCGCCGGCCCCGTCCCCCTCACCCTGCTGCCCACCCGAACCGTCCCGCGCTGTCCGCTGTGCGGGTCGGCACAGACCGAGGAACTGTCCCGCTTCGGCGCGACCTCCTGCAAGTCGCTGCACCGTTGCCGTTCCTGCCTCGAACCGTTCGAGCACGTCAAGGAGATCTGACCGTGACCACACCCGTCACCGAGACCGCCCCCGCCGCCGGACGCGGCCGGGCGGCGTTCCACCGGCTGCGCGTGGCCGCCGTCGAGCGCCTGTGCGAGGACGCCGTCGCCGTCACCTTCGACGTCCCCGACCATCTGGCCGAGGTGTTCGCGTTCGCCCCCGGGCAGTCGCTGACCCTGCGTCGTGTGATCGATGGTGTGGAGGAGCGTCGCAGCTACTCGATCTGTGCCCCGGTGGGCGAGGCGCCCCGCGTGGGTGTGCGTCTGGTCGCCGACGGCCTGTTCTCCACCTGGCTGGTCCGCGAGGTGCGCGCGGGCGACGAGATCGAGGTGGGCGCGCCCACGGGCCGCTTCAGCCCCGATTTGACCGAGACCGCCCGGCACGTGCTGGTGGCCGCGGGTTCAGGCATCACCCCGGTGCTGTCCATGGCCGCTTCGCTGCTGCGCCGCACCGGCTCCCACGTCACGTTGTTGTACGGCAACCGCCGCAGCGACACGGTGATGTTCGCCGACGAGCTGGCCGACCTCAAGGACGCCTTCGGGCCACGGCTGGAGCTGGTGCACGTGCTCTCGCGTGAGCCGAGAGAGTCGGAGCTGTTCACCGGGCGTCTGGACGGGGCCAAGCTCGACGCGTTGCTGTCGACCATCATCGCCGCGGACGGTGTCGACCACTGGTGGCTGTGCGGGCCCTACACGATGGTCACCGACGCCCAACGGGTGCTGGCCGAACACGGGGTGGACGGCGAACGCGTCCACCAGGAGCTGTTCTTCGTCGAGGGTGCCGAACCACCGCCCCAGGCCCGACACGAGGACCCCGAGGTCGAGGGACCCGCCAGCGAGGTCACCGTCGTGTTGGACGGCCGCACCACCACGCTGACCCTGCCCCAAGGGGTACCTGTGCTGGACTCGGCCCAGCGCTACCGTCCCGACGTTCCCTTCGCCTGCAAGGGCGGGGTGTGCGGGACCTGCCGGGTCAAGGTGTGCGGTGGTGAGGTCCAGATGGTGCGCAACTACGCGCTCACCCCCGCCGAGGTGGAGGCCGGGTACGCGCTGGCCTGCCAGTCGCTGCCGGTGACCGACGCCGTGACCGTGGACTTCGACTCATGAGCGGGGCGGAGACGCCCAAGGGGCGCAACGAGACCGCCTGGCGGATGTTCGAGGCCGACCGTGCCTCCAAGAACCTGGGCATGCGCCTGGTGGAGGCCACCGATGGGCGTGCGGTGGTGGAGATGGTCGTCGGCCCGCTCATGCTCAACGGCTACGACATCGCCCACGGAGGGTTGTTGTTCACCCTGGCCGACACCGCGTTCGCGTGCGCGTGCAACGTGGACGGTGGAGGGGTGACCGTGGCCTCCGGCGCCGACGTCACGTTCGTGGCTCCGGCCCACGAAGGCGACGTGTTGGTGGCCACCGCTGAGGAGCGTGTGGTCTTCGGGCGCAGTGGCGTCTACGACGTGACCGTCCGCCGGGGCGAGGAGATCGTCGCCGAGTTCCGCGGGCGCAGCCGTACCCTGGCCGGGCGCGGATAGACAGGCCACAGGACCGGGAGAGGGTCGGGGCAGGAGCCCCGGCCCTCTTTTCGGATCGATGGGTAAAACGTTGTAACCAGGGTGGATGAGGATGACCGTTGACACCCTTCCAGGTGCCGGGATAGCTTCGGCGATACTTGAATGAAACGATTCAATGATCGCGAGCTCCGCGATCCCACCCCACCGAACGGAGCCCCCATCGTGGTCACACCGGATACCCTCGCCGTCCTGCGCCGCCAGCACATCGAGCTTCCCTCCTGGGCCTTCGGTAACTCCGGGACCCGATTCAAGGTGTTCGCGCAACCCGGGGTGCCCCGCGACCCCTGGGAGAAGATCGCCGACGCCGCCGAAGTGCACCGCCACACCGGGGTCGCCCCCACCGTCGCACTGCACATTCCCTGGGACGAGGTGGACGACTACTCCGCCCTGGCCGCCCACGCCCGCGACCTGGGCACCGCCATCGGCACCATCAACGCCAACGTCTTCCAGGACGACGACTACCGGCTCGGCAGCGTCACCAACCCCGACGCCCGCGTGCGCCGCAAGGCCATCGACCACCTGCTGGAATGCGTCGACGTCATGGACGCCACCGGCTCGCGCGACCTCAAGCTCTGGTTCGCCGACGGCACCAACTACCCTGGCCAGGACGACCTGCGCGCCCGCCAGGACCGTCTCGCCGAGGCGCTGCGCGAGGTCTACGACCGATTGGGCGGCGACCAGCGGATCCTGCTGGAGTACAAGCTCTTCGAACCCGCCTTCTACGCCACCGACGTCCCCGACTGGGGCACCGCCCACGCCCACTGTTTGGAGTTGGGCGAACGGGCCGTGGTGTGCGTGGACACCGGCCACCACGCCGCGCACACCAACATCGAGTTCATCGTCGCGTTCCTGCTACGCGCCGGGAAGCTCGGCGCCTTCGACTTCAACTCGCGCTTCTACGCCGACGACGACCTGATGGTCGGCGCCGCCGACCCCTTCCAGCTCTTCCGCATCATGTACGAGGTGGTGCGCGGCGGGGCCCTGGCCGCCGACACCGAGGTCGCGTTCATGCTCGACCAGTGCCACAACGTCGAACCCAAGATCGCCGGACAGATCCGCTCGGTGATGAACGTGCAGGAGGCCACCGCCAAGGCCCTGCTCGTGGACGCCGAGGCCCTGGCCGTCGCGCAGGCCTCGGGCGACGTGCTGGGCGCCAACGCCGCGTTGATGGACGCCTACAACACCGACGTGCGCCCCCTCCTGGCCGGGTTGCGCGAGGAACAGGGCCTGCACCCCGACCCCATGGCCGCCCACGCCGCCTCCGGGTACGTGGAGCGCGTCGCCGGCGAACGCCAGGGCGGGACCCAGGCCGGATGGGGCGCATGACCGGCCCCGACCGGCCGGCACGACCGACACACCACGACACAGAACAGGGAAACACCGTGTCCGATCCCGTCGTCGCCCAGCTCATCGCACGCAGTAACGCCCTCGGTGCCGACCCGCGTAACACCAACTACGCGGGCGGCAACACCTCCGCCGAGGGCAGCGCCACCGACCCCGTCACCGGCCGACCCGTCGACCTGCTGTGGGTCAAGGGTTCCGGTGGCGACCTGGGAACCCTCACCGAGGACGGTCTGGCCGTCCTGCGCATGGACCGCCTGCGCGCCCTCGTGGACGTCTACCCGGGCGAGGGACGCGAGGACGACATGGTCGCCGCCTTCGACCACTGTCTCTTCGGTAAGGGCGGGGCCGCGCCCTCCATCGACACCGCCATGCACGCCTTGGTGCGCGCCGCGCACGTGGACCACCTGCACCCCGACTCCGGGATCGCGCTCGCCACCGCCGCCGACGGTGAACGACTGACCCGCGAGTGCTTCGGCGACCGCGTGGTGTGGGTGCCCTGGCGCAGGCCCGGCTTCCAACTCGGGCTGGACATCGCCCGCATCGCCGAAGAGAACCCGAACGCCATCGGCGCGATCCTTGGCGGACACGGCATCACCACCTGGGCCGAGACCAGCGAGCAGTGCGAGGCCAACTCCCTGGAGGTCATCCGCACCGCCGAGACCTTCCTCGCCGAACGCGGCCGCCCCGGCCCCTTCGGCCCGGTCCTGGACGAACACCAGGCGCTGCCGCAGACCGAACGCGCCCGGCGCGCCGCCGCCCTGGCCCCGGTGATCCGTGGTCTGGCCTCCACCGACCACCGACAGATCGGCCACTTCACCGACAGCGAGGAGGTCCTGGACTTCCTCGCCCGCGCCGAACACCCCCGACTGGCCGCCCTGGGCACCTCCTGCCCCGACCACTTCCTGCGCACCAAGGTCCGCCCCCTGGTGTTGGACCTGCCGGCCACCGAACCTCTGGAACGGGTCGTCGAGCGTCTGCGCGAACTCCACCGGCAGTACCGAAAGGACTATCGCGCCTACTACGAACGCCACGCCACCGCCGACAGCCCGGCCATGCGCGGCGCCGACCCGGCCATCGTCCTGGTGCCCGGGGTGGGCATGTTCTCCTTCGGCAAGGACGCCAAGACCGCGCGCGTGGCCGGCGAGTTCTACGTCAACGCCATCAACGTGATGCGCGGCGCCGAGGCCGTGTCCACCTACCGGCCCATCGAGGAGTCGGAGAAGTTCCGCATCGAGTACTGGGCACTGGAGGAGGCCAAGCTCAAACGGCTGCCCGCGCCCAAACCCCTGGCCGGCCGGGTCGCCCTGGTCACCGGTGCCGCGAGCGGTATCGGCAAGGCCATCGCCACCCGCCTGGCCGCCGAGGGTGCCTGCGTGGTCGTCTCCGACCTGGACGCCGATCAGGCCGCCGAGGTCGCGGCCGAACTCGGTGGTGCCGACACCGCCGTCGGGGTGGGCTGCGACGTGAGCGACGCCGACGCCGTGGCCGAGGCCTCGCGCGCCGCCGCCCTGGCCTTCGGCGGGGTGGACCTGGTGGTCAACAACGCCGGACTGTCCATCTCCAAGCCGCTGCTGGAGACCACCGAACGCGACTGGGACCTCCAGCACGACGTCATGGCCAAGGGGTCCTTCCTGGTCTCCCGAGAGGCCGCGCGCCTGATGATCGAGCAGGACATGGGCGGCGACATCGTCTACATCGCCTCCAAGAACGCGGTGTTCGCCGGGCCCAAGAACATCGCCTACTCCGCCGTCAAGGCCGACCAGGCCCACCAGGTGCGCCTGCTCGCCGCCGAACTGGGCGAGCACGCCATCCGGGTCAACGGCGTCAACCCCGACGGTGTGGTGCGCGGCTCGGGCATCTTCGCCGGCGGGTGGGGCGCCCAGCGCGCCAAGGTGTACGGGGTGCCCGAAGAGGAGTTGGGCGCCTTCTACGCCAAGCGCACTCTCCTTGGTCGTGAGGTGCTGCCCGAACACGTGGCCAACGCGGTGTTCGCGCTCACCGCGGGGGAACTGGCGCACACCACCGGCCTGCACGTGCCCGTCGACGGCGGGGTCGCCGCCGCCTTCCTGCGGTGAGCGCGGTGGGACCGCACGCCGCGATCGACCTGGGCGCTTCCAGCGGTCGGGTGATCACCGGCAACCTGCGCGACGGTGCCCTGCGCACCGAGGAGACCGCACGGTTCGCCAACACCCCGGTGGCCGTGGGCGAACGACTGCACTGGGACGTGTTGTCGCTGTACTCCGGAGCCGTCACCGGCCTGGAACAAGCGGCCCGGGACCATGGCCCACTCGCCTCCGTCGGCATCGACTCCTGGGCCGTGGACCACGGCCTGCTCGACGCCGACGGCGCACTGCTGGGCAACCCCGTCCACTACCGGGACCGGCGCACCGACGGTGTGCCCGAGCGGGTGTTCGAGCACCTCCGCGCCGCGGACCTGTACGCCGTCAACGGGCTACAGGTGCAGCCCTTCAACACCGTCTTCCAGCTCGTGGCCGCCGCCGGAAGCGCCCAGCTCGCGGCCGCACGCGACCTGCTACTGATCCCGGACCTGTTCGCCTACTGGCTGACCGGCCAAAAGGTGGCGGAGTCGACCAACGCCTCCACCACCGGGCTGGTGGACGTGAAGGGGCGTCGCTGGGCCGAAGCCTGCCTGAACCTGTTGGAGGATGCCTTCGGGGTTCCCGTGAGGAACCTGCTCCCCGACCTGATCGACCCCGGCCACATCATCGGCCCGGTGAGGGATCGCGGGACGCCGCTGGTCGCGGTGGGCTCCCACGACACCGCCTCCGCCGTGGTGGCCGTACCCGCGCGCACCTCGCGCTTCGCCTACATCTCCTCGGGCACGTGGTCGCTCGTGGGAGTGGAGTCGGACCGTCCGGTGCTCTCCGAAGAGGGGAGGAAGGCCAACTTCACCAACGAACTCGGTGTGGACGGGACCGTGCGCTACCTGCGCAACGTGACCGGGCTGTGGTTGCTTCAGGAGTCCCTGCGCACCTGGCGGGACCAAGGCCTCGACGTGGATCTGGCCGACCTGTTGGAGCGAGCGGCTCGTCTACCGAAGCTGAGGTGCGTGGTGGACGTGGACGACCCCCGGTTCGCGCCACCCGGTGACATGCCGGCCAGGATCGCCGAGTTCGCCACCGAGACCGGCCGGCCCCCTCCCGGCGACCCTGTTCAGGTGGTGCGGTGCGTGCTGGATTCCTTGGCCCTGGCCTACCGTCGGGCCGTGCGACAGGCCGCCGAGTTGTCAGGCCAAGAGGTCGAGGTGGTGCACATCGTCGGGGGAGGGTCGCGGAACACGCTGTTGTGTCGCCTCACCGCCGAGGCCACCGGCCTGCCGGCGATCGCGGGACCGGCGGAGGGCACCGCCGTGGGGAACCTGTTGGTGCAGGCCCGGGCCGTGGGGGCTGTTCAGGGAGGTCTGCCCGAGCTGCGTCAGGTGGTCGTCGACTCCTTTGAAACACGCACCTATCTTCCAGAGGAGGAAAGCTCCCCCTGGGCGAAAGCCCAACGCTTCCTCTGGCCAGGGGAGTAGGTGAGTAGGGGTGATCTGAAGTTGCTTCGGTTCGGTGGACACCTGTGAACTGGGATTTTACGCGGTTTCAGCCAGTTCAGCGGAGTCATTCCGGGCCCGCTCAGTGTGGCG
>NZ_JBSHCT010000017.1:0-167269 GCF_053615935.1 Nocardiopsis sp. NPDC055879
TGCGAAGAGATCATGCGAGCCGTCTGTGCCGACTTCGAAACCGAGTTGGTCGAGTTCAACGGCGAACGCGATCACGTCCACCTGCTCGTGCGCTACCCGCCCAAGGTCGCCATCTCCCGACTGGTCGGCTCTCTCAATGGCGTATCCGCCCGCAGGCTCCGCCAAGAGTTCCCCGGCCACCTTCGCAAGTACTTGCGGGGCGACCACTTCTGGTCCCCGTCCTACTTTGCCGCGTCCTGCGGCGGCGCCCCGTTGGTGATCATCAAGGAGTACATCGAGAACCAGAAGCGTCCAGGCTGAGGTCAACAGTGCAAACCCGTGCTCTGGTGCGGGTCACCGCTATCTTGAGAAGCGATTCCTCCCGGGCGTGAACGCCCGGGGTTCCTCGCTAGATCAGGCTGAAAACGCCGCGAGGACCTCCTCGGAGGTCCTCGCGAACCCCGCCTGAGCCGGGGCGTCGAAGGAGGGCGGGTCCTCGGGGTGTCCGGGCGTCGGGACCCCGTTCCCGCTGTGCGCGGGACGACCGCCGCCCGGACGCGGCACTAGGCCCGCTGGTGCGCCTTCCATGACCGGTGGAGTTCACGCCGACGCTCGTACTCCCTCTTCAGGCGTTGCCGCGGATCGGTTTCAGTGCTCAACGCAGGCGGGCCCATGACGTGCAGGAGCGCGTAGTTGATGCGGAACCCCGTCCTGTACAGCAACGAGAACGAGTCTTTTCCACGCGGCTTGTCCATCGCCGTCCATTCACTGTTCGCCGGGATCGCGGAAGCGGGCCGCGAGGGTGTCATCGAGCAGGGAATCCATCGCCGTGAAATCTGCGGCCTTCCCCGTCCAGCAGCGTATCCGCCCGGTTCTCACCGTCCTGGTCGGCCCGTCCCATACGAGAGTCGAGCGGAGGACGTGGCGCGGGAAGGTGGCCGTTCCGGTGGTGTCCTGGCGGGGGACCCGACTGAAACGGGCTAGGGTCGGAGCACGGTTACACGACCCGACCACCGCGAGCGATCCGTGGGTGGGCCGGGTACCATCGGGCGTTGAAGAGCCCCGGTCGGGACGACCTACCGGTGATAGCGCGAGCAGGGACGACCCAGCAGAAACGGACACCTGTCTGTGTCTTTGTCTTTCACGGCTACTCTCCGCACCGTCATCACCCCCGGTGTGATCCTCCGCCTCCTCCTGGGCTGGGGCGCGTTCCTCGCCCTCCTGGTCGCGCGACCGTTGCTGTCCACACATCTGCCGACGCCGGTACTGGTGAGCGCGCTGGCGGCGATCATCACCGTGATCGTGGTGTGCGCCTTCGGTGTGGTCGGCGAGGCCGAGCACCTGGCACGCCGTCTGGGCGACCCGTACGGCACGTTGGTGCTGACGCTGTCGATCGTGCTCATCGAGGTCATCCTCATTTCCGCGGTGATGCTCGGCCCGGGTGAGCACGCCACCATCGCCCGCGACTCCGTCATGGCGGTGTCGATGATCATCTTGAACCTCGTCATCGGCGTCGGCCTGCTCGTCGGCGGGATGAGGCACCGCGACCTGCGCCCGAACCGCACCGGCGTGTCCGCCTACCTGTCACTCCTGGTCGTCCTCATCACGGTCGCCTTCGCGCTGCCCGGTCTCATCGGCGTCGACGGTGCCTACACCGCCGGGCAGGCGATCCCGATCATCCTGCTCACGGTGATCCTCTACGCGTTCTTCCTGTACCGGCAGATGGGCGCCCAGCGCGAGGACTTCCAGGAGGTCGCCCCCGGGCCGGGTCCTTCCGAAACCGTCGACCCCGCCGCCGGGCAGGTCACCGAAGAGCGCCCATCGGTGCTCGGTGTGATCTCCCGACACCGGGCGGAGGTGACCCTGCGAGCGCTCGTCCTGGTGACCACGGTGATCCCGATCGTGCTGCTCTCCCACGACATGGCCACGCTTCTCGACGACGGCCTCGATCGGGCGGGCGCTCCGGTCGCGCTCTCGGGCATCCTCATCGCGATGATCGTGTTCCTGCCCGAGACGATCACGGCGATCCGCGCCGCGCACATCGGGGAGATCCAGCGTGTGAGCAACCTCTGTCACGGTGCCCTCGTCTCCACGGTCGGGCTCACCATCCCCGCCGTGCTCACCACCGGTCTCCTGACCGGGAAGACGGTCGTCCTGGCGGAGAGCCCGGCCGACCTGGCGCTGCTCGCGGTGACGCTGCTGTTGACCCTGACGACCTTCTCGGGAAATCGAGTGACCGCGCTGCACGGCGCCGCCCACCTTCTGGTGTTCGTGCTCTACGGGCTCACCGTCTTCGCTTGAGGGCCGGTCAGCACGCTCCGAACCGGTCGTCCGAGGCCCAACCGGTGTCGGCCCACTCCTCGGGCGCCGCCGGGGTGATGTCGGGGAATCGACCTTGCAGCTCGTCGAGCATCCAGTGGGTCAGCCGGGCGGCGCCCTGGGGGCACAGGTGGATGCCGTCGGGGTTGCGGTCGGGTTCACCGTCCCTGCTCGCCCGGTAGTCCTCTCCCCAGACCTCACCGGCCTCCAGGACCTCGGCCCGGCCCTCGGAGTCGGCCGCGACCGAGCGCGCCACCTCCGGGGCCCGGTCCAGGTCCTCCATGTGGGGTTCGTAGAACTCGTCGGGTTCGATCGGTGGCATGGTGACGAAGAGCAGCGTCGCGTCGACCTCGGTGACGGTGTCCACCAACTTCTCGTAGCCCTCCCGTTGCTCCTTTTCGGTGCCCCAGTCGTATCCGGTGATCTGGTAGATGACCAGGCCGGGTTCGGCGGTCTCGACCTCCTCGGGCAACGTCTCCCACTGTTCCTCGGAGAACGGCCCGACGACGTTGCCCCCGCCATCGGAGGCGAGTGACTCGAACTCGACCCCGCTCGCTTCGAAGGCCGCGTCCAAGGCGAGTGCGACGTCCTGGCCAACGGAGTCGCCGAGCAGGAGGACCTTGGGCGGTGCCGTCGTGGTCCGTGCGTCCGAGGCCGGGGGCGTGGACGGGGTGTCCGCTTCGGAGGAGCCGGTACAGGCGGTCGACGCCAGAGCCAGCGAAGTCAGGGCGGCGGTCGTGGCCAGGGCCGTTCGACCGCGGGGAGAGATGGAGGCGGGCCCGGTGATCGTCCCGGTCCGCGTGGGTGACGTCGTGTCGGGGTTCTGTGTCGTGGTCATGGCACCGATCGTCCCCAGGCGGTGTCCCGGTGCCTGCGCCGTCATGTCGCGGATGTGTCGCAGAACCTCCGCCGCCCCGCCCGGGAAGGTCACGACGACCCATACTGGACGCGTGACGGAGATCCTGCTCATCGAAGACGATCCGCTGCTACGACGCGGAATGCAGCTCGCCCTGTCCAGGCACGGCCACGAGGTCCGCACGGCGGACACGGGCGAGGAGGGGCTGCGCGAGTTCCGCGAGAGGAGACCGGGCATCGTGGTGCTCGACCTGATGCTGCCGGGCATGGACGGGTTCCAGGTCTGCCGTCGCATCCGGGCCGAGGGCGAGGTGCCCGTGATCATGCTGACCGCCCGAGGCGACGACTTCGACGTCATCGGTGGCCTGGAGGCGGGTGCCGACGACTACGTGGTCAAACCGGTCCAACCCACCGTGCTCGACGCACGCGTTCGCGCCGTGCTGCGACGCACGGTCGACGTGTCGAACGAGGTGCGGGTCCACCGCGACCTGCGCGTCGACACGGTGTCGCTGACGGTGACGGTGGGCGAGGCGCCCGTCATGCTGACCCCGACCGAGATGCGCCTGCTGCTCACCCTGTCCCGGTCGCCCGAGCGGGTGTACAGCAGGCAGCGACTGCTTGAGGAGGTCTGGGAGCACGACTACCTCGGCGACTCCCGGCTCGTGGACAACTGTGTGCAGCGACTGAGGGCGAAGATCGAGGCCGACCCCGCAGCGCCGGTGTACGTCCAGACCGTGCGCGGGTTCGGTTACCGGTTCGGGCCGGTGTGATGGGTCGCTGGTGGCCCCGAGGTCTGCGCCCTCGCCTGTTGGCGGGCTTCGCGCTGGTCACGGTACTGGGGTCGCTGGCCGCGACCTGGGCCATCACCGAATCGGCCGGCGAGGCGCTGGTGGCCTCGAACCAGCGGCGAATCTCGGAGACCGTCTCCGCGCAGATCGGCGCGGTCGCCCACGAGGTCTCCCATCCGCCCGACCAGGCCGCGCTCGACCGTCTACGCGACAGTGTGGGCACCGACACCCTGGTGGTCTTCGAGGACCTGCGATCGGTCGACGGGACGGAGACCGACCTGATCACCGACGGGTTGCGCGAGGCGGTGCGGGAGGGGGACCGCGTCGTCACCCAACGCGTCGTCGACGCGGACCGACCATGGCTCCTGGTGGGCGCCCCCGTCATGATCACCGCGCCGGACGGTGAGCGCACCCCGTCCGGGATCGAGGTGTACGCCGTGCGGGACCTGTCGGCGGTGCAGGAGGAGGTCGACGCCCTGGTGAGGGCGGCGGCAGTCGCGGGCGCGGCGGTGCTTCTCCTGGCCGCCCTTTTGGCCCTCTTCACCGCACGTGGGGTGCTCCGCCCGGTCCGCGAGCTCCGAGACACCGCGCGGAGACTGTCCGCCGGTGACCTGGACGCGCGGACCGAACCACAGGGGGTGGACGAGCTGGCCGAACTCACCGTCACGATCAACGAGATGGCGGAGTCGGTCCAGGGCTCCATGGCGACCATGGAGAGGATGCGGGCCGACGCCAGGAGGTTCGCCGCGGACGTCTCCCACGAGCTGCGCACCCCGCTGAGCACGTTGACGGCGGTGACCGAGGTCCTGGCGGCCTCAACGGAGGACATGGCGGAGGACGCCAGGGAATCGGCGCGGATGGCCATCAGCGAGACCCGACGGCTGGTCCGATTGGTCGAGGACCTGATGGAGGTCTCCCGATTCGACGCCGGATCGGCCCACCTGCGAGAGGAGGAGGTGGACATGGTCTCGGCGGTCCGCGACACCCTGCGGGCCCGAGACCGGCTCGACCAGGTCGAACTCCACGCTCCTGAGGAGTTGCCCGTGCGCGTGGATCGTCGACGGCTGGACGTGATCGTGGCCAACCTGGTCGGCAACGCCCTGCGGCACGGGGAACCTCCTGTGCGAGTGGGCGTCTTCGCCGACCGGACCCATGTGAACCTCGTGGTGACCGACGGAGGACCGGGCTTGGCCGAACACGTGGTGCCGCACGTGTTCGACCGGTTCTTCAAGGCCGACGCCGCACGTACCCGCACCCCGGGCAGCGGGCTCGGACTGGCCATCGCGCTGGAGAACGCCCGCCTGCACGACGGTGACCTCACCGCCGGTAACGGTGACGATGGTGGTGCGCGTTTCGTACTGCGGCTGCCCAGAGCACCCGGGGACATCGATCCGGGCCGGGAGCGGGGGGTGCGGGGGTGAGATCGGACTTTTCTGCGACGGTGGTGTGTGCGCTGGTGTCGGTGCTCCTGGTCGCCGCGGTGGGCTGCGGGGTCCGGCCCTCCGGTGTCTCCGACGCGGGTGAGGCGCCCACCGGTGTGGCCCCCGGGATGACGTTGTACTTCGTGGACGACAACGATGAACTCCGGCCCCAATTTCGGCGAACCCAGCGCCTGGGCACGGTTTCCGACGCGGTGTCGTTGTTGTTGACCGGCCCGGGCGATTCCGGGGTGCGAACGGAGATCGCGTCGACGTCGGTCACCAGCGTCGAGGTGACGACCCACCCCGAGGCGATCGAGTTGCGGGTGCCCCTGGACATCGGCGACGTGACCCCGATGGGCATCGACCAGATCGTGTGCACCGCGCGGACCTCTCATGTGCAGAACGGCGGATCCGAGCGAACGCGTGTACGGATCCGCTTCGTGCAGTTCACCCCCGAATCGGAGGTACACCGCACCTGCCCCCTGTACGAGTGAGCGCCGCGTCGGAGCGTCAATCCAGTTTGGTCACGTCCACCGTGGCCGGTGGGGGAGCGGGGAGGAGCAGCCACAGCAGGGCGAGGGCGACCATGACGGCCGCGAACGCCACCAGGCCCCCGCGTCCCCTGGCCCATTTCGCGTGGAACCGGACCGGATCCTCGACGAGGTACTTCGACAGCACGGCCGCACCGATGGACACGGCGCTCACGACCAGGGTCCAGGTCCATCCGTGGAGCCCGGTCACCTCGGGGGAGAGCAGCACGATGACCGGCCAGTGCCACAGGTACAGGCTGTAGGAGATCAGTCCCGTCCACCGCAACGGCCCCCAGGCCAGGATCCGCGCGACGGTGGTCCGCGGCGCGTGCGCGATCACGGCGATCAGCATGGCGGCCGCCATCGAGTGCGCGAACAGGCCGCCGGTGAACAACCATGGCGAGGTCGTGCCGTCGACCAGGACCCAGGACACACCGAGTCCGAGCGCCGCCACGACCAGTGCGGCTCCCGCCCATCGATCGACCCCTCGGGCCAGAGCGTCACGGACGGGAGGTGTGGCGACCAACGCGCCCAGCAGAACGGAAAAGGCCCGGGTGTCGGTACCGATGTAGACACGGGTGGGGTCCGCCGGGTCGACCAGACAGATCATCAGGACGAGGGAGAGGGCCGAGCCCGCGGCGGCGACCCCCGCCACCCAACGGTCGGGAGCGCTGAGGAGCCGCGCGGCCACCAGCAGTAACACCGGCCACACCAGGTAGAACTGTTCCTCGACCGCGATGCTCCACAGATGTTCGAACACGCGGGCCGAGCCGAAGGCGTCCCAGTACCCCGCCGACTCCGCGATCAGATGCCAGTTGAGGACGTTGAGCTGTACCCACGGTCCGTCCGCGAGCGTGGTGCGCACCATGTCGGGCGGCCCGAAGGACCAGACCAGCAGGGTGACGGTGGTGAGCATGACGACCAGGGCAGGTAGCAGTCGGCGGATCCTCCGCCCCAGGAACGCTCCGAGCGACACGTTCGCGCTCTCCCGGATCTCGCGCAGCAGCAGGTCCGTGATGAGGTAGCCGGAGAGGACGAAGAACAGGTCGACCCCGAGGAACCCACCGGACAGGTGGCCGGTGTGGAACAGCAGCACCCCGATGACCGCCACGCCCCTGAGCCCGTCCAACGCGGGTACGTGTGTTCTGCGGGTGGGAGGGGCCGGGGAGCGCGCGGTGGTCGGGTTCCGAGTCATGTGGAGAAGGGTGTCCGGCGCCGATGTTCGCCTCGTCCCCGGGATGTCCCGACTCCGTCGCAGAGCCCCTCGGGTGGTCGGACGAGGGGCTCTGCGACGGATCGGAATATCGCCGTCCGGGCCGTCCTTGGGTACTCGTGTGCGCTCGGATCGGGTGTCGGGGTCCCTGAGACCCTGGGGTGTCCAGGGTGGGGCCGGGCATCGGGTCCACCCTGGACGCGCACGCGCAGAACCCGTAGTGAGGACATGACATGGACGCCCCTGCCAGTGACATCGTGGTGGATCACCACTACGACCTGGTCATCATCGGTACCGGATCGGGGAACTCGATTCCCGGCCCCGAGTTCGAGGACCGGTCGATCGCGATCATCGAGAAGGGGACGTTCGGCGGTACCTGTCTCAACGTCGGCTGCATCCCGACGAAGATGTTCGTCCACGCCGCCGACACCGCGCTGGAGACCGCCCAGGCCGGGCGGCTGGGTCTGAACGCCCGGGTCGACTCGGTGGACTGGCAGGGCATCGTCGGCCGGATCTTCGAGGACCGCGTCGACCCGATCGCCGCCGGTGGCGAGGAGTACCGTCGCGGCCCGAAGACCCCCAACATCGACGTCTACGACCAGCACGCCGTGTTCGTGGGCGAGCGTACCCTGCGCACCGGTCAAGGCGATGAGCAGAAGATCATCTCCGGTGACCAGGTGGTCATCGCCGCCGGTTCTCGACCCTTCGTCCCCAACGCCATCGAGGCCTCGGGGGTGCGCTACCACACCAACGAGGACGTCATGCGGCTGCCGGAGCCGCCGAAGTCGCTGGTCATCGTGGGCGGCGGCTTCATCGCGATGGAGTTCGCCCACGTCTTCGACGCGTTGGGCTCCGACGTCACGATCATCTCCCGCTCGGCGCTGATGCGCGGACTGGACAAGGACCTGGGCGAGCGGTTCAACGCACTGGCCGCGGAGCGATACCGCCTCATCTGCGGCCCCACCGCGATCGGCGCCGACGAGTCGGAGGGCGAGGTGACCGTCCGTCTCGACGACGGCTCCTCCGTGACCGGTGACGTGCTGCTGGTGGCCACCGGGCGGGTGCCCAACGGCGACCGATTGGACCTGGCCTCCGGCGGGATCGAGATGACCGACGAGGGAGGCGTCGAGGTCGACGAGTACGGCCGCTCGACCTCGGCGAAGGGCGTCTGGGCCCTAGGCGACGTGTCCTCGCCCTACATGCTCAAACACGTGGCCAACGCGGAGATGCGGGCGGTGCGCCACAACCTGCTCCACCCGGACGACCTGCGTAAGATGCCGCACGACCACGTTCCCGCGGCCACCTTCACCCACCCGCAGATCGCCACCGTCGGGATGACCGAGGCCCAGGCCCGCGAACGGGGCCACAACGTGACGGTCAAGGTGCAAAGGTACGGGGACGTCGCCTACGGCTGGGCGCTGGAGGACACCACCGGTATCTGCAAACTGATCGCCGACCGCGACACCGGCAAGTTGCTCGGCGCGCACTACATGGGTCCTCAAGCGGCCACCCTGATCCAGCAGATGATCACCGTCCTGGCCTTCGACCTGGACGTGCGTCGGGTCGCGACGGAGCAGTACTGGATCCACCCGGCGCTGCCCGAGGTCACCGAGAACGCCCTACTGGGCCTGGAGTTCGATTGATCGAGCGTTCCGACGGGTCGCGGTGACCGTTCCCGCGACCCGTCGGGTACATGACGAGCACGCCGCCTCCAGGTGAAATCTGCCTGAGAGGCGGCCCGCCCGGCGGCGACGGTGAAGAGGCCTCTGTGCAGGTGCCCGGCGCATCGCCGGTCCGGGCCGAGGAGTCGATCGGAATTCGGGGTGCGTTGGCTTCCTACCCAAGAGGGTCGCCCGGTGGTAGGAAGTCAACGCAAAGGGTTCCCCCCGTACATCCCCCGCCCGGAGGCTTCCCATGGATCGCCGGTGGTCGATTCGTTCACGCACGCGTGCCATCGTGGCCGCGGGCTCCGCTCTGGCCCTCACCCTCACCCTCACCTCGGTCGCGAGCGCGGACACCGATGATCCGCGCGAGCGCACCGGGTTCAGCGAGACCGTCGAGATCCCACCGGCCGGCTCGGTCGCCCGGGCCGAGGACCCCGCGCCGAGACTGGAGACCTTCGACACCGAACGCCCGGTCGCCCCCGGTGTCACGCTGAACTCCTTCGACGCCTACGGGCCCGACGCCTACACCGGGACGCCGAACTGGTTGCAGGGCGACCTGCTGACCACCGACCTCACCGGCGGAGTCAGCGTGGACTACCTGTTCCCCGGACAGGTGACCGAAACAGCGCCGGTGAGCGAGCAGGCGGACGAGGTCGAAGCGGTCGCCGCGGTGAACGGCGACTTCTTCGACATCAACGCCTCCGGTGCCTCGCAGGGCGTGGCCGTGCGGGACGGTGAACTGATCCAGTCGCCGATCGCCGGCGACTACCGGGAGTCCGCCGCGATCTTCACCCCCGACGGGCTCGGCTCGATCGGTGAGGTGTTCTTCGAGGGCACCGTGGAGCTGCCCAGCGGCGAGGCGCCGTCGCTGGACGCGATCAACAAGCCGGCGCTGGGCACGGGCGAGATCGCCGCGTTCACCCCGCTGTGGGGAAGCTACTGCCGTTGCCGGGCCACCGAGGACGCGACGCGGACGCTGGAGGTCGTGGTCACCGACGGCGTGGTCGCCGAGATCGTGGACGAGCCGCGCGAAGGAGAGATCGCCCACGACGCCTTCGTCCTGGTCGGTCGGGAGGACGGCGCCCAGACCCTGTCCGCACTGGAGGTGGGCGACGCGGTCGGTATCGACTACGACGCGAGGGCCGCCCAGGACCAAGAGATCCACGCCGCGCTGAACGGCCGTCAGATGCTCGTCGTCGACGGGCAGGCCCAGGAAGCGAGCGAGAACGACAACACCCCGGGCGCCCCGCGCATGGCCATCGGCTTCTCCGAAGACGGCTCGCGGATGTACCTGCTCAGCGTCGACGGTCGGCAGCCGTCCTTCGCCGAGGGGGTGGGCCTGGACGAGTTGGGTCGGATGATGGTCGAGGCCGGCGCGCACACCGCGGTCAACCTCGACGGCGGCGGCTCGGCCACCATGGTCGCGCGCACCCCGGGTGGGGACCGTGTCCAGGTCGAGAACCGCCCCTCCGACGGGGAGGAACGCTCCGTGCCCAACGGGCTCGCCCTGTTCGCCCCCCAGGGCAGCGGCCGGCTCGACGGGTTCTGGGTGCGGACCCGGGTCGAACCCGAACGCGCCGAGGGCTCCGGCCACGTCGCGCCCGGCCGCCCCGACCGCGTCTTCCCCGGCCTGACCCGGACACTCACCGCGGCCGGCCATGACGAGACCTACGCGCCGGTGGAGAGCGACCCGATCTGGCGCTCCGACGACAACGGGGTCGGTTCGGTGGATCGGGAGGGCGTGTTCACCGCCCACGCGGCCGGTACCGCCACCGTCACCGCCAGGGAGCGCGGCGCCACGGGCGACGTCGACCTGACCGTGCTGGGCGAGCTCACCCGGATCGAGACCACCCCCGAACGGGTGGGACTCACCGACGCCGAGGCCGCCACCGTGATCGAGGTCATCGGCTACGACGCCAACGGATTCACCGCGCCGATCGAGGCCGCCGACGTCGAAACGAGCATCGACGAGTCCGTCGCGGAGGTCTCGGTGACCGAGGACGGGAGGTTCGAGATCCGGGCCGTCACCGACAGCGGAGCGACGCTCGCCACGATCCGGGTCGGTGAGGTCGAGACGACCCTCGCGGTCACCGTCGGTCTGGACGAGGTCGTCGTCGCCGACTTCGAGGACGCGGCCGACTGGTCCTACTTCGGTGAGCGCGCCGAAGGGGAGGTCGCGGTGGCCGAGGGGCGGGAAGGCGACGGGGTCGGTCTGACCTACGACTTCACCACCTCCACCGGGACCCGTACCGGCGGCGCCCTGCCACCCGGTGAGGAACTACGGATCCCCGGCCGGCCGCGGGAGCTGCGTGCCTGGGTGCACTCCGAGGGCAACGGGGAGTGGGCGAGCATGCAGGTCTGGGACGGGACCGGCCAGTTGCTGCCCGCGATGCGCGCCGGATACCTGGACGAACCGGGCTGGCGGCAGGTGGCCTTCGAAGTGCCACCGGGCACGCGATACCCGATCTCACTGCGCCGGATCTACTTCGCCGAGACCGAACCCGACGCGAGTTATCACGGCGAGGTGATCGTCGACGACCTGACCGCGATGGTGCCGCCACCGTTGGACGTGCCGCCCACCGAACCGGTCGTCGACCCGGTGGTGGCGCCCGGCGAGACCGTGGCCGGGCAGGACTGGCGGTTCGCCGTGTTGTCCGACGCCCAGTTCGTCGCCCGAGACCCCGACAGCGAGATCGTCGCCAACACCCGGCGCGCGCTCCGCGAGATCCGAGAGAGCGACGCCGAGTTCCTCATCATCAACGGTGACCTCGTGGACGAGGCCGCGCCGGAGGACTTCGCGCTGGCCCGACGCATCCTCGACGAGGAACTGGAGGGTGAGCTGCCCTACCACTACGTACCGGGCAACCACGAGGTGTCCGAGGGGACGTTGGAGAACTTCCGGGACGCGTTCGGGGAGACCCGTCGGGTGGTCGACCACCACGGCACCAGGTTCATCCTCCTGGACACGGCACGGCTCTCCTACCGGGCCGGCGACTGGTCGCAACTGCCGCTGCTGCGCGAGGAACTCGACGCCGCGGCCGAGGACCCCGCCGTGACCTCGGTCGTGGTGGCCCAGCACGTGCCCTTCCGCGACCCGCTGCCCTCCAAGGCCAGCGAGCTGTCGGACCGCAAGGAGGCGACCACCGTCGAGAACTGGCTGGCCGACTTCCAGTCCGACAGCGGCAAGGGCGTGGCGTTCATCGGAGCGCACGTCGGCGTCTTCCACGCCGACCGGGTGGACGGTGTGCCCTACGTCATCAACGGCAACGTGGGCAAGAACCCCTCGGCCGGTCCCGCGGACGGCGGCTTCACCGGCTGGTCGTTGTGGGGGATCGACACCGGTGGTGACCCCACGGCGGACTGGGTGACGACCCAAACGCGCCCCCACGTGGACGGGCTGGAACTGGACGCGCCGACCTCGGTCGCGGTCGGAGAAAGGGCCGAGGTCACCGCGACGGTGGACAACGACGGCACCGCGCTGCCGGTCACCTACCCGGTGAGCGCGGACTGGTCCGGTTCCGAGGACGTCCACATCGGGCCGGTCGACGAGGCCGACGCCGATCACGTGGCCGCCTTCGATCCGCGGACCGGCCGGTTGAGCGCGTTGGCAGAGGCGACCATCGAACTCGACGTCACCGTGAACGGCGTCACCGAAGGGGTCGTCATCGAATTGACGCCCTGACCTCGGGCTTGCACGGGAGCGCCTCAGGGCCGTCCGCCGGTAGGAGGAGACCCTGAGGCCCCCGGTCTCGGTTCGGCGCCTGTCGGCACCCAGGGAAAGCGCATACCCGCCAGGAAAGCGCACGTCATCCCCGCAGCGGAGAGAAGGCGCTTACCTGGGTCGGTCTCACATCGAGACGGGTTGTCGGCGCGAGCCCCTAGCCTCTCGCCATGACGCGATTGGTGTGTACCGACGAGACGATGTCCGGCGATCGTGAAGAGGCGCTGATACACGACTTCGACGGGTTCTACGAGTTCGAGACCGCGTTGGTGGCCACGATCGAACGGGAAGGCGCGCCGGCGGCGTGCGAAATGCTCCTCGCGGACAAGGAGGGGATCGGCACCTCGGAGAACCTGAGGAGACTTTCCGAGAACATCCGACTCCTGATGCTCGAAGCCTTCACGGACCTGTACGAATCGGCTGGTTCGGCGGCCCGACGCGAGTCCATTCTCCTCACGCACGCGTTGCTGTCGTTTTCCTCGGGCAGGCCGGATGATCGTTTGGCGAGCGCACGCCAGGAGGCTTTGAAGGCCGTTCCGAGAAGACGCCACGGTATCCACTTCGCAGTGGAAATGGCATGGGTCGAGCTGGCCTCCGGGCGGGGTGTCCCAGTGGACTTGGGCGCGGAAATGCGACGCGCGGACGCCGCCGGCAACTCCTTCAAGGTGAAAGAGCTGAAGAAGACCGTGCCGATGCTGGACGATCACCACCCGCCGCTCAACGAGGGCCAACCGTGGACGGATCGCGCGCTCGCCGAACTCGTGGAGTTGCCGGCCGCATGGACCGATCTGCTCAGGCACGCGGTCACCGCGAGGGCCCCTCGTCCTGGCGCGGCGTGGGAGAGGAAGGGTCGGGCGCTGCTCGCCGAGCTCGACGCGGAGGCGTTCCGGGACCGGTCCCTGGGCTGGCTGTCGTTGGCGAGCGATCCGCGCACGGTCGAGAATTTCGACGACCACAACCACTTCGCGACCCGTGGCCTGGTGTGGCTGCTGTCGTTCCTGCCGCAAGACCCACGGACGGTTCGCGGTCTGGGGTCGGTGCTGGAGGAGTCCTTGCGAAAGGCGCCGGGCATCGGGCCGGCCCTGCCCAAGCTCGCCAACGCCTGCGCGAACGCCCTGGGCGCGATGGAGGGACAGGCGGCTCTGGCCGAGCTCGCCCGGCTCACCACCCGGGTGACCTACAAGTCGACCCTCAGGCTCCTCGAAAAGGCTTTGGACGCGCGGGCTCAGGCCTTGAACGTGAGTCGTGAGGACCTCTAGGAACCGACCGTGCCGGCCTGCGCTGGTACAACGCCACCGGCAAGCGGGTGAAATCGGTTTCGGCCCCGGTCCGTGGTCGTGAGCGCCGTCGCGGCCACGGACTCGGCTGACCGGAACGTCGGCTGGAGCCGGTGTTCCGGGGGCCGAACGCTGCGATTTGTCCGTTTCGCGAATGTCTGTGTCACATCTGCGTGATTGCACGGTCGGGCCTTGCGCTCTAAGTTCGGTTAGGCAACCCTTACCTTTCGGGGTGGTCCTCGGTGCGCGCACCGAGCGGCCTTTCTCGGCGCATCCCCATGACCTCACCGAACGTCGCCGCGTCGAACCGATGAGTCATGCGCTCAAGGGCGGGTTGCGCCGACTCCAGGGGCATCTGGCCCCACAACCGAAAGGACACCATGCGCCACGTGACAAGGACGGTCGCCCTCTCCACGGCCGCGCT
Source organism: Nocardiopsis sp. NPDC055879 (assembly GCF_053615935.1). NCBI lineage: Bacteria > Bacillati > Actinomycetota > Actinomycetes > Streptosporangiales > Nocardiopsidaceae > Nocardiopsis > Nocardiopsis sp. NPDC055879. Next base: position 14,192 of record NZ_JBSHCT010000017.1, read on the forward strand.
GTTGGCGGTCGGACTCGTGGCGTGCTCCTCGGACACCCCCGACGAGGAGGCCCAGGCCTCCGGGGACTGGACGCCGATCACCATCGAGCACGCCCTGGGCACCACCACCATCGAGTCCCAGCCCGAGCGCGTCGCCACCGTCGCCTGGGCCAACCACGAGGTCCCCCTCGCGCTGGGCGTGGTCCCCGTCGGTATGGCCGCCGCCAACTTCGGCGACGACAACGACGACGGTGTCCTGCCCTGGGTGGAGGAGAAGCTGGAGGAACTCGACGCCGAGACCCCCGTGCTGTTCGACGAGACCGACGGCATCGACTTCGAGGCCGTGGCCGACACCGCCCCCGACGTCATCCTGGCCGGCTACTCCGGCCTGACCCAGGAGGAGTACGACACCCTCAGCGAGATCGCCCCCGTCGTCGCCTACCCCGAGACCCCGTGGGGCACCGCCTGGCGGGAGATGATCGAGTTCAACAGCAAGGGCCTGGGCCTGGAGGAAGAGGGCCAAGAGCTCATCGGCGAGCTGGAGACCGAGATCGAGGCCACCGCGGCCGAGTACGCGCAGATCGAGGGACGGGCCACCATGTTCCTCACCCACGTGGACACCACCGACCTCAGTGAGGTCAGCTTCTACACCGCCCACGACACCCGGGCGATGTTCTTCGAGGACCTGGGCATGGCCACCCCCGGCAGCATCGCCGACGCCACCGCCGAGACCGACCAGTTCGCCCTGACCCGCACCGCCGAGCAGGCCGACGTCTTCGACGACGTCGACATCATCGTCACCTACGGCGGTGACGACCTGGTCGAGTCCCTGGAGGGCGACGAACTGCTGTCCCAGATGCCCGCCGTCGAGAACGGCGCCGTGGTGAACCTGCCCGGCGACGACCCCCTGGGCACCGCCGCCAACCCCACCCCGCTGTCCATCTCCTGGGTCCTGGACGACTACCTGTCGCTGCTGGCCGAGGCCGCGGACGGGGCGCAGTGACCTCGACCCTCACCCCGCCGCCCGCCGGGGACGTCGCCGCCGTGCGACGCCCCCGGCGGCTGCGGGCCCTCTGGCTGCCCGCCGTGGCCCTGGTCCTGGTCGCCCTGATGTTCGCCTCCGTGGCCGTGGGATCGCGCGAGGTCGGCTGGGCCGACATCGTGGCCGCCCTCGGCGGTTCGGCGGAGGGCTTCGACCAGGCCGCCGTCGCCAAGCGCATCCCCCGCACCCTGCTGGCCGTGCTCGCCGGCGCCGCCCTGGGCGTCGCCGGCACCGTCATGCAGGGCGTGACCCGCAACCCGATCGCCGATCCGGGCATCCTCGGTGTGAACATGGGAGCCTCCCTGGCCGTGGTCGTGGGCATGGCCACCTTCGGTCTGAGCTCGGCCGCCTCCTACGTGTGGGTGGCCATCGTCGGCGCCGGGGCCAGCGCCGTGTTCGTCTACGTGATCGGCTCCCTGGGGCGGGGCGGAGCGACCCCGCTCAAGCTGGCCCTGGCCGGAACGGCGACCTCCGCGGCCCTGGCCTCGTTCATCAGCGCCGTCGTGCTGCCGCGCAACGATCTGGCCGGAGGAGTGCGTTCCTGGCAGATCGGCGGGGTGGGCGGCGGAACCTACGACAGCCTGAACCAGATCCTGCCGTTCGTCGCGGTGGGCTTCGTGCTGTGCCTGTTCTGCGCGCGCGGGCTCAACATGCTCGCGCTGGGCGACGACCTGGCCGCCGGCCTGGGCGAACGCGTCGCCGTGGCCCGCGGGACCGCGGCCCTGGGCGCCGTCGTGCTGTGCGGGGCCACGACCGCGGTCACCGGCCCCATCGCCTTCGTCGGTCTGGTGGTGCCGCACGTGTGCCGGCTGCTGGTGGGTCCCGACCACCGGTGGCTGGTCCCCTTCTCCGCCTTGGGCGGGGCCGCCCTGCTCACCGCCGCCGACATCGTCGGCCGGATCGTGGCCAGGCCCGCCCAGATCGACGTGGGCATCGTGACCGCGCTGGTCGGCGCCCCGTTCTTCATCTACATCGTCCGCCGTCAGAAGGTCCGTGCCCTGTGATTCCGTCCCTGCCCACCACCGGGTCCACCCTGGAGTCCGTGACCCGGGGCCGCCTGCGCCGCGCGCGCAGGCGGGGCACGGTCATCGTGGTCCTGGCCGTGCTCGTCGTCGCCGTGTTCGTCCTGACCCTGATGGTCGGCAAGACCTTCTACCCGCTCGGTGACGTGTGGCGGGTGGTCTTGGGCCAGGACGTGCCCGGAGCCTCCTTCACGGTCGGTCGACTACGGCTGCCCAGGGCGGTGCTCGCCGTGGTGGCCGGGATGAGCTTCGGCCTGGCCGGTGTCACCTTCCAGACCATGCTGCGCAACCCGCTGGCCAGCCCCGACATCATCGGGATCAGCTCCGGGGCCAGTGCCGCCGCCGTCTTCGCGATCGTCGTGCTCGGGCTGAGCGGCACCGCGGTGTCGGTGGTGGCGATCGTCGCCGCGCTGGGCGTGTCCACCCTCGTGTACCTGTTGTCGTTCAAGGGAGGGGTGGCCGGGACCCGGCTCATCCTCATCGGCATCGGTGTGGCCGCCATGCTCGACAGCGTCGTCTCCTACATCCTGGACCAGGCGCCCGACTGGGACCTGCAGGAGGCCATGCGCTGGTTGACCGGCAGCCTCAACGGCACCGACTGGAACCAGGTCCTGCCGGTGGTGGTCGCCCTGGCCCTCATCGGTCCGGTGCTGTTGTCCCAGGCCCAGAACCTGGCCCTGTTCCAGTTGGGCGACGACACCGCCTCGGCCCTGGGCGTACGGGTGAACCGCACTCGGTTGCTGGCGGTCACCGCCGCAGTGGGACTCATCGCCTTCGCCACCGCCGCGGCCGGTCCCATCGCGTTCGTGGCGTTCCTTTGCGGCCCCATCGCCGCCCGCCTGGTGGGCCCCAACGGGTTCCTGCTGCTGCCCTCGGCCCTGGTGGGGGCGTTGCTGGTGCTGGTCGCCGACCTGGTCGGCCAGTTCCTGTTGGGCACGCGCTTCCCGGTCGGTGTGGTCACCGGCGTGCTCGGTGCCCCCTACCTCGTCTACCTCATCGTCCGTACCAACCGCGCCGGAGGATCCCTGTGACCACGGACCACTCGCTGATCGTCGAGGACCTCACCCTGGGGTACCAGGACCGCGTCGTCATCGACGCCCTGGACCTGGCCATCCCGCCCGGCCGGATCACCGCGATCGTGGGCGCCAACGCCTGCGGCAAGTCGACCCTGCTGCGGTCGATGTCGCGGCTGCTGGCGCCCAAGGGAGGGCGGGTGCTGTTGGACGGCGAACAGGTGCACCGGATGCCCTCCAAGGAGGTGGCCCGCACGCTCGGTCTGCTTCCGCAGTCGCCGATCGCCCCGGAGGGCATCACCGTCGGTGACCTGGTCGGACGCGGTCGCCACCCCCACCAGCGGGTGCTGTCCCGGTGGAGCCGTGAGGACGACGAGGCCGTCGCGGAGGCCTTGGACGCCACCGGCATCGCCGACCTGGTCGACCGGCCCGTGGACGAGTTGTCGGGGGGACAGCGTCAGCGGGTGTGGATCGCGATGGCCCTGGCCCAGCACACCGACCTGTTGTTGCTGGACGAGCCCACCACGTTCCTGGACGTCAGCCACCAGGTGGAGGTGTTGGACCTGCTCACCGACCTCAACCGGTCGCTGGGCACCACGATCGTGCTGGTGTTGCACGACCTCAACCTGGCGGCCCGCTACGCCGACCACCTGGTCGCCCTGGCGCGGGGGAGACTGCACGCGGAGGGGACGCCCGAGCTGGTGCTCACCCCCGAGACGGTGGAGGCGGTGTTCGGGCTGCGCAGTCGCATCATCGTCGACCCCACCTCCGGCAAGCCGCTGATGTTGCCCATCGGCCGACACCACGAGGTCGTGGAGGCCGGCTGACCCCGATCGGCGCACGAAGAAGGGGGCTCCCACCACGTGATGGGAGCCCCCTTTCGGTGTTCGCGGGGGATCAGTCCTCCAGGGACTCCTGGATCATCGGGACGACCTCGTCCAGGGCGTGGTGGACGCCCAGGGTGGAACCGCTGGAGAAGGCGTTGGCCAACTGCGGGTCGTCCAGGACGATCAGTCGGCCGTCCTCGGCGGCGGGGATGCCCTGCAGGACCGGGTCCTCGTTGAGGAAGTCGGCGGTGTCACCGATGGGGAAGACCACGGTCAGGTCGGCGTCCAGCTCCTCGACGAGCTCCGAGCTCAGGTCGACGTAGAACGCCCCGTCGGCCATCTCCTCCAGCTCGGGCTTGTACTCGAAGCCCAGCTCGGTGAGCACGTCCACGCGGGTGTCGCCGGGCACGTAGGCGCCGTACTGGCCGTCGAAGTAGGCGCCGACCGCGATGGTCAGGTCCTCGAACTCCGGGTTCTCCTCGCGCAGCTGCGCGAACCGCTCCTCCAGCTCGGTGATGAGTTCCTCGCCCCGCGGCTCCTCGCCCAGGACCTGGGCGACCTGGCGGGTCTGACCCTGCCAGGTGGTGCCGTAGGTGACCTCCACGTCGGAGGGAGGGCCGACCACGGGGGCGACCGGGGAGAGCAGGTCGTAGCGCTCCTGGGAGTTGTCGGATCGGGTGTCGAGGATGACGTCCGGCTCCAGGGAGGCGATGGCCTCCAGGTTCGGTTCCATGGTGCCGACCTCGGCCGGCTCTGAGTCGAGCAGCTCGGCGGCCCAGGGACCCACGTAGGGCGCTCCGTAGGCCTGCCAGTCGGCCACGCCCACCGGCTGCACGCCCAGGGCCAACGCGGTCTCGGCGTCCGACCAGCCCATCGCGACGACGTTCTCGGGATGGTCCTCGATCTCCACGTCACCGAACAGGGTATCGACGGTGACGGGGTATCCCTCGGCGGTGGGGCCGGAGGAATCGGAGGAGTCCGTGCCCCCGCCACCACAGGCGGCGAGCAGGACGGTGGACAGGGCGCCGGCGGCGATCATGCCGACACGAGTGGGCGGACCGGGGATCAATGGAACCTCGCTGAATGGCGTTTAGCTTAGCCTTGCCTAAGCGTGATTTGACCAGGTTATCGCCATCCCGAGGCCTATGTGAACACGGGGCCCGCGGCCTGGTCAGAACCCCAGGCCACGCAGCCACGCGATCAGGTCGTCCTCACGCTCACTCGCCCGTTCCGGACTCCAGGACCCCATCTCACGCGAGTCCACCAAGGCCCCGTCGCGCAGGTAGACCACACGATCCGCCCGCGCCGCGCAGCCCGGGTCGTGCGTGACCATGACCAGCGTCGTTCCCGACAGGTGCACGTCGGTGAGCGCGTCCATCACCTCCTCGGTCATCCTGCTGTTCAGCGCGCCGGTGGGTTCGTCGGCGAACAACAGGGACGGTTCGCACACCAGGGCGCGGCAGATCGAGGCCCGCTGCAACTGGCCGCCGGAGACCTGGGTGATGCCATGCCGGCGCACGTGTGCGATCCCGAACCGCTCCAGCAGCGCGTCCACGCGGGCGATCGCCCCCTTCTTGTCCTTGGGGGCGGCCTGGAGGGCGGGCAACAGGATGTTGTCGCCGATGTTGAGATTGGCCAGGAAGTGCGCCTGCTGGAAGACGAATCCCATCCGAGTCAACCGGACCCGGCTCATCTCCCGGTCGTCCAGGGACGTCAGGTCCCGCCCCTCCAACAGCACGCTCCCCTCGGTGGGGCGGTCCATGCCGCTGATCGTGTAGAGCAGCGTCGACTTGCCCGAACCCGACGCGCCCATCACGACGAGGAACTCCCCGCTCGCCACGGACAGGTCGACATCGTCGATGACCCGGGTGGGCGGGTCGGTGGAGTGGTAGGTCTTGGTCAGACCCCGAGAGGCCAGCGCGATCCGCGCCCGCTCCGTCAAGGGCTCTGTCGTGGGCTGTGTCATGGAAGGGCCTCTCAACCTCGGAGCCACGTGCTCTTGTCCACGCGGCGGAGCGGCGCGGTGAGCGCCACGGCGATCAGGTGTCCGGTGGTGATCAGGGCCAGGGGATAGGCCACGTACACCAGCCACGGGTTCGGCAGGAACTCCAGGTGCGCGAGCCCCAGCCCCGCCGCGGACAGCAGCGAACCGACCATGGGTTCCCCGGCCGTGGCCGCGAACACCGTGCCCAGGACGGTGCCGACCACCACGGCGAGGAAGGTCTTGCCGCGCACCTGGGCGATGATCTCCCCGGTGGAGAAGCCGATCGCGGACAGTACGCCCATCCGCGTGCGCTCCCGCGTCAGGCGCAGCCGCAGGAACAGGCCGGTGATGAGCGCCGCGACCCCGAGCGCGAAGACGAAGGAGACCAGGGCGGCGCCCTGCAGGGCCCCGGTCACCTGCGACAGGGTCTGGCGCACGTACTCGCGCATCGGGATCACCGTGGCGGTGTCGAAGCGTTCGTCGTACTCCGTCGCGATCGTGGCGGCGTCGGTGCCCGGGTCCGTGTTCGCGTAGACCATGTGGCCCGCCGCCCCGGTGACCTCCTCACCATGGGCCTTGGCGGTGAACCCTCCGCTGGTGACGTCCTGGTAGACGCCGCTGACGGTGAGCGTGGTCTCCTCCCCACCTCGGCGCACGGCCAACCCGTCACCGATCGAGAGCCCGTACGCGTCCGCGTTCAGCACCGACAGGGCGATCTCGCCGGGGCCGGGGCTCCCGCCGCGCGCGTACGCGATCGCGTCGGGGTCGTGCTCGCCCACCTCCACCCGCAGGGTCTCCCACCCCTCCTCGCCCTCGGCCTCGTACAACAAGGTGGAGAAGGCGCGCACGTCGGTCAGTCGTTCGTCCTCGCGCATGCTCCTCAGCAGTTCGTCGCGGACCTCGTCGACGTCCTCGGAGAAGAGCAGGTCGGCGCGCAGGTCGCTCTCCGCGGCCCCCATATAGGTGACGAAGCGAGGGCTCTCGAAGGTGCCGAGCAGGTTGGCGGGCAGCGTCATCAACACGGTGGCCAGGAAGAACACGAGGGGGAGCAGCACCCACTGGCCGGCCTCGGCGCGCAGGTCCAGCAGGGCCAGACGGCCGTTCACCCCCAGCCCACGGGTCGAGGCGAGGGCGGTGCCGCGCACCCGTCGCGCCCGCCTCCGGTCCCGGCGCGCGGCCCGTTTCTCGTCCAGGACACTGCCGTGGACCAGGGCGCCCACGACCTCGATCCGACGCACCCGGCGCAGGACGGCACGACACAGTAGTAGGACGAACGCGTACACCAGGGCGAGCGCGGCCACCGGCACCACGAACGAGGCGAGGCCCAGCGGCGCTTCGGCGTAGTCCATCCGCGCGCCCCGTGTGAGCAGACCCGTGGCCACGATCGCCGACAGACCCCCGAGGACACACGCCAGGGCGGTCAGGACGCTGTACTTGGTCAGGTACAGCCCGGAGATCGCCCGATCGGGCAGACCGATGGCCTTCATCGCGCCGATCTCGCGGACCTCGTCCTCCAAGGTCCCGCGGATCACGAAGCGCACGTTGAGCAGCGCGATCACGATGAGCAGCAGACTCACGAACACCAGCGCCATCGCGACCAGTCCGTCGCCGAACGCGTTGACCAGGCGGATCATCTGGTAGGTGACGGCCTGTCCGTTCTTGGGCAGCGCCTCATCGGCCTCATAGGCGCGCTGGAGGTCGGCGGCCGAACCGGCGTCGTTCAGTCGGTACTCTACGATGCTCTCGGGGGCGCCTACGCCCGCGTCCTCCAGAGTCTCGAAGTCGGCCTCGGAGACCACGAATCGGGTCGCCGAGGACAGTGACGAGGCCATCTGCGCGTCGCGCACGAACCCGGCCACGCGCAGCTCCAGGGAACCGGAGTCGGTGGCGATCCGGAGCACGTCGCCGACCCGCAGGTCGAAGGCGGTGCGGTGGGCCACCGGGAGGTGGATCTCGCTGGGGGAGGGGTGCGGGGCGGCGCCGGTCTCGTCCAGGAGGAGGTCGAACTCCTCGTTCTGGGTCGTGAAGAGTTGGTCGATGAGACTGTCGGAGAGGTCACCGGACTCACCGGTGTGGGAACGCTCCCAGGACAGGGCCGCGCCATCGAGTCCGATCGCCTCGACGACGTGCCAGGCCTCGATCTCCGGGTGCCGGTCGGCGAAGCGCTCCAGTGCGTCGGTGTCGATGTCGCCGACGTGCATCTGCAGGAAGTGGGGCGGCCTGGCCTGTTCGAAGAGTTCGTCGACCGACCCGAGCATGCGCTCCATGACCATGGCGCCGGTGGCCATGAGGAACGCGCTGAGCGTCAGGACCACCAGGAGCGCCAGGTGCACGCCCTTGTTCCCGGTCAGGTCGTTGTAGGCGTAGCGCAGATATAAGGAGCCCTTCGTCTCCACCGTGATCTCCCTGCCTCGTCCGGCCGCTGGAGTACCGGTCCGTGGGTTCCGGGAAGGGAACCCGTCCGATCAACGTAGGCCGATGCGAGGGTCGGGCGCATCGGGGGAGGACCCCGCACTGTGACGGAGACAACCCCGATTATACCGAGGGTCCGTGCCCTGGTAAGGGTCCGGGACGAGGCGGCTTCCCGGGCACGTCGACACCCACCGTGAGTGAGGTTAGGCTTACCGATGGTCTGCCGGGAGAAGCGGGCATACGGCGTCGAATCGCACATCCCATGGTCGGGTGTGCCACCCGACCCGGCTACCCTGCCCGAGGATCGACCACCCCGGGCGGCCACCGAGAAAACGACGATCAGGGACGACGGACGAACATGACCACAGCCGAGGGACGGGCCGCTCCCGAACCCGCCTCCCCCACCTCATCCGCACCCGTCCCCACCAGCGCGTCCGCCCTACGTTCACGCTCCCTGCGCCGGCATCGCGGCCGCATCACCCTCGGCGTCGCCCTGCTGTCCACGCACCAACTGTGCGAGGTGCTCGTCCCCGTCGTCATCGGCCTCACCATCGACACGGCCGTCGCCACCGGCGACATCACCGCCCTGCTGTGGTGCGTGTCCGGGCTGATCCTGCTCTTCACCTGCCTGGCACTGGCCTACCGCACCGGCGCCCGCCTCACCCTGGGCGTCGTCGAACGCGAGGCCCACCTGCTGCGCCTGGAATCGGCCCGCCGCGTCCTGCATCCGCGAGGACAACGCAGCGGTCTGCGCTCCGGCGAACTACTGTCCGTGGCCACCTCCGACGCCGAACAGGCCGCCACCTATGCCCGCGCCTGGGCCGCGGGCATCGCCCAGGTCACCGCGATCGTGGTCACCACCATCGTGCTGCTCACCATCAACGTCCCGCTCGGTCTCGGAGTGCTCCTGGGCCTGCCCCTGATGCTCCTGCTGCTGCGTGTGCCCGCCGCACGCATCGCCCGACGCACCGAGGCCAAGCAGGCCACCGCCGCGCGTGCCACCGCCATGGCCACCGACCTGGTCGGCGGCCTGCGCGTGCTCATGGGTATCGGTGCCCGCCACAACGCCTCCCTGCGCTACGGCCGGTCCAGCGACCGCGCCCTGACCGCGTCGGTCGGCGCCGCCGCCAGCAACGGCGTCTACAAGGGACTGGTCACCGCGTCGGGCGCCGTCTTCCTGGCCTGCGTGGCCGGTGCCTCCGGATGGATGGCCCTCCAAGGACACCTCACCATCGGCGAACTCATCATCGTCGTGGGCCTGGCCCAGTTCCTCGCCGAACCCATCCAGGGGTTGGGGATGGTCGGCCAGATGTTCGCCATCGCCCGAGCCTCCGCCCGACGCCTGGTGCGACTGCTCAACGCCCCCGACGCCGTCACCCCCGGCGAGCGAGACCTGCCCCAAGGCCCGCCCGAACACGAACCCCTGGTCGAACTCCGCGAGGTCGGCCACCGCACCCTGGACGGCGTCGACCTCACCCTGCGCCCCGGAGAGTTCCTCGGCGTGCTCGCCACCGACCCCCGCGACGCCGAGGCCCTCGTCGACCTCCTGGCCGGTCGCGCCGCCGACGCCCGCGGAACCACCCTGGTCGCCGGTGTCCCCCTCGCCGAACTCGACCTTGCCTCCCTGCGCGGTACCGTCCTGGTCGAGGAACACGGCAGCTTCCTGTTCGAGGGCACCCTGCGCTCCAACCTGACCACCGGCGACCTCGACGAGGACCACCTGCTCACCGCACTCGACGCGGCCGCCGCCGGTGAACTCGTCACCGGCCACCTCGACGGCCTCGACCGTCCCATCACCGACCGCGCCGGCAACCTCTCCGGCGGCCAACGCCAACGCGTGGCCCTGGCCCGCGCGCTGGCCGCCGCCCCGCCCGTGCTCGTCCTGCACGACCCCACCACCGCGGTCGACGCCGTCACCGAGGAGGCCATCGCCCAGGGCACCGCCGCGCTGCGCGCCGCCCACGGCGGCGGCACCATCGTCATCGCGAGCAGCCCGGCGCTGCTCGCCCGCGCCGACCGCGTCCTGGTCCTGCGCGAGGGTCGCGTGCGCGCGCAGGACACCCACATCCGACTGGCCGAGGACGACCCCCACTACCGCGAGGCGGTCCTGCGTTGAGCACCGAAACCATCCACCACGAGGTCGAGGACCCCCTCGAAGGCCCCCGAACCCCGACCGCGACCACCGAACTGCTGCCCACGGCCACGGCCCGCCGCACCTGGGCGGTGTTCCTCCAAGGGCTGCGCGCCCGCCCCGGAACCTCCGCCCTGGCGCTGCTCACCGTCCTTGCCGGCAGCGCCGCCGGACTCGTCGCCCCCTGGGTACTGGGCGGCATGGTCGACGACATCAACGACGGCGCCGGGGCCGAGGCCATCCTGCGCTCGGCCGCGCTCATCGCCGCCGCCGCGGCCATCGGTGGCGTCCTCGTCGGACTGGGGGCCTGGCAGGTCAGCCGGCTCGGCGAGACCATCCTGGCCCGCCTGCGCGAACGCGTCATGCGCCGCGTCCTGCACATGCCCGCCGTCCGTCTGGAACGCGTGCGCATCGGGGACCTGCTCTCCCGCGTGGGCGACGACGTCGCCGTGGTCACCAACGCCATCGCCCGCAACGGTCCGGAGGTCGTCACCGCCCTGGCCACCGTCGTGCTCACCACCGCGGGCATGGCCGCCCTGGACTGGCGTCTGGGCCTGGCCGGACTGGCCGCCCTGCCGTTCTACGTGTGGGCGGTGCGCTGGTACATGCCGCTCTCGGGCCCCTTCTACGCCCGCGAACGCGTGGCCATGGGCGAGCGTTCGCACGCCATGATGGGCGCCCTACGCGGACGCGACACCGTGCGCGCCTACCGGCTGGAGGCCGAACACGAGGAACGCATCGCCGACCGTTCGCTGAGCGCCATGCGGCTCACCCTGGACGTGTTCCGCCTGTTCACCAGGCTCGGAGCCCGCATGAACGGCTCCGAACTGGTCGGCCTGGGCACCGTGCTCGTCGTCGGGTTCTGGTTGGTGCGCGGTGACCTGGCCACAGTCGGGATGGTCACCGCCGCCGCCCTGTACTTCCACCGGCTGTTCGGACCCGTCGGGTTCCTGGTGATGACCTTCAACGACGTCCAGCAGGCGGGGGCGAGCCTGGCCCGCCTGGCCGGGGTGGTGGACCTGCCGGAGGCGGAGGACCCCGGCGCCGAGGAGGGGCCGGCCGGGTCGTCCTTGCACGTGGACGCGGTGAGCCACGTCTACGCCACCGACGCGCCCAAGGCCCTGGACCGGGTCTCGCTCACCGTCGCCCCGGGCGAGCGCGTCGCCCTGGTGGGGGCCAGCGGCGCCGGAAAGACCACCCTGGCCGCCGTGGTCAGCGGCCTGCGCACACCCACTTCGGGCACCGTGTGCCTGGGCGGGATCCCCCTGGAGGAGATGGGGGAGCGGCGAGTGCGCGAGCACGTGTTCCTGGTCAGCCAGGAGACGCACGTGTTCGCCGGAACCCTCCTGGAGGACCTGCGCCTGGTCCGGGCCGAGGCCACCGCCGCCGAGGCCGAGGAGGCGTTGGAGACGGTGGGCGCCCTGGACTGGGTGCGCGCCCTGCCCGAGGGGATCGACACCGTGGTGGGCGAGGGCGGACACGCCCTCACCGCCGAGCAGGCCCAGCACCTGGCCCTGGCCCGGTTGGCGCTGGCCGACCCGGACCTGGCGGTGCTGGACGAGGCCACCGCCGAGGCCGGCAGCTCCGGCGCCCGTCGACTGGAGGAGGCCGCCGTGGCCGCCACCAAGGGCCGCACCACCCTGGTGGTCGCCCACCGGCTCACCCAGGCGGCCACCGCCGACCGGGTGGTCGTCATGGACCAGGGCCGGATCGTGGAGCAGGGGCCGCACGAGGAACTGGTCGCCCTGGAGGGCCGCTACGCACGTCTTTGGCGCAGCTGGCAACGCTGACCCGTGTCGATACCGCTCCGGCCCCGCGCTCAACCGAGCGCGGGGCCGGAGCGTGGGGTAAGACCCTCCAAGGACTCAGGCGGCGTTGGCGCGGCGCAGACGACGGCGACGCTCGGAGGTGCGCTCGTCCTCGTTCTGGCCGCCCCAGGTGCCGTACTTCTCCGGGCGTGAGACCGCGTGGTCCAGACAGGAGGTGCGCACCGGGCACCCCGCGCAGACCTGCTTGGCCCGGCGCTCACGCATCTCGCGCTGTGGCCAGGACTCCTCTTCGGGACCGAAGAAGAGCGCGAGGTCCTCGCCTCGGCAGGCTGCGGCGTCCTGCCACCCCCAGCTCGGGGTCGGGAGCAACGCGGAACGACGACGGGGCCGGGACATGTGGGAACCACCTTTTCGAACAACACAGGCCAAGAGGGCGATTACGGGTCACCGATGGCTGATCGCCGTGCGATCGCCAATACGCCGGAGGGACGCCTACGGCGCGAATATCGTGCGATGTGCGGGTGCGGAGAATGGCGGCCGCTGAGGCAGGTGCGGTCGGCGGGGATTTCTCACGCGAATCGGCGGCGGAAGTGGTGACGGCTTCCGCCCGCCTTGTGCCCGTCATCATGCCACCATTGCTTCGGGCTGTCCGGTCAATGCGCGATGGGTCGACCGAACGTTATGGAAATCTGACCTCGTGTGTCGAGCGCGTGGTGCCGAGTCGTATCAAGTCGACCGTTCCGGTCGATCGGGCTCAGGCGCTGACGGCCTCGCCGGTCGGATCGCTGCCGTCCTGGTTCAGCAGGTGGGCGCCGCCGACCGGGCCGCTGCTCCAACCGAGAAGACGCCAACCCGAGTCGGGGTCGCCCTCGATCTCGACCAGGCCGGTGTTGGCCAGCGGGGTGCGCGCGACCGAGGTGACGTCGATACCGGCGACGCGGGCGCAGGCCCAGGACCGGATCGCGGCGCCGTGGGAGACCACGACGACGTCCTCCCACCCCTGCTCGGCGATCCGACGCACCGCCTCGTCGTAGCGGTCGAAGAAGGCGCGCCCGTCCGAACCACCCGGCATACGCAGGTCCACGTCGCCGCGGGCCCAGGCGAACACCGTGTCCACGTAGGTCCGGTGCGCCGCCGGATCCGCGCCCATCTCCAGCGAGCCGGCCTCGACCTCGCTCACCCCCTCCATGATCACGGCCTCCTTGCCGAAGGCGTCGACCAGTGGAGCCGCGGTGAGGTGGGTGCGCAGCAGCGGAGAGACCACGAGCGCGTCGATCTCGCGCTCCTGGAGCGCGTTCGGCACCGCCGCGGCCTGCCGGTGGCCCAGGGTCGTGAGTCCAGGCCCGGGAGCGAGTGTGTCGAGGAGGCCGGCGACGTTCGAGGGGGTCTGACCGTGACGAAGAAGGGAAAGGCGCATGCCCCCATGGTCGGCCATCGGCGCCGCGAAACCCGAGTACGGGTGAGGTGGGTTTGGTCTCAGCCGCACGGTACCGATTCCACGGCCGAAGCTCCTGGTGTACGACTAGTATCTATGTTGTATCCAACCTGGGAGGTCTCGTGGGCGCGAGTGGTGTCGAAGGGCAAGTGCCGCTGGTCGGAGCGGCCACCGCCCCCGAATCGGCGGCGGGTCGGGCCTACACCGTGGTCCGCGACCGGATCCTCGACGGGGAGTACGAGGACGGCAGCATGCTCAGTGAAGGAGGGATCGCCACGGAACTGGGGATGAGTCGGACCCCGGTGCGCGAGGCCTTCCTGCAACTCCAGGCCGAGGGCTGGATGCGCCTGTACCCCAAGCGCGGTGCCATGGTCCGGCCGGTGCCGCCGCACGAGTTCCGCGAGGTGCTCCAGGCGCGCCAGATCATCGAGTCCGCCGCGGTCCGGAGCGTGTGCGTGTCCAAGAGCCGTTCCAAGCGCCTGGTGCGACGCCTGCGCGAGGTGACCGAAGCGCAAAGGCGTGCCTGGGAGGCGGACGACCTCGCCGCCTTCACACGCGCCGACGTCGAGTTCCACCGGGAGGTGGTCGCGGCCGGCGGAAACTCGATCCTCCAGAACTTCTACCAACTCCTCCAGGACCGCCACCGGCGGATGACCACGCAGTCGATCAGCGATGACACCGACCGGGCGGAACTCGTGCTCGCCCAGCACGCCGGGCTGACGGAGCTCATCGAGGCGGGCGACGCCGAGGGGTTCGCCCAGGCCACCGCCGAGCACCTGAACGACATCCACGGTTCCACCGTGTGACCCCCGCCCCCTGAACCCTCGGACACGAATCCGACCCCGACCCCCTCCCTGACCCCGAAACGCAGGAGGAAACAGCGACCATGGCCACGATCGAGGCCCACAGACCCCGGCCCGCACGCGATCGAAGGAACGCGGACGGGACCGCCCGACGTCGACTTCCCGGGTGGCTCGCCGCCTGCGGGATGCTCGTCGCCGTCGCCTGGGGCGGCAACGAGTTCACGCCGCTGCTGGTCATGTACCGCCTCGACAGCGGCATGAGCGTGCAGGTCGTGAACATCCTGCTCGGCGCCTACGTGCTGGGGATCGTGCCCGCGCTACTGGTCGGTGGCCCGCTGTCCGACCGTTACGGGCGCCGCCCCCTCATGATCCCGGCACCGATCCTGTGCGTGATCGGCAGCGCCCTGCTGGCCTCGGGCCCTGACTCGGTGGCCCTGCTGTTCGCCGGACGCGTGTTCTCGGGACTGGCGCTCGGCCTGGTGATGGCGGTGGGCACGAGCTGGGTCAAGGAACTGTCCCAGGCGCCGTTCGACCCCGAGGCGTCGGCGGGGGCCGGGGCGGTCCGGGCCTCGCTCTCGTTGACTCTCGGGTTCCTGTTGGGGGCCGTGGCCGCCGCCGCCATCGCCCAGTTCTCCCCGTTGTCGGCCGTCCTGCCGTACGTGGTCAACATCGTGCTCACCGTGATCCTGGCGGTGGTCATGCTGGGCGCCCCCGAGACCCACTCTCCACGGGCGCGTGGAGACGGTGCCGCTTCGGGGCGTCTCCTGGACGACATGCTGGTCCCGGCCGCGCTGCATCGCCGGTTCCTACTGGTGGTCGTGCCCATGGCACCGTGGGTCTTCGGCACCTCGGCCACCGCCTACGCGGTCCTGCCCAACCTGGTCGCCCACCGGGTGCCCGGCTACGAGGTCGGCTTCTCCGGACTGCTGTGCCTGGTGGCGTTGGCCTGCGGTGTCCTCAGCCAGCAGGCGGCCAAGTGGGTGGACAACCCGCACTCCTCCCGGGCGGTCGTGCTCGCCCTGGGACTGACCGCGCTCGGCATGGCCCTGGCCGTTCGGGCGGCGAGCACCCTGACCGTCCCGATGGCGCTGGTGGCCGCCGCGGTGCTCGGCGCCGCCTACGGGCTGCTGCTGGTCTCCGGTCTCCAAGAGGTCCAGCGCATCGCGGGGCCCGACCGGTTGGCCGGGCTCACCGCCGTCTACTACTCGCTCGCCTACCTGGGCTTCTTCGTCCCCGCGGCGTTGGCGGGACTGGCCCGCCGGTTCGACTACCCGACCATGTTCGCGGTCGGGGTCGCGCTCGCAATCCTGAGCGTCGTGGTGGTGGCGTTGTCGTGGCGCCGCCACCTGCCCACCGCACTCGACCCGGAGGACCTTCGAACGTCCCGGGTCTGACCCGGTCGGGTGTGGACGACCCCGGGCCGATGGACACATGGTCGCGTCCCCGGCCCAGGGCCGGGGGTTCAGGAGGTGCGGACGGGCAGGACGGACCAACCACTGGCCACGATGGAGGGCTCGCGCACGGCCTCCCCGGACAAGGCCAGACCGGGGAAGCGCTCGAAGAGCATCTCCAGGGCGGTCGTCCCCTCCAGACGGGCCAGACCCGCGCCCAGGCAGAAGTGCGGCCCGTAGGAGAACGCCAGGTGGCCGCGCTGCTCGCGGGTCAGGTCGAACCCCTCGGCGTCGGCACCGTGGTGCTTCGGGTCACGCCCGGCCGGGCCGAAGCCCATGAGCAGGGCCTCCCCGGCCGGCACGGTGACGCCGCCCAGGGTGACCTCCTCGGCGGTGTAGCGCAGCGGCAGGTACTGGATGCTCGCGTCCCAGCGCAGGGTCTCCTCCACCACGTCCGACCACGAGGCCCGGCCGGAGCGGACCAGTTCCAGCTGGTCGGGGTGGGTGAGCAGCGCGTACACGGAGTTGCCGATGAGGTTCATCGTGGTCTCGTAGCCCGCGCCGATCATCAAGATGAGCGTCCACACCAGTTCGCTCTGGGAGAGCCGCTCCTCGCCCTCGGCCCGCGCCTCCAACAGGGCGCTGGTCAGGTCGTCACCGGGGTTCTTCGCCTTGGCCGCGGCCAGGTCGGCCAGGAACGTCTGCATCTCGCCGTGGAGGCGGACGGCCTCTTCGGGGGTGGTGCTCGCGTCGAAGACTGTGTGCATCATCCGGTGCAGGACGTCCCGGTGCTCGGGGGCCACCCCGAACAGTTCGGAGATGACGGTGATGGGCAGTGGTAGGGCCAGTGCCTCCTTCAGGTCCACCGTCTCCGTCCCGGCCGCCGTGATCTCCTCCAACAGCTCGGAGGTGATCTCCCGGACCCGAGGCCGCAGCGCCTCCACCCGGCGCGGGGTGAACGCCTGAGAGACCAGTGTGCGCAACCGGCGGTGCCGGTCACCGTCGGCGGTGAGCATGTTGTCGGGCGCCACCCACGACACCAGCGGCCAGTCCATGGGGATCTCGCCGTCGTTCCACGCCCGCCAGTGCCGCAGCTCCTTGCGCACCCCGGGGTGGGCGAGCGCCTCGGTCAGCACCGCGTGGTCGGTCACCGCCCGAACAACCACCCCACCAACGATCTCCACCTCGACGACGGGTCCGAGCTCGCGGAGGCGGGCGGCCTGTCGGGGGAGGTCCTGGGGGAGGAGGACGGGGCGCTGTTCTGCCATGACGGGGTTCCCTTCGAAATGCCGGGTGTGAAGGTGACGGGCAGGGTGGACAGGGCTCGGGCGAACGGCGAGACCCGCCAGTGCGGGGTCGGATCGCTCGGCCGGAGTCGGGGCAGGCGCTGGACCAGTGACTGGACGGCGACCTCGGCGATGGCCTGGCCGAACCCGCGCGCGGGGCAGCGGTGCGGACCCACACCGAAGGCCAGGTGGGCACGGTTGTGCCGTTCGACGTCATCGGAGGCGCCGGCCATCGCGTGGTGCGCCGCGGCGTAACCGAGCAGGATCGGTTCTCCGGCCCTGATCACGCCGCCGCGCTCGACGGGAACGTCCCGGGTCGGGTACAGCACCGGGTAGTTGGTGATCGGTGGTTCGCGCCACAGCACCTGGTCCACGAGCTCGGCCACACCGACCCGGGTGCCGCCGAGGGCACTCGCGGTCTCGGGGTCGGTGAGCAGGACGTGCACGCTGGAGGCGACGAGGTTGGCGGTGGGTTCGGCGCCCGCACCGAAGGTCACCACCATCTGGTGCAGGATCTCCTCGTCGGAGAGCCCCGCCCGGTGCTGGAGAAGCCACGTGGTGATGTCCTCGCCGGGTTCGGCGTGCTTGGCGGAGACGGCGTCGGACAGGGCCCGCTCGTACTCCTGGTTGGCGCGCAGGACGTCGGTCCCGTCCCACAGTTCGCTGATGGAGGTGAGGACCCGTTCGGCCACGTCCCTGGAGAAACCGAACAGGTCGGCCATCACCATGAGGGGCAGCATCCGGGTGTACTCGGCGACCAGGTCGGCCTCGCCCTGTTCGACGAAGGCGTCGATGAGCGCGTCGGCGTGTCGTCGCGTGACGTCACCGACTCGGCTCTCGGGCACTCGCCCCAGGGAGTCCACCACGACCCGCTTGAGCCTGGCATGCTCCTCGCCGTCGGCGTACAACAGGTTGGGGCGGTGGGCCATCATCGCGGCGACGGGGGAGTCGTCGGGGACGCGGCCTTCTCTCCAGTCGCGCCAGAGCCGTGAATCGCGGCGGAAGGTCCGGGTGTCGCGGCACCAGGCCGTGATGGTGGCGTAGTCGGTGACGATCCATGCGTTGACGCCGGGGGCGATCTCCGCGGGGTGAACGCCGCCGTGCTCAGTGGTCAGGTGACGGTGGATCGTGTGGGGGGCGGCGTGGTACTCGGGATCGAACAATCGAGCGTGGGGGCAGGTGGTCACACGTGTCCTGAACTACGTGGGCGGCTGGTGGGCGGGACAAGTGTAAAGGGAGTTTCGGGATTTTTGTCCCATCCCGCGGGTGGTCCCGGAACCGGACACCACCCGTTCCGTTCGATGCGTTGGAATCCCTTGCGGCGTAGGGGTTTGCGTGTGGTGCAGGGTCCGTAGGATCGGAACATCCATGACACGCCGACCGACGATGGGACGCAATGAACGAAAAGGACACGGACATCGACACCACGGTTCCGCATTCGGCCCGGGTGTGGAACTACTGGCTCGGAGGTAAGGACAACTATCCGGTCGACCAAGAAGCGGGGGACCGGTTCCTGAAGGTCTTCCCCGGTATCGCTCGCATGGCGCGCTCCTCACGGTCCTTCCAAGGGCGCGCCGTCCGTCACCTCGCCGGTGAGCGCGGTATTCGCCAGTTCCTGGACGTGGGTACCGGGCTTCCCACCGCCGAGAACACCCACGAGGTGGCCCAGGCGGTGGCTCCGGACGCCCGGATCGTCTACGTGGACAACGACCCGCTCGTCCTCACCCACGCGCGCGCCCTGCTGACCAGCACGCCCCAAGGGCGGACCTGGTACGTGCACGAGGACCTGTACAAGCCCGAAGCCATCCTCGAACAGGCCGGACGACTGCTGGACCTGGAACGGCCGGTGGGCCTGATGCTGATGGGGGTCCTGGGGCACGTCCAAGAGTACGACGAGGCCGTCTCCATCGTGCGCCGGCTCTTGGCGGGCCTGCCCCCGGGCAGTCACCTCACCATCAGCGAGGGCAGCAACGTGCACAGCCAGGAGAACGTTCAGGCCCAAGACGAGTACAACGAGAGCGGCGCGGTCCCCTACATCCCGCGCAGCCCCGAACAGATCGCCGGATACCTGGAGGGTCTCGAACTCCTCGATCCGGGCGTGGTCTCGGTGACCCGCTGGCGACCCGCCGTCGCAGGTGACGAGGGACCCGCTGAGGTCGACCAGTACGGGGGTGTCGGTCGCAAGGTCTGACAGCTGGTAGGGGAGTGGGACGACCCGGCGGGGGTTCCGTCCTAGAGGTGGCCGGCTCTGGCGCCCTTTGGCGATGATCTTGCTCGTAGCGCCCATTTGGGCGCCCGAATGGGAGCTACAAGCAAGATCATCGCAGTTCAGAGCCGGATGTGGGCGGGGTCAGGCCGGGTCAGGGCTGAGGGGCGCGGGCGGTGGTGAGGAAGGCGTCCCACTCGGAGGAAGAGAAGGGGATGTGGCCGTTGGCGGGGTGCTTGGAGTCGCGGATGACTGCGCCGCAGGGGAGTTCGGCCACCTCGACGCAGTTCTGGCCAGCGCCGCTGTAGCTGCTCTTTTGGAATTTGGTGGGGGTGTGTGCAACCTCTACGCACTCCGCGCGGTCGCCGCTGTAGCTGGACTTGAAGAAGGTCAGATCGTCAGTCGTGGACATGCTGTGTGTACGACTCCAGGGTCTGCTGTAGGAACTGAATACTCTCCGCTGGGCGGTGAGCGGCTGCGTTCAGGTTAGAGAAGATCGTTACATATCGCTGTACTGAGGCACTCTCTTGGACAAAGAGGCTGTCCGTCGAGGTCTCGGTGTAGACGATGCTCGGATCGAGCTCGCTAGGGAAGTCCAGGAGAAAGAACGACCCGGATAGCGCTGCATGCATACCAGCCTGAAACGGCAAGACCTGGATGTTCACGTTATGACGCATCGCCATGTTGATCAGGTGCTGAAGTTGTTCCTGCATCACGGACAGGTCGCTCACCTGCCGGTGGAAGGCTGCTTCGTCGATCACCGCCCACAGGTGTAGCGGATTGTGTCTGGAGAGAACGTGCTGACGCTGGATACGAGCGTCGACATGGCGCCTGACTTCTTCATCTGTGTAGGCACCTCCGCCACGGAAGACGGCTTCAGCGTAGTCCGGCGTCTGAAGCAGGCCGGGGATGACCTGGCACTGATACATGCGGATCATCGAAGCCTCAACCTCGAAGTCTGGCAGGGCGTTACCGCCGAACACATCCTTGTACTTTGACCACCAGCCCTTCTCCTTCGACTCCTGAGCCAGTTCTTGGAGGGCGGCGCGTATGTCAGCGGAAGCTCCATAAAGCTCAGCGAGTGCATCGATGTCGCGGGGCTTGACGCGGCGGGCTTCAGCGGACTCGATGTTGCTCAGTGTGGAGGGAGGGACGGAAGCTTCCTTGGCGGCTGCGGAGAGTTGGAGGCCGCGATCCTCTCTCAAGCGGCGGAGTTCCCGGGCGAGCCTTTGTCGTCGCACGGTGGGACTGATCGGATGGTTCATGGGGGAAGCCTATCCAGAAAGTTTTCGTATATCGAGTTTTAGTATTGACAGCATGTATATCGCGATTCATGATGGGGGTGTAGTCAGTGACCAATGGATCACTCAGGGTTCATCTGTCCAGGCTATGCCTTGCCCGTTCCGCGCGTCACGGCCTCCGTGAGACTCCTTCAACGGGTGCTTCGCACGATCCCCCGACTCATGTGTCCAACCATGCCAAGGAGTGTGTTCGTCATGCCTGAAACCGCCTTCGCGCCCACCGTCCCGGTCCCGGTCCCGGGAGAAGCCATGGTGCCGTTGGCCAGCTTCATCCGGCCCTTCCAGCGCCACTACTTCTCCGGTCTCCCGGAGCGTCCCAACTACCGGGCGCGCAGCTACGACTTCGCCGGCGTCCCTGCCCTTATGCCGCTGGTGCGGGCGTTCCTGGACACCTGCGCGGCCACCGAAACAGGCGACTACCGGTACCTGTTCACCCTGCTGGGCAGCGAACTCGCCAACAACGCGCTCCGACACAGCCTGTCCGGACAGCCCGGCGGCACCTACACCCTGCGGGTGCGCCGCGACAAGGAAGGACTCCGCCTGGCCTGCCGCGACCGGGGCGGGCTGTGCACCCGCAACGCCCGCCTGATCCCGGCCCCGGGCGGGCTGAACCTGGGAGCCGAATCCGGGCGGGGCCTGGCCATGGTCGATGCCTTCGCCACCACCTGGGGCGACAACGGCAACGCCGAGTACCGCACCGTCTGGCTCTACCTGGCCTACGACCTGACCGCCGGCGGCTGGAACACCGCCGCCCACAACTGATCGACGTGTCGCAGACATGAGACGGGCCCAGGAGAGCGCGCCAACGCTCTTCCGGGCCCTGAACCCCCAGAAACCAAACAGAGCATGTGTCAGGAAAACGAGGATCTGATGAACCACCCTATCCCCGCACCCCGTCGCCCCGTGGACACCCGCCCCACCAACTCCACCGGCACGACCTTCACCCCCACCCCACCGCGCCCGACACCCACCACCGGCCCGGCCTGCGCTACCTGCACCCACCGCACCTGCCGCACCCAACGCGCCCGCACCCTGCCCCGCCTGGGCGGACACCGCTCCGAGTACGCCCGCGAACACGCCCAAGCCGCTCAGATCCAGGCCCAGAACAGCCACCTGCTCATCTACTTCGGCGAAGCCACCCAGTCCTTCTAGATCGCCACCCCCTCCGGCCTGGCCGAGGTGCCCGACGCCGCGACCCTCGCCCGACTTCTGACCCTCGACCCCGTTCCTACGGCCCTACCTGAATCCGACGAACCCGAACCTGAACCCGGTCCTGATCTGACCCTCCCCGTACCCGGGCCGGGCGATGCCGGCGCGCATCACCCGGCCCGGGGAAAGCCCGGGGCATCCCGTTGTACCGGCCACCATCTCGCACCCTGAATCAGGGTGCCGTCAGAAGCAGCCCAGATATGGGACGACCTCACGAGGCCAACAACAGGCGGCCCTGATCTCGCGGTGGTTTCGTGATGCCACGGCCATCGATGCTCTGTCCAGGGACAACCACATCTCCCAAGCCACCGGCTACCGCTGGATCGTTGATGGAGGTTTGGTGTCCTGGTCAGTCGTCGTAGGCGATCAGCGACCGCTTGACCGGGGCACCGGTCAGCCAGTTGTGCCAGATCGATGCGTTTAGCGCGCAGATTTTCTGGCACACCCGGGCCCACAACCCCTCGGTGGTCCGGGCACGGTGCCGCTCCAGGCCGAGCTGGTCCTTCAACGTCTAGATGATCGCCTCGATGCACTGGCGTAGCCAACCGGGAACCCCCCGAAGGGACCTGACCACGTTTCCTCTCCGGCCCCAGAACCCGGTCACCTACCCGAAGGGCTTTCGGGATCAGCCAAGACTGACGGCGAGCGAGTAGAGGCGGGTCGTCTGAGCGTCGCGCCCGTTGTTGTCGGAGACGAGATAGAGGGTGCGCCGGCCCTTGTACGGCCCTTCCTCCACCTCAGGGCCCAGAGCCATGCCCTCGACGTTGTCCAGGATCTGGTTCGGCTGGGTCTGCTTGGAGACGATATCGCCCTCGGGGCAGTCAGCCATGTCGAAGAGGAGTTTCTTCTGCGTGAGTAGGTCGACGGTGTCCTTGCGCAGAGCCATGCCGGTCACGTCTGGTGACTCGCCGAGGTCCACTTCATAGACGCGGATGCTACTCCCAAGCCCGGTGAGGTGGCCACGTTCGAGGGCGAGCAGGCGGTTCTCGTCGATCGCGACCAGCTCCACGAGATAGAGGCCCACTTCTGTCCGGTATCCGTACTGGCTGTCGAGCTCGTATTCGCCTCCGGGCTCGCCCCGATAGCGCTGGACACGTAGTTGGTGGCGTCCGTGTACGTCTTCGTCACTGAGTAGTGGGCCCTCCAAAGCCGTGTACAGGTAGTCCCCGTCGGGGGTAACGGTGAGGGATTCGAGATTGCGCCCGCGTTGCGCTTCTCCGTCCGGGGCGGGACGGAAACTTTCTGGGAGAGGGAGCTGGTCGCCTATCTGCTTGCCGTCATCGATTCCGAACCGGCGGATGGAGGGTTGGCCCTCCGCGGCGACCAGGATGGTTTCGCCGCCATTTTCGATGACCAACCCCTCGCCGTCGAATTCGTCGAACTGCTCGCCGTCCGGCCCGTACAGCGCCGTCATGCCGGTGACAGTGGGCTCCAGGTCCTCTGCGTCTCCGAGTGTGAGGGTGAAGAACTGGGCGGGCTCATTGTCGCGGAGGACGAGTGCCTGGGAGTCGTCCCCTGTGAGGGCGAGGGCGGAGAGGCCTGCGACCGGACTCCCCATGTACTCGTTCTGGGGTGGCTGATCGAGTTCATCCGAGACAGCGAGGAGTTGTGCCCGACCCTCCTCATCACAGGGGCCGGGGATCGGTGCGGTACCGGAGAGCGGATCGTTCCATTCGCGCACTTGATAGCCGCTCACAACCCCAAGAGCGAGACCGAGGAGCAAGGCGGTGGTGGCTGCGATGAACATCGTGCGGCGTGACGCGGTCGCGGCGGGCTGCGGGCCGGGAGGCGGGTTCTGCCGGTTGCGGACGAAGAATAGGTTTCCAACACCGTTCTCATCCAGTCGTTGTGGCTCAGGAAGGCCTTTCTTGAGCAGTCTCCTTTTGAGCAGGGCATAGACCTGGTTGAGAGTGAGTAGTTCTTCTTGCCTGACCTCAGGATCACCGTGGGCGAGAACATCGATGAGTGCCCCGGTGAAGGCGGTGTGTACAGATCGCGGAGGAGCCTCGGCCTTCTCCTTGTCAGTGGTGGAGGTCAGTACGTAAGAACCTTCGATCTCGACCTGCCGTTTGTCCGGAACGGTCGTTCCGGCGCCGGCCATCGCTCCGTCCAGCGCTTTGCCGCTGTAGCAGCAGTCAAGGATCACGATTCGCCGTTTGACGCTTTCTCTGGAATCCCTGAGAATCTCGCGGAGTACCCCATATGTGAGCGAGGTTTCCCTGTGACCGTGCACCGAAGTCGTGAGTGTCAGAAAGAGTTGGTCGTCACCGAACTCCAAGAGACCGTGTCCGGCGTAGTAGACAAGTAAGGTGTCTTCGGCCTGCTCTGCGGCTTCACGCACGGGACCGGTCAGATCGCCCGCTCGGGAGGGGTTCCGCACCACCCAGATCCGATCATTGGGGATTCCCCAGATGTCCGGGTCCGTCAAGATGCCTTTGAGGTCATCCAGATTCCGTTCCACGGACCTCAGGATCGGCAGATCCTGATAGTCATCGACTCCGATCAGGATGCACGCCGACCGTGTCGGATCCAGCCGACCTGGCCCGTTCTCCGCCGTGTCCAGCGGCTCCGAGGGCGTCTGTGCCGTCATTCCTCTTCCTCCCCTTCCTCCCCGGGGTCGTCCTCCTCGCTCAGTTCTTCGAGGGCACGTAGAACCGTGGACATGTCACGGAGCTCTACCTCGGTGAGGGTGATCTTGATGTCACCTCGCTCAAGCGTGAACGAGCAACGCGAGGGGTAGGCGCGGCGCCAGGACGCGATCGCCACGGCGAGCGCACCGTATTGGGCCACGGCGTCGAAGGCGAACTGGACAATTTCAAAGGTACCGCCCATGGTGTCCGGTCGTTCGGGGGTTTCGACCGTTTGTTCCATCGCGATGCCCGCGGTGCGCAGTTCTCCCCCCTTCGCCTTCAACCAACGATGTAGCGATGTGAGCTCGGTGATGTTGTTCGGACCGTGAACTGACAGTTGGACGTTCATGCCGTACCCCATGGATTCTGGTTCGGTGCTGAGTGTCTACATCGCTGGTCTGAGCTGGACCAGGGCCGAAAGTGGGAGGGCTGAGGTGGAAGCTGCCGGAACCGATGGCTACCTTCACAACGAAGGAGGCCGTACCTACGTTCCCTGACTCCAGGATACGGAGAAACAACGCGGGAATCGGATCCTTCATGAAGGAGAGTGATAGAAATTGGCGTGCGGCTGTTTTGGTTCTATTGTTTGAGTGCTTCTTGGGGTCCGTAACGGAAGGAGTGGTCCGAAAAATCTCTTGTGAGTCAGGGGGCTCATGTGTAAGCCGTTGTTCACTCCTCCCGCTGCTCGGAGTACTCGCCCGCCCATTCCAGGAGGGGGATGAGCAACGCGGTCACCTCTTCGCCGGGGGCGGTCAGTCCGTACTCCACGTAGGGCGGGACCACCGGGCGCGAGTCACGATGGACCAGGCCGTCCGCCTCCAGGGTGCGCAGCGTCTGGGCGAGCATCTTCTCGCTGATGACGGCGATGCCGTGGCGCAGTTCGCTCCACCGGCGCGGCCCCTCGGACAGGGCGACCAGGACCAGCAGCCCCCACTTGCCGGTGACGTCGCGGATCAGGGCGCGGGAGGGGCAGTCGCTGCTCAGGATGGGGCCCCCGATCAGGGGAAGCGCGCGCCGGCCCACGGCCTCTTCTTCGGTTTCCGTTCGACTCATGATCACAACTTACCAAAAGGTGCGTACCCCACCCAAGGAATGTGGTGTCGGCCGGTGCCGTTGTCGATCGACAGGACACACCGTCCCCAACCGTCACAGAACAGAGGAACAGCATGTCCGTCGTCGTCACCGGTGCCACCGGCCACCTGGGCCGCCTCGTCGTCGAATCCCTCCTGGAGCGCGGCCTGCCCGCGGGTGAGATCACCGCGACCGGCCGTGACACCACCAAGCTGGCCGACCTGGCCGAGCTCGGTGTCGCCACCGCGCGCGCCGACTTCGAGGACCCCGCCTCCCTGCGCGCCGCCTTCGCCGGGGCCGACACCCTCCTACTGGTCTCCGGCAGCGAGGTCGGCGAGCGCGCCCGCCAGCATCGCAACGCCATCGAGGCCGCCAAGGAGGCCGCTGTGGGCCACATCGCCTACACCAGCGTCCTTCGGGCCGACCGGAGCGCACTGTCCCTGGCCCCCGAACACAAGGCGACCGAGCAGATCCTCGCCGAGTCCGGTCTGCCCCACACGCTGCTGCGCAACGGCTTCTACAGCGAGGTCTACGTCAATCAGTTGGAGCAGGCGCGCGAGCACGGTGCCGTGGTCGGCAGCGCGGGTGAGGGACTCCTGTCCAGTGCCTCGCGGGCGGATTACGCCGAGGCCGCCGCCGTGGTCCTGCTCGACCCCGCCGCGCACGCCGGCGCCGTATACGAGCTGGCCGGTGACCAGGCCTGGACCTACACCGACCTGGCGGCGGCCATCGGGGAGGTCCTGGGTCGTGAGGTCGCCTACAACGACCTGAACGAGGAGCAACACCGCAAGGTGCTCACCGGAGCGGGCCTGGACGAGGCCACGGCGGAGTTCGTCGTCGGCCTGGACACCTCCGCCCGGGAGGGTGAGCTGTACGGCGAGCCGGGCCATCTGTCCAAGCTGATCGGCCGGCCCACCACCCCGATCGTGGACACCCTGCGCGCCGGCGCCTGATCCACGTCAGCCCGACCGGGGCCGCCCCGGAACGACGTCCTTCCGGAGCGGCCCCGGTCAGGCGGGGGAGGGGACCTCGGTGCGGGAGCGGTGGAGTTCCAACAGGAGCCGGGTGGTGTCGGCGTCGCGCTCGACCCCCGGGCGCCCCCGTCCCCGCAGCAGGTCGATGGCCTCCTCCACCCGTCCCGACTCGGCCAGGTGGCGGGCCAGCCGCCGCCTGGCCCTGACGTCGTTCCGCGCCAGGCGGCGCAGCCGGCGCACCCGCCCCAGGCGCGCGTAGGCGTCGGCCAGCGCGGCGCCGATCTCCTCGGCGCGGTGATCGAAGCCCAGTTCGAGGGTGCGCAGCGCGCGATCGGGGTGCCCATCGGCCGTCTGGGCGTCGGCCAGGGTCAACGCCGCGCCCGCGTCACCCTGCTTGGCGCGCCGCTCCAACTCCTGCCACCGGCCCAGGTCGCGCAGGACCACGGCGAGCCGGCGCCCGGCCCACTCGCGCCCACGGTCGGCCTGACGACGCAGCTCCGGCAAGGCCGCCTCCGGCCTGCCGTCGCCCAGGTGCAGGTCGATGATCTTGGCGTCGATGCTCCACAGGTGCGTGCCGACCTGTTCGCGGTGCCGGTCCTTGATCTCCTCCAAAACCTGGACGGCCTTCTCGGTGTCGCCCGCGCGGGCGTACAGGTCGGCCTGGCCCAGGAACGCCCAACAGTGCTCCCTGACCTGGTAGGACTCCAGGACCCGGGCGGCGCCGGCCAGGTCCCCGCGGGCGATGAGCGCCGGGGCCAGACGCTGGGCCGACCACCAGTCACCCCGCTCCGCGCGGGCGGTCAACGCCGACAGGTTCCCCTCCTCGGCGAGCGAGGACGCCAACCGTTCCGAACTCCACCAGTCGCCTTCGGCCGCACGCGCGGCCAGCCCCTCCAGGTCGCCGCGCTCGGCCAGCAGTGCCGCCAGGTTGTGCGCGGCGTGCCAGCGGGGCGCGTCGGCCAGGGCCGAGGTTCCCAACCGCTCCAGCGCGTGCGCGGCGGTCCACAGCGCTCCGTCCGGCACATGGTGCAGGGTCGGCAGCCGCGCGACCTGGGCGGCCGGATCCTCCCACCCGCCGCGGTCGGCCATGGTGGCCAGTTCCCCGGTGGCGCCACAGGCGGACAGGGCGTCGGCCAACCGTTCGGTGACGACGTGGTCACCGGTGGCCGCCAACAGGCGCACCTGGTCGAGTTCGCCGCGTTCGACGAGGTCGTCGGCCCACCGAATGCGTGCCGGGTGGCTGCCCTCGCGCGCCAGGTCGCGCAGCCGCCGTCGCCCGCCGCGTTCGGTGAGCACGTCGGCCAACCTGACCTCGGCGGTGGAGCTCTCCCGTTCGGTGACCAACCGGTGCAGCGCCTCCACGTCACCGCGCTCGGCGTACAACTCGACGAGGTTGTGCAACTCCACGCTCTCGTCCAGGCGCCGCCCCTGGGGGTCTCCGCCCTGCCCCGCCGCCCCGTACAGGCTCTGGACGTGCGCGGTCAGCCGGGCGATCTCGACGTCGTCGGCGAGGTGGTCGCGAACCAGGGGGTGATGGAACCACCAGGCCGACCCGTGTCCGCGCACCAGGCCTGCCTCGCCGAGCCGGTCGACGAATCGGTCCAGCCGCAGGGGCAGCCGCCCGCGCGCGGCCAGGAGCAGGTGGCTCACCCGGAAGCGGAACCAGGGCCACAGCCCGAACGGGTGGGCACAGGTGAGCGCGCACACCAGGAACGCCGAACAGGCGACCGACAGGGGACCGGCCACGCTCGGGACGGCCCAGGCGGCGACCGCGAAGCACACCCCGCCGAACAGACCGAACCCGAGACCGAGCCGCAGGGCGGCGGCCGGCGCGTCGCCGGGACCGACGTCGATCGGAGGACCGTTGCGGGGCCGGTTCAGCAGGCCCTGGACGAACCCGAGCACGACACCGAACAGGGCACCCAGCAGCGGCCCCATCGTCCCGCCGACCACCGCGACGCCGACGAGGGTTCCGTACGTCAGGGCCGAGAGCGCGTGCGCGGGGCGATCCCACTCCATCCCCCGGGTGTTGTCCTTCGGGTGCCCCTCCGTGCACAGGTCGGTGTTGCGCCACAACGGGGAGAACACGCCCAGGGCACCGAGGACGAGGAGCGCGGCCAGCGCGATCGGAGACTCGGGGGAGGCGCCGACGGCGCCCGTGCCCAGGACCGGGGCGGCGAGCGCGGCGATGGTCACCGCCGTCAGGGCGGGCAGCAGGGCGTGGGTGAACCACCGGGGCACCAGCCCGACGTGCATGCGCCACCAGTGGAAGCGCTGCCGCCCGGTGAAGTACAGGTGGTAGGCCAGGTGCGCCGCCCACCCGCGGGCGCGCCCCGGGTCGATGTCGTCGTCATCGAAGGCCTGTCGGAGGCGTTCGTGGACCAGGTGGCGCAGCGGGGAGGAGCGTTCGGCGACCTCCGCCAGTTCGGCCGGTTCGGTGCCCGGTGAGCGATGGACGACGCGGGCCAGGTCCAGGGCCAGGGGCGAGCGCAACGCGTGGGCGAGGGGGCCGCGGCGGTGGTGTTCGAGCCGCTCCACGACCGGTGCCCACCGGGGCTCGTCGACGGCGATGCCCGGGGCGGGTTCGGTGTCGGTGAGGAGGTCGAGCGCTTCGGAGGGCTCGACCGGGGCGAGCGTGATCCGGGCGAAGCCGGGCAACGCGTGGGGCGAGAGCCGTTCGAGGGCCGCGAACTCCCGTGTGCGACAGGTGAGGACCACAGGGGCGCCGAGGGCGCCGAAATCCTCGATCGCGGCCAGGGCGGTGGGACGCCAGGCCGGTCGGACCCGGTCCAGGCCGTCCAGAACCACGAGGACGCGCCCTTGGTGGATGAGCGTGTGGAGTTCCCGCTCCGAGGGCGGATCGGTGCCGGGATGGAACCCGCGACGGGTGGTCCGGGCGGCGTGCAGGGCCACGTCCTCGTTTGCCTCGGGGTTCCAGACACCCAGGTCCAGGACGAGCGCGTGCCGTTCGGGGTCGCGTTGGGCGAGCCGTCGGGCCAGGGTGGTGGCCAGGTAGGACTTGCCGGAGGCGGGTTCGCCCAGCACGAGCAGGTGGGGACGATCGAGGTCCTCGAACACGGCGTCGATGTCGTGGAGGGAACCCTCGCGGGCGGATTCGTCCGGAGAGGTGAAGACGGAACGGAGCGGGTGGGCCGGTGCGGGCCCGGGATGGTGCGGCCCGAGGCCTTCCGGCTCTCGTGGGCGGTCGTCGGTATCGGCACCGGCCCGCGGCGACCGGCGCGGGCCCACGACGGCCCAGGCCGTGTAGGCCGCCACCGCGGCCGCGGCGACCCACACGGCGGGTTCGCCACCGGGTGTGATGGCCTCCCCCTCCAAGAGGAAGGGGCCGGCCGTGAGGACACCCGCGAGGATCGCGCCGAAGGCGATCCGGGTCTTCTTCCCCGCTTCGCGCATGGGGCACATTATGTACCGATCGAGGCGACCCTATCGGGGTGGTTCCGATTATTGGTCGCACAATCGCGACCTAGCGTGGTGCGGAGGTCATGGGTGGGACTTCTGGGGCGCGAGTTCCCTTTTCGGCGGTGGACGATGCTTCGTCCGAGGACGTTTCGGACTCAGCACTCCGGTGGAAAGTCGTCGGGGCTGATGACGGTTCCCTCGTCGCTTTCGTGGGTGCCCAGGAGCACCCCGTCCTCGGCGGCCAGGGTGTCGGTGTCGAAGCGCAGGGACGCGATGTCGTTCTCCCGGTCGTCCTCCGCCCCCTTCGCCGAGGTCACGCCCAAGGTGTACTCGGTGTCCGCGCCCTCGGGGACGACCCGGTAGGCGGGAGCCCCTGATTCGTCGGTGATGTCCCAGGCCTCGCCGGGGGCGGACAGGTCCACCTCCACCGGGCTCTCCGAGAACTCCTCGTTGGCGGTCAGCCGCCACCGGTGATCCTCCGAGGACAGGTCGATGCGCGCGGGAGGGCTCTCCCCGCACCAATCGATCAGGATGACGGGGAAGTGGTGGCGGGCGGAGAAGTGGCCGGTGGCCACGGCCCCCACGGCACCGCCGTCGGCGCCGCACGAGGTCAGCAGCAGGGCGGTCAGCGGCAGGGCGGCCAGTCGTGGTGTGGTGGCTCTGTCGATGGCGGACATGCCGCGATTGTGCCAAGGTTCGTGCCCCCGAGGTGGGCCGGTTCCGGCGCGCGGTGCCGCCCTCGCGAGGGAGAGCACAGGTCAGGGTGGGCCTGGGTGCCGTTCGTGATGTGGGGTCGGCTTCGGCGTGTCTTCCGGAGACCTTCCCGGCCATGCCCTTCCGTGTGCCCGGGGAAGACGTGAACGAGAAAAGGATATTCGGTATTTTGTGGGTCGAATGTCCAATAATTCGGACTGAGTGGTCCGATGTTCTGATCCGGTCGATCGGAGCGTTATCGAAAGGTCGCGTGAAGTTTTGTCTCGGTGATCGAGTCTCCTGTCAGGTCACGCCTCGGATTCGGATTCGTCCGCCTCTTGACCCTGATCGACCTGGATGCGAAAGATGGCACCGCAGTCAACTTCTGTGATGTGGGACACGAGGGGCGGGAAGCGGTCGTGGGACGGCCCGCCTCTACGAGAGGACAACTCATGCGTGCACGAGGGTGGTCGGTCGCGGCGGGGGCACTGGGTCTGGTGCTCATGGCTTCGGCGTGTGGCGACGGCGGTGATGGCGGCGGTGCCCAGGTCGAAGTGTTCTCCTGGTGGACCGGCGGCGGCGAAGAGGCGGGCCTGAACGCCCTCATCGAGCAGTTCGAGGAGGACAACCCCGACGTCGAGTTCGTCAACGCGGCGGTGGCCGGTGGTTCGGGCACCAACGCCCAGGCGGTCCTGGAGGGGCGCCTGCAGAGCCAGGACCCGCCGGACTCCTTCCAAGGACACGCCGGAGCCGAACTCCAGGACTACATCGAGGCCGGATACCTGGCCCCGATGGACGACTTCTTCGACGAACAGGGGCTGCACGACGCGCTTCCAGACCAGCTCGTCGAACAGATCACCTACGACGGGTCCGTCTACTCGGTGCCGGTGAACATCCATCGCTCCAACGTCATGTGGTTCAACCCCGGGGTGCTGGAGGAGGCCGGGGTGGACGCCCCGCCCGAGACCCTGGACGAACTCCTCGAAGCGCTGGAGGCGGTCTCGGAGGAGACCGACGTCATCCCCATGGCGGTGGGCGCGCAGTGGACCGTCTCCCATCTGCTGGAGTCGGTGCTGCTGGCCTCGCTGGGCCCCGAGGGCTACAACGCGCTGTGGGAACCCGGCGCCTCCTGGGACACCCCCGAGGTCGCCGACGCCCTGGGCACCTTCGAGGAGATCATGGAGTACACCCAGGAGGAGTCGGCGGCCGAGGACTGGCAGGAGGCGGCGCGTCGCGTCTCCGACGGCGAGGCCGCCTTCAACATCATGGGGGACTGGGCCGCCGGTTACTTCGACGAATTGGGAGCGCTCCCCGGCGAGGACTACGACTGGGCCGCGTCCCCGGGCACCGACGGCACCTACATGTGGCTCTCCGACAGCTTCACCCTGCCGGTGGGGGCGCCCAACGAGGAAGCGGCGATGACCTGGCTGGAACTGGTCGCGAGCCAGGAGGGCCAGGACACCTTCAACCCGCTCAAGGGTTCGATCCCCGCACGCGAGGACGCCGACCCGGCCCGCTACGCCGACAGCCCCTACCTGGAGTCGGCGCTGGAGGAATGGCAGTCCGGCCCCGAACTCGCGGGCTCCTTCTGGCACGGCGTGACCGTCGGCAATCGCTGGAAGAACGACATCGACACCGCCGTCGGCCTGTACCTCGGCGACGGTGACACCGAGGCGTTCAACGCCGCACTGAACGAGGCCGCGCAGTCCGAATGAGCAACTCGAACAACCCGCCCGGGGTCGCACCGCGCGACCCCGGGCGCACCACCGCGCCCGCGCGCCCGAGCAGGGTCCGTCGGGCGTTGACCCGTGCCCGCACCTGGCTGCCCGGACTCCTGCTGGTCTCCCCGTCGATCCTGCTCATCGGGGTGTTCGTCTACGGCATGATCGGGTGGAACACCCGGTTGGCGCTCAGCGACAAGCACGCGCCGATCCAGGACGGGGAGTTCGTCGGTCTCGTCAACTTCGTGGCCCTGTGGCAGGAGGCCCGTTGGCCGGCGGCCGTGGGCAACGCGATCGTCTTCACCGTGGTCTTCGTCGGCGGCGCGCTGTTCATGGGCTGGCTCCTGGGGCTGCTCCTGGACAAGGGCATCCGCGGCGAGGCGGTCTTTCGCACCCTGTTCCTGGCACCGATGGCGGTTTCCTTCATCGCCACCGGTGTGGTGTGGCGCTGGCTGATGAACCCCGCGCCCGCCGAACGCGCCACCGGGCTCAACGCGCTGTTCGTCCACTTCAACCTGGACTTCCTGGTCAACGACTGGTGGACCGCGCCGGACCTGGGCATGGCGGCCATGGCGCTGCCCGCGATCTGGCAGTTGGCCGGGTACATCATGGCGTTGTTCCTGGCCGGCTTCCGCGGTGTTCCCGAGGACCTGCGCGAGGCGGCCCGCGTCGACGGATGTTCCGAATGGGGCGTGTACCGGCACGTGGTCATGCCCCAACTGCGGCCGGTCCTGCTCAGCGCGATCATCATCCTGGGCCACATGTCGTTGAAGGTGTTCGACCTGATCATCGCGATCGCCGGGCAACAGATCATCGCCGACGTCCCGGCCGTGTACATGTGGGCGATGGTCTTCGAGGTCCGTGACCCGGCCAAGGGAGCCACCATCGCCTCCTACCTGTTGTTCGCGGTGGCGGTGTTCGTCATCCCCTACCTGGTGTGGACCGTGCGCAAGGAACGGAGCGAGGGCCGATGACCCAGAGCGCACCCGAACGGGTGATCGCGCCCGGAGGCGGGGTCGCCGGCACCACGCGGCGCGGACAGGCGGTCAAGTTCACCGTCCTGTTCGCCCTGGCGGTGCTGTTCCTGCTGCCGATGTACGTACTGCTGGTGACCGGGTTCAAACCCTTCGAGGAGGCCACCGCGGCCCGGGCCTGGTCGCTGCCGCAGGTCTGGAGCGTCGAGGGATGGGCCACGGCCTGGGAGGCCCTGGCCCCGGGGATGTACAACAGCGTCCTGGTGGCGGTGCCCAGCGCCGCCATCTCGGCGGTGTTGGGCTCCATGAACGGGTTCGTCATGGCGCGCTGGCGGTTCCCCGGCGCGGACACGGTGTTCACGCTGTTCCTGTTCGGGATGTTCATCCCCTACCAGGCGGTGATGATCCCGCTCCAACAGATGTTGGTGAGCGCGAACCTCATGGGCGGGGTGCTACCGCTGATCCTGGCGCACACCGTCTACGGCATCCCGATCTGCACGCTCATCTTCCGCAACTACTACGCGAGCATCCCCCAGACGCTCATCGAGGCGGCCAGGGTGGACGGCGCGGGCATGTTGCGCACCTACGCGTCGGTGGTGCTGCCGGTGTCGGCGCCGGCCTTCGCGGTCACGCTGATCTGGCAGTTCACCTCCGCCTGGAACGACTTCCTGTTCGCGGTCTTCCTCACCGGTCCCAACAGCTGGCCGGTGACGGTGCAGCTGAACAACGTGGCCGGGTCGATGGTGGTGCCCTACAACCAACAGATGGCGGCGGCGGTCCTGGCGTCGCTGCCGACGTTGATCGTCTACCTGGTCCTAGGCCGCTACTTCATGCGCGGTCTGATGGCCGGGGCGCTCAAGGGCTGATCCACGCACGGGCGTCGTCTCCGATCACGGGAGGCGACGCCCGTTGTCCTTTTCGGTGGAAAAAAGGGGAATGTGAATTCCCGTGTTCGTGCCATTGTGGTTTTATTCGTCGCTGATCGGTGGACCGAAACCGTCCGTTCGAGTATCGGTCTTGCGCGGGACCCCTGCTTCGGAGAAGATCTTCCTGATCATCCTCCGTGTCGCGCGTGAGGGAGGGGATCGTTTCCGTGAAACGTGCACGAAATGCGAAAGGAAGGTGGAATGAGGATTCCTTCCGCCATGGCCGCGCTGGTTCTGGGGAGTCTCGTTCTGGGTGCGGCGCCGGCTCACGCCGCCACCGGTGAGGTCGTGGTCTTCACCACCGAGTTCGAGGACCTGGTGCGCTACGCCGAACCCGCGTCGGGTGACTGCGTGCGCCTCCCCGCCACCGCGCACGTCCTGGTCAACCTGACCGACACGGACGTGAGCCTGCACGCCGGACCCCGGTGCGGCGGGCCCGGGGTGACCGTGGAGCCGGACCGTGGATGGCACGCGCCGCCCAGCGGACTGTTCAGCTTCTTGGTGGCGTGACCTTCGAAACCGAAGAAAAGGGATGGAACGCACTATAGGTCCATAGCGTCTTTTGTCCCTTTGTTCTCGGCCGATTGGGTATTGGCTCCTCCGGGTTCGGGACATGAGGGTCCGTTCTCGGAATTGACGCCCTTTCCCGCAGTGCACCAAACTGGCTCCTCGTTCGATGGTTCCGTTCGTCCGGAAAGGACACGGACCAGGGGAGCGAAGAACGGAAAGGTGCCCTCCCTTCATGCTGCACACCCTCATCGTGGGTCTGGGGAGAGCGGGACGAGGACTGCACGCGCCGTCGCTCGCCAAGGTGCGGGCGGCGGCCCCCGCCCTGTTCGCACCCGGGCCGGTCATGGGTCACGACCCGCACGCCGCCGAGGTCGACGGCATCCTCCCGTTCTCCCGTCTGGACGACGCGGCCCGTCATCGACCACCACGGGACACCGTGGTCCACCTGTGCACCCCGCCCCGGCTGCGGGCCCGGACACTGGAGCGACTGGCCCGACTCGGCTACCGCCGGATCATCGTGGAGAAACCCCTGGCCCCGGACCTGGTGGAACTGGCCGCGATCGCCCGGCTGCGCCGCCGTTGGGACCTGGACCTGACCGTCACCACCCCTTGGTCGGCCAGTACCCTGAGCGCCCGTCTCATGGCGGTCCGCCGCTCCCACGACTTCGGAGCCCTGCGCGCCATCACGGTGTTCCAGCACAAACCCCGGTTCAGTCGGACCCTGGAATCCCCCGCCCACCCCACCGCCTTCGACATCGAGGTGCCCCACGCCCTGGCCATGGCCGTCACCCTGGCGGGCGGGGCGGACGTGGTCGCCGCCGAACTGGACGACATGGTCCTGGGCCGCACCCGGCTGCCCGGCCTGGGCGGGGCGCGGCTGGACCTGCTGCACCACACAGGTGTGCGCACCCGCATCGAATCCGACCTGACCGCGCCCCTGCGCGAGCGGCGCATCGTGCTGGAGTTCGACGAAGCCGTCCTGACCGGCCACTACCCGTGCAGCGAGGCCGACCACACCGCGCAACTGATGGTGGCGGTGCCCGGCCGGGAACCGGTCCGTTCGATCTTCGTCGACGACGCCCTGCCCGAACTCCTGCACTCCTGTTACGCCCGCTACTCCCGGCATCGACGGGAACCGGGCGAACTACCCGTCCACGTGGAGGCGGTCCGACTGCTCTCCGAGGCCAAGAACCGCTGTTCCCTCCAGCCGTACTCCCCGCACACCACACGATGGGAGGTGGCCGATGTCGTCGGCGCCTGAACGACCTCGCCTGGCCGGAATCGGTGACGAGGCCGCCCCCGGACTATCGAGTCAGCTCACCGCCGTGCGCGAGCTCGAATGGGACCTGTTGGAGCTGCGCACCCTGGACCGCGTCCCCCTCGCCTCGTTGTCCGAGGCCGATTTCGCGTCGGCGGCCGAACGCATCCGGGCGGCCGGTGTGGAGGTCGTCGCCGTCGCCGCCAAGATCGGTGACTGGTCGCGTCCCATCACCGGTGACTTCGCGCTGGACGTGGCCGAACTCGACGTACTGGCCCGACGCTGCGCGGTCCTGGGGACGCGCACGGTGCGGATCATGTCCTATCCCTCCGGCGGGTCGAACGAACCCGAGTGGCGCCGCGAGGTGCGTACCCGGGTACGTGAACTGGTCCGCCGCGCCGAGGACGCGGGACTGGTCCTGGCACACGAGAACTGCGCCGGTTGGGCCGGAGAGGACGCCGACCGTGCCCTGGACCTGATCTCCCACGTCGACAGCCCGGCGCTACGGATCCTGTTCGACACCGGTAACGGGGTCGCCCACGGCTACGACGCGGCCGCGATGCTGCGCCCGCTCGTGGAGTACGTGACCCACGTCCACGTCAAGGACGCCATCGCCGCTCCCGACGGCGAAACCGCCTACGTGGCGCCCGGGGAGGGCGAGGCCGGGGTGGAGGAATGCCTGGCGATCCTGGCCGGCCACGGCTACCGGGGTGCCCTTTCCATCGAACCCCACCTGCGTCTGCGCCCCCACCTGGGAGCCCAGGGCATCGATCCCGGTCGCGGGGAGGAGGCCGCGTTCGTCGAGTACGGACGGACCCTGGAGAAGTTGGTGGACCGGGTCTGGCGCGGGGAGGTGATCCGATGACGCTGACCGACCGGGACCACTCCCTCCTGCTGCGCTTGTTGACCACCCCCACCGCGGGCCCACTGGAGGTCGGCGCCACCGGCCCGCCTCCCCGGCTGTGGCGGGCCCAGCACGACTACGCCGAGGCCGCGGCGCGGATCGGTTTCCGCGTGGTGCGTCACGCCCCCGCCGACCACACCGACCTGAGCGTCCCCGGTGTGCCCGAAACGGTACGCGAGGCCGCGGCGGACCCCGACTTCCTGACCTGCCAGCCCAGCCTGGTCCTGCGATTGGGTCCCGACACCGTCCCACCCGAGCGCACCGTGATGTTCAACGTGCACCTGGACACCGTCGCGGGCGGGCCCCCGGCCCACTTCGACGGCGAGGTCTTCCACGGCCGGGGCGCCATCGACGCCAAGGGCCCCGCCGTGGCGCTGCTGGCCGGGGTGCGCGCGGCCAGGGAACGTTCGGCCGCCCTGAGGCGGGACAGCGCGGTGATCATCCAGGCGGTCGCGGGCGAGGAGGGCGGTGCCATGGGTGTGCTGGGCACCCGACCGCTGGTGGAACGCGGCCACGTGGGCCGCCTCAACGTGTTCTGCGAACCCACGTCCGGGCGCTTCCTCACCCGCTCGACGGCGTCGATGACCGCACGGGTGTCCGTACGCGGCGACGACGCCATCGACGATCGCCCCCACACCGGGCACAACGCCTCGGTCCTGTTGGGCTTCATCGCCCAGAGCATGGGCCGATCCCTGGACGGGCGCGCCCACGACGGGGCGGTGTGCGTGGCGGGCCTGCGCACCGGGGACCTGCACAACCGTGTCTACGGCACGGGTGACCTGCTGCTCAATCTGTCCTACGCCGAACCCGAGGCCGGTCGAGCCCTGGAGGCGGCGGTCACCGACGCGTTCGAGATGGCCCTGAAGGAGTTCACCGACCTCTTCGGCGACGGAACCCTGTTCGCCCGCACTGCGGCGGACGCCCCGCGCATCACCCGACTGACCTGGCCCAAGCGGGGCCTGCCGGTCCTGGACGACCACGATCGATGGGGCCACGACCTGTTGCGGGGGATCGGCGTGCCCACCTGGCCCGCCGACGAGGCCGCCTTCACCTGTGACGCCATCTGGATGGCGGGGATCGCCGGCACCTGCACGGTCGTGCTGGGACCGGGAGACCTGGCCGCGGACGGGGCCCACGGGGACGACGAGCGCGCCCACCTGAGCGACCTCGACGGGTTCGCCGACACGGTGGCCCGCATCCTCGCCGCCTTCACCGACGAGGCCGGCGAGCCGGACGAGACCTACGGAGGACCGTGACCACACTGCCCGCACCACCGGAACCCTCCCCGACACGAGAGAGGGTCCTGGTCGACCACGACGCCCTGCTGGACTTCCTCACGGAGATCCTCGTGGGCCGGGGCCTACCCCGAGCCCGTGCGCGCGAGGCGGCCCGCGCCCTGTGCCACGGTGACCTGACCGGGATGGACTCCCACGGCGTGGCCAACCTGGCCCGTCTCTACCTGCCCCTGCTCGACGAGGGGCGGGCCGACCCCGACGCCGAGCCCCGGGTCATCACCGACCTGGGCGCGGCCGTGCTGATCGACGCCCGCCGCGCCCTCGGGCTGTGGGCGGCCTCGGAGGCGATGGACCTGGCCGCGGAGCGGGCCGAACGCCACGGGGTCGGGCTGGTGGCGGTGCGCGACGCCACCCACCTGGGCTGCGCCGGACACCACGCGCTGCGCGCGGTCGAACGCGGCATGATCGGCGTGGTGACGAGTAACTGCGGTGGTCAGCGCATCGCCCGACCACCCGGTGGCACCGTGGCGGTCCTGGGCACCAACCCGCTCAGCGCGGCGGCACCGGCCGGTTCGCTCCCCCCGTTCCTGCTGGACATGAGCACCACGGCCGCGCCCACCGGGCGGATCCGGCAGGCGGCCCGGGAGGGGCGGTCGATTCCGGAGGGGTTGTTGCGCGACGACCGGGGCGCACCGGTCACCGATCCGGCCGCCTTCGACGCCGGCCTGGCGCACCTGATGTGGCTCGGTGGCGAGGTGGGTCGGTTCAAGGGGTTCGGGCTCGGTGTGCTGGTGGAGGTGCTCTCCGCCGTGGTCTCCGGCTCCGGCCGGGGACCCCACCCGGACGCCCTGACGGGGGACGGCGGGCCCCACGGGCGAGATGACGACATCGGCTTCCTGATGTTGGCCATCGCCCCCGACGCCTTGCGCGAGGGCGCCCGCACCGACGCCGAGGAACTGTTCGGGGTCCTGACGGACTGCGAGCCCGTCGACCCCGACCACCCCGTGCGCTACCCCGGCTGGCACGAGTACCACCTGGCGGCCGAGCGCCGTGTACGGGGCGTGCCACTGCACGTCGACCTGTACGAGGAACTGGTGGAGACGGCCCGCCGGGCCAAGATCCGAGCCCCCGCGACCCTGGAGGAGGAGCGATGAGGACGTTGCGCGTGGGAGTGGTCGGCCTGGGGGTCATCTCCCGCTTCCACCTGAGGGCGCTGGCCACCTCCCCGGACTGGGACCTGGTGGCGGTGTGCGACCTGGACCCGAACGAGGTCGCCGCGCCCCCACCCGGCGCGACCGGCTACACCGACCACGCCCGGATGCTGGCGGAGGCCGGCCTCGACGCGGTCGTGGTCACCGCCCCCAACGACGCGCACGCCCGGATCTGCGCGGACGCCATCACGGCCGGGACCGCCGTGTGCGTGGAGAAACCGCTGGCCCTGGACCTGGCGGAGGGGGAGGCGTTGAGCGCCCTGGCCCGGGACCGGGGGGTGCCCCTGTTCACGGCCTTCCACCGCCGGTACAACTCCGAGTTCGAGGCGTTGCGGGAACAGGTCGCGGACAGCACGGTGACGGAGGTGACCGTGCGCTACCTGGAACGGATCGAGGAACACGCGGGACGGGACACCTGGTACCTGGACCCGGCACGGTGCGGGGGCGGATGCGTGGCCGACAACGGCCCCAACGCCTTCGACCTGGTGGAAACGCTGCTGGGTCGGACCCAGGTGTCCGGGGCGCGGGTGGTGTGCGACGAGGCGGGTGTGGACCGGTGGGCGGAGATCACGTTGACCGGTGGCACGGGCCGGGCCCGGGTGGTCCTGGACTGGTCCCACCCGGGGGAGCGCAAGGACGTTCGGGTGCGCACGGCCGACGGTCGTGAACTGACGGCGGACATGCTGGCCGACCGACCGGCCTTCAAGGAGTCGCTGTGGCACGAGTACGAGGGCGTGGCCGCCGACTTCGCCCGACGGGTCCGTCAGGGCCGGGTCGAGGACGGGGGCGGGACGTCCGCGTTGCGGTTGGTGGGCCAGACCTACCTCGCGGCGGCCGACGGAGAGCGGGTGGGACGGTGAATCCGCACGAGGACGGGGCCAAACGGGAGGTGACCGCGACCCTGGTCAAGGTGCTGAGGCATCGCAGGACCGAACGGGGGATGCGGTTGGAGCCGTTCGCGAGCCGGTGCCTGCGCGCGGGCGAGGTCCACGAACTGGTCGCCACCGAGCACACCGAGACCGCCGAGGGAACCCGGATCGACCGGGTCGGTTTCCTGGGGTTCGCCGAGATCACCGCGGCCGGGGTCGTGGATCGAGGGGACCAGGTGTGGATCGGCCCGCGCCGGGTGGGGGTGGTGCTGGGGTTCGACGCCTGCCACACGCCCAACCACTACAACGTGCTGATCCACGCCGCCCCGATGCCCACCGGAGGCGACCTGGGGTTGTGCCCGAACGAGCCCGTGGTGTTCCGGCAGGGGAGCGCGGACATCGTCGCCGAACTTTTCTCCACACCATACATAAACAATGTCGGAGAATGTCCGATATAAAATTAGAGTAGTCTCGGTGGTTTTCCCTGTGGGGTCATTGTCGGGCGCTCGATATTGGTAGGCTTCGAGTCGAGGGGGCGATTCAAGAATCGCCTTTATATTCCCCGCCCGGGGAGCTCCTTGTTTTCTCGCATTCATTATTGAAGGAGAACAGATGACGACTGCCGTCAAGGCCAACGACCGTCTCGAAGAGCGCTTCCGTCTCTGGGACCACAACAGCAACGGCGTGATCGAGCGCTCGGACTTCGAGCAGGAGTTCGAGGGCATCATCGAGCGCTTCGGCGTCGACGCCTCCGCGCCCGGTGCCGCCGCCCTCCGGGCCGCCTACCAGGGCCTGTTCGACCGTCTCGCGCAGGCCGCGGGTACCGAGGAGATGTCCAAGGAGGACTTCATCCGGGCCGCCGAGAGCGAGATCGTCAGCAGGGGCGACGCCGGCTTCTCCGAGGTCCTGCAGCCGACCATCCAGGCGATCACGACCATCATCGACACCGACGGTGACGGCGAGATCAGCCCGGTGGAGATGCAGCGGTGGTTCTCCGCCATCGGCCTGACCCCGGAGCAGTCCGACGAGGCCTTCCGTGAGATCGACACCGACGGTGACGGAACCCTCACGGTCACCGAGCTGGTCGCCGCGGTCCGCGACTACCACCTCGGCAAGAACGACATCCCCCTCCTGGGAGTCTGACACCCCCGCGGCGTCGACCCCCTTCGGTCCGGCCGCGTCCCGCGCGGCCGGACTCCGCCCCAAGGAAAAATGACATGAAGACGACATTCTCCTCCCCGGCCCCCAGAGAAAGGGGCGGGGAGCACACGGGTGTGCCCTTCTTCGACCAGTCCGAGTCCTTTCGAAGACTGTGGCCGGAGATCGAACACCACTGTGTCCGCGTCATGGACGACGGTAAATTCTCCCACGGCGCCATGGTCGCCGAATTCGAGCGCGCCCTGGAGGATTTCACCGGCGCCCGACACGTCGTCGGCGTCAACTCCGGAACCGACGCCCTCGTGCTGTTGCTGCGCGCCGCCGGGCTGAGCCCCGGCGATGAGGTGATCGTCCCCGCCTACACGTTCGTCGCCACCGCCACCGCCGTGGTGCACGCCGGTGGCGTCCCCGTCTTCGCCGACATCGAGGAGCACGGCTACGGCATCGACCCCGACTCCGTCGAGGCCGCCATCACCGAGCGCACCCGCATGGTCATGCCCGTCCACCTCTTCGACCGTCTCGCCGACATGGACGGTGTGGGCCGCGTCGCCCGCGCCCACGGGCTCACCGTGGTGGAGGACAGCGCCGAGGCCATCGGTATGCGCGCGAACGACGTACACGCCGGCCTGCTCGGCGCCGGCGGTGTGCTCTCCTTCTTCCCCACCAAGACACTGGGGGCCATCGGCGACGCCGGTGCGCTGCTCACCGACGACGACACCATCGCCGAGACCGCTCGGATGCTGCGCCACCACGGCCGGTCCGGGCGCACCCTGGCGGCGTTCCCGGGGATCTCCAACCCGACGGTCGTCACCGGCGGCAACAGCAAGATGGACGACATCCAGGCCGCCGTGCTGCTGGCCAAACTCGCCCGCCTGGACGTGGACATCGCCCACCGCGCCGCGCTCTCGCGCCGCTACGACGACCGGTTGCGCGAACTGCCGGGGGTGCGGGCCGTCCCCGGCGACACCCCCTCCCGCCCCGGCGAGGAACGCGTGGTCTACGTGTACCTGATCGAGGTGGAGGACCGCGACGGCCTCGTCGCCCACCTGACGGCCGCGGGCATCGACACCGAGGTCTACTACCCGCGCCCGCTGCACCTGCAGCCGTGCTTCGACGATCTGGGATACCGGCCCGGCGACCTGCCCCGTGCCGAGTCGGTGTGCGGGTCGGCCGTGGCGCTACCGCTGTACGCCGACCTGACCGGGGACCACGTCGACCGGGTCTGCGACGAGATCGAACACTTCCTCACCGGGAGGACGCGATGACCGTCACCGCCGAACAGACCATCCCCTTCTTTCCGGCCGACCTGTTCGAAGCCGATCGCGAAGCCCTGCTGGGGGCGCTGCATGAGGTCGGTACCGACCCCGAGCAGAAGTTCATCCTGGGTCGGCGCACCGCGCGGTTCGAGGACGCGCTGCGCGCCCGCCTGGGGGCCTCCGACGTCGTGGCCTGCTCCAGCGGCACCTCCGCCCTCACCCTGATCCTCTCCGCCATGGGCATCGGGCCCGGTGACGAGGTCGTCGTGCCCGCCTTCGGGTGCGCGCCGCTGGCGAGCACGGTCCTGTCCCAGGGCGCGACCCCCGTGTTCGCCGACATCGACCCCCGCACGCTGACCATGGACCCCGAGCACGCGGAGGCCCTGGTCACCGACCGGACGCGGGCGTTGATGCCCGCGCACATGTTCTCCGTCATGGCCGACATGCCGCGTCTGCGCGCTCTGGCCACCAAGGTCGGGGTACGGCTCGTGGAGGACTCCGCGCTCGCCCAGGGAGGCGTGCTCGCGGGCCGTCCGGCCGGCCGGTGGGGCGACGCCGGTGTGTACTCCTTCGTTCAGGTCAAGGTCTTCGGGATGCCGGGTGAGGGCGGCGTGGTCCTCACCGACGACACCGACCTCGCCGAACGGGTGCGTATGTCGCGCAACCACGGTCAGGACGGCCGCAACCGCTTCCTGCACCACCACGTCGGCCACAACAGTCGCTTCGACGAGGTGATGGCCGCCTTCCAGCAGCACCGCCTGGCGGGCCTCACCGAACGGATCGACCGCCGCACCGCGATCTGTTCGTACTACTCCGAACGCCTGGCCGACCTGGCCGACGCCGGGATCGTCGCGCCGCCCGTGGGCGGGGACGGCCGATTCCCCTACGTCTACACGCTTCTGTGCGAGGACCGTGAGGGACTGCGCGACCACCTGGCCGCCGAAGGGGTCGCCGCCCACGTCTACTACCCGCGGATCCTGCCCGAACAGCCGGCCTTCGCCCCCCACGCCCGACCCGACGGAACCTGGCCCCGGGCACGGGAGGCGGCTCGCCGCAACATCTCCCTGCCCCTGTACCCGCACCTGAGCGACGCCCGCGTCGAACACGTGGTCGAGGCCGTTCGGTCGTTCGTCCACACGCGGAACCGCTGACGGGACCCACCCCCACAGGAGGCCCCTCCGATCGGAGGGGCCTCTCCGCGGACATGCTCCGGAGCCCACACCAGCAAGAAGGAGGCAGGGGCGCCCTCCCCGGCCCACGCCGGAGTGGTCGCCCCGAGAACACGATGACCGACCAAGTGAGCGCGCCCTCCGAGTCGCCCACCCCCGAAACCCTCACCGGTTCGGCGGCCCCGCCAAGGCCCACCCTGGGGACCTACGCCCGGCTGGCCAAGCTCGACATCGTCGACTACTACATCGGTCTGCCGTTGGTGTTCGCCCTGACGCTGCCCCTGTTGGGCATGCGCGTCGACACGATCGGGTTCCTCCTGCTGATCCTGGTCGCCGAGATCGCGGT
Organism: Nocardiopsis sp. NPDC055879; assembly: GCF_053615935.1. Taxonomy (NCBI): domain Bacteria; kingdom Bacillati; phylum Actinomycetota; class Actinomycetes; order Streptosporangiales; family Nocardiopsidaceae; genus Nocardiopsis; species Nocardiopsis sp. NPDC055879. The sequence goes on from NZ_JBSHCT010000017.1 coordinate 58,327, forward strand.
GGTGGCCGCCATGGTCGCCTTCGACGACGTCACCGGCCACCGGGACGGTTCCGACGCCGCCAACTACGGTTCCGACGCGGCCCGCCGCCGACTGGCCCGCAAACCCCTGGTCGCCGGGACGCTCACCGAGCCCCAGGCACTGCGCTTCGGGCGGGTGGCGACCGTCGCGAGCGTCGCCCTGTGGACCCTGGTGGTGGCGCTGGCCCCGCACCGGCCGCTGTGGGCCGTCATCGGCGCCGCCCTGTGCCTGGTCGCGTCGGTCCAGTACTCCTGGGGACTGAAGATCAGCTACCGGGGTTTCCAGGAGATCTTCCTCGTCGGCCTGGGCGTGGGGTGGATCCTGGTGCCCTACGGGCTGCTCATCGGGCACGTCGACGGGTTCGTCGTCGTCCAGGCGTTGATCTTCGGTGGCGGCCCGATGATCTTCGGCCTGTACTCCAACACCAACGACGCCGACGGGGACCGGGCCGCCGGACGGATCACCGTCGCCACGATGGTCTCGCCGCGCGTCAACTCGATCTTCATCATCGCGCTCACCGCGGTGGAGACCCTGCTGGTCACCGCATCGCATCTGGTCGGCATCGCGCCCTGGTGGTTCCCCCTCGCCCTGCTGCCCGTCATCGCGCTGCGCGTGACCCAGCTCTTCATCGGGTTCGTCCTCGGCGACATCCTGCGGGCGCGACGCATGGCCATCCACACCCACCGCGTCACGGTCGTCCTGCTCATCGGCGCCAACCTGATCGCCGCCTTCCTCATGGGGGCGTCGTGAACACACCGATCGACGTGGCGGTGGTCGGCGCCGGTCCCGCCGGGTTGGCGACGGCGCACCTGTTGGCCGGGGCGGGGCGCGGCGTCCGGGTCCTGGAGTCCGCCGACGCCGTGGGCGGACGGACACGCACCCTGCGCACCGAGGGCCACCTCATCGACACCGGCGCCGAGATGATTCCGTCGGCCGACGCCTACCCGGCGACCTGGCGGCTCATCCGGGCGATGGGGCTCGACGGCGACCCCGAGGCGATCCCCCTGGTACGCGACGCCCTGTCGGTGAGGTGGAGGGGGCGATCCCATCGGCACGCGGGGCGCCCCCTGGGATTGCTCACCGGGATGGGCCTGTCCCCGCGCGCCCGCTGGGACCTGGCGCGTCTGCAACTGAGCCTGGGCCGGGCGGGCCTGGACCCCGAGCACCCCGAGAGGGCCGGGCCGGGGGAGACGACCATCGCCGACCTGCTCCGCCCTCATCACCCGCAGTTGCGCGAACGGCTGTTGGGTCCCCTGGCGGCGGGGTTCTTCGGCTGGCCCGCGGACCGGGCGGTGGCCGCGCCCTTCGCCGCACACCTGGTGGCCTCCGGAAGCACCGCGACCTGGCGCACCTACCGGGACGGGATGGACACCCTTCCCCGGGCCCTGGCCGCCCGGCTCGACGTGCGCACCGACCACCCGGTCACCGCGGTGGCCCCCGGCCCGGACGGGGTACGCCTGGACTCACCGCGAGGCGCGCTCACCGCACGGGCGGTCGTCCTGGCCGTGCCCGCCCCCGTCGCCGCGCGCCTGTACCCGGACGCGCCCACGGTCGAACACGAGTACCTGGCGGCCTGTGGGTACGCGCCGATGCTCCGACTGTCCCTGATGTTGGACGCCCCACTGTCCCCGCGCGGTGCCCGCCGAGGCTTCGCCCACCTGGTGCCCGACGACCCCCTGATCGGGGTGGTCACCATCGACCACGCCAAACATCCCGGACGGGCGCCGCGGGGGCGAGGCCTGATCTCGCTGATCGCCACCCCCACGGCGGCGCGGGACCTGCTCGACGCCCCCGACGAGGAGGTGACCCGGCGATTCCTGGCAAGGGTCGAACGCTACCTGCCCGGTGCGGGGGCGCGCGTGCGCGGGGCGGTCACGCACCGTTTCCGGCACGGTCTGCCCCTGCCCGAACCACGAACGATGTCCGCGCGCCCCGCCTTCGTCGACCGTCCCCTGGCGGCCGTCGACTACGCGGGGGACTGGATCTCCTCTCGACCCTGCAGTGAGGGGGCGGTGGCGTCGGCTTACACGGCGGCCGAACGCGTCTTCGCCTTCCTCACCGCGACCCGCGAACCCACTCCGATCGAGGCAACGTGATACCGAGCAAACCCATCCACCTGGGCACCCTCTTCGACGACCTGACCATGCGCGGGTCCACCACCGCCGTGCGCCTGAGCCGGCCCCTGGACATCGCCCCGGAAGCGGGCGTCGAACTCGACGTGCCGGGTGCCCGCACCCTGGTCCATCGGATCTGTGGATGGTTCGCCCAGGCCGGGGTCCGATCGGGCGACCGCGTCGCCATCGCCAAACGCAACCACTGGGACTACGTCCTGCTCGCCTGCGCCGCCGCGCGCATGGGAGCGGTTCCCGTGTCGCTGTCGGCCCACCTGGCGCCGTCGGCCCTGGCGACCCTGCTCCGGAGGTCGGAACCGGCGCTGCTGGTCACCGACACCGCCCTGCTGCTCGGCGCGAGGGACGCCGGACACGACCCCTCGCTCCACGCCGCCCGGACCCTGGTGGTGGACGGGGACGTCGAGGGCGCGCTCACCCTCGACGACGTGCGCGGGGGCACCGCGCCCCCACCGCGCCGCCCGCACCTGGACGCCCCACTGACGATCATGCACACCTCCGGCACCACCGGTGTACCGAAACTGGCCGTGCACTCCACCCGAACCCTCATGCGCAGGTTGGCCGGGTTCGAATCCCACCGGTGGCCGATCCTGGGCAGCCGCCGCGACGACACCGTCACCTCCTCGATCTCCTTCGCCCACGGCCGCGCCCTGGCCTGGACCGCCGGGGTGCTGTGGCTGTTCCCCGACGCGCTCTCGGCGATCACCTCACCGGACCTGGAGGAAGCCGGGCCCGCGCTGCGCCTGCACCGACCCACCGTCCTGGAGGCCCAACCCGCGACCCTGGCGCGCTGGCAGCGCCACCTCGGCCAGGAGGGACCACGGGAGGGGCTACGACGGGTGCGGCTGTTCGTCAGCACCTTCGACGCCGTGCACCCCTCCACCGTCCGCACGTTCCTCGACGCCAGCGAACGCCGGTTCCCGGTGTGGATGCAGGGATGGGGCCAGAGCGAGACGGGACCGCTGACCTTCCGCTTCTTCACCCGCCGGTCGCTGTCCCGACGTCAGGGTGTCGGCGCCACCACCCGCGACCTGGGGCGACCGATCCCGGGCCGGACCCGGTTGCGCGCCGTGGACCCCCGCACCCTGCGCCCCCTCCCGGCCGGGGAGGAGGGCCTGCTGTTCTGCCGTACCGAAGCCCTGTGCCTGGGCTACGTCGGGGAGGAGGGGCGCTGGCGGGACAAGCTCGTGGGCTCTTGGTGGAACACCGGCGACATCGGCTCCATCGACCGCACCGGCGCGGTCCGCCTGGTGGACCGTGAGGTGGACGGCCTGACCGAGGGAGGTTGCCTGGAGATCGAGGACGTCGTCGACGAGCGACTCCCCCGGGTACTGGAATGCGTCGTGCTCGGCGTCGCCGAGGGGCCGCCCGTCCCGGTGTTGGCCACCGAGGACGGGACCCTGGACCCGGGGGAGTGGAAGAAGGCCGTCGAGGACCTGCCGACGATGGCCGACCCGATGGTCCTCACCTGGGACGAACTGCCGTGCACCGGGACCGGCAAGGTACGGCGGGGCGCGTTGCGGGAGAAACTGGGCCTATCCTTCGGAGGCCGTGGGACGGGGCGGTGGACGTGACCGCGACGGCGGCCGTCGCGGCACCGTTGACGGGGACCACGGTGCGGGCCGTGGGCGACACGGTGCCGGTACGCGTGGCGATCTCCCGGTTGCGGGAACTGGGCTGTGCGGTCGAACGGGTGGGCGAGGCCCCGCCCGACCCCGGGTCCGCCGGACGGATCGACCTGCTCCCCGGCCCCGCAGGCCCCGCGGGACCGCCCGCGGGCTGCGACATCACGTGGTCGACCCCTTCGGTGCCCCTGTACGGCGAACGCGACGTCCAGGCCGCGTGCGGTCTGGCCCACCTGCACGGCCGTGCGCGGGGCCGCGACCGGTTCCTGCCGATCGACTACGCGTCGGTGTGCGCGGGCGTGCTCGCGGTGCAGGCGGTGCTGGCGACGAAACTGACCCTGGAGCGCGGTGGACCGGCGCTGCGGGGGTCGGTGTCGGTGGCCGGGGCGGCGTTGATGGCAGTCGCCCCCTACGTCGCCGAGGCCACCGCGACACGGGGGACACCGCCGCAAGAGCACCCGGGGCAGGCACCGCCGTTCCGTTCCTCGGACGGGGTCCGCTTCGAGGTCGAGACCCTCGATCCCGAGGCGTGGCTCCTGTTCTGGCGGACGTCGGGCGCACCCATGGAGGCGATCGCCGCAGGGTGGGCACCATTCCAACGACGCTTCGCCACCGCGGTGTGTCCGCTGCCCGAGGCGCTGTTCGACACCCTCGCCGCACGGTCGTTCGCGGTCGTGCGCGACATCGCCCGAGAGTGCGCGGTGGGGGCCGTCCCCTTGCGCTCACCGGGGGAGAACACCGAGGAGGGACCTTCCTCACCCGGCCGACTACGCGACCTGGACGCCACGCCCGGCCCGCCCCTGCCCTCGTGGCCGGGCAACGGGACCGCGCCCCTGTCCGGGCTGAGCCTGGTGGAGGCCACCAACCGGGTCCAGGGCCCCTTGGCGGGGCTGGCGCTGACCCTATTGGGCGCCGAGACGGTGCGCGTCGAACCGCCGGGCGGTGATCCCATGCGCGGGGTGCCACCCCTGGCGGGAGGGCTCTCGGCCCGCTTCGCCGCGTTCAATCGGGGCAAGGACGCGGTCGAGTGCGACCTGAGGAGCACCGAGGGCCGTCGCGCGGCGGGCGAGTGGGCGGCGCGGGGGCACGTTCTGCTCTACAACTGGCCACCCGGCCGGGCCGAACGGTTCGGGCTGGGCGTCGACGACCTCACGGCTCGTGCCCCGGGTCTGGTGCACGTCCACGCCGAGGGTTGGGCCGGTGAGGAACCCGCCCCGGGGGCTCCGGCCACCGACTTCTCGATCCAGGCCCACGGCGGGATCGCCCACCTGCTGGCCGACGACGACACCGGCCCTGCTCCCTCCCTGGTCACCCTCACCGACGTGCTCGGCGCCCTGCTGGCGGCCGAGGCCGCCCTGGCCGGACTGTTGCTACGTGCCCGCACGGGTGCCGGTGTCGCCGGCCGCACGGCGCTGGTCGACGCCGCCCGCCTGCTCCGGTGGGCCGGTCGCGGCCGTGCCGGTTCGACCGGGCACGGCACGCCGCCGGTCGCGGACCCGGAAACCGTCGCCCGGAACTTCCCCGAGGCGTTCACCCGGGAGCACGGGGTCGCCCTGCCCCGCGCGCCCTGGACGTTCGCGCCCCTGGACGGGGAGGCGCCGCGATGACCTGGACCTCCTCGGCGGGCATGACCCTGCCCGACCTCGTACCCGCCGGCCTCCGTGAACGATGGGTCCAAGAGGGGACATGCCCGGGACGGGACCTGTACTCCCTGTTCCTGGACACCGTGCGTGCGGACCCCGGGCGCGAGGCGATCGTGGACGCCCACGGCGCCCTGGACCGCGCGGGGCTGGCCGCGCGGGCCGGCCGGGCCGCCGCGGCCCTGACCGTTCACGGGTGCGGTGAACGCGACGTCGTCGCGGTGCTGCTGCCCGACGGCCGGGACGCGATCGCCGTCGAACTCGGCATCGCCGCCCTGGGCGCGGTCGCCCTCCCGATCCCCTACGGGCGCTCCCGGGCCGACGTGCTCTCCCTGGTGGAGCGGTCCCGCGCAAGGCTGGTGGTCACCGACACCGGTCGGGTCGACGACCTGGGACGGACCTCCCACTGGTGCGTCGACACCGGGGGACTGGACACGAACGGCCCGTTCGCGCACACGCCGGTTCCCGAACCGGCGCGGCCCGACTCCGACTCGCCCGCCCGCATCCTCGTCTCCTCGGGATCGGAGGGCGCACCGGGCATGGTCGCCTACTCCCACGACGCCATGGCCGGGGGACGGGGCAACTACGCGCGGGCGCTACTGGGCGGCGCCGGCCCCGTCCGAGCGCTGATCCCGGTCCCCCTGGCCTCGTCCTTCGGTTCGTTGGGCATCGTGTCCCTGATCCGGCTCGGGGCGACCCTGATCGTTCCGGGACGCTTCGATCCCGTGGCCGCGCTGCGCTCCATCGAACGCCACCGGCCCACCCACGTGATCGGCGTGCCCACGATGCTGCGCCGCATCGCCCTGGTGGAAGAGGGCGTCGATACCTCGTCGCTGCGGGCCCTGGTGGCCAGCGGGGCGCCTCTGCACCGGGACGTTCTGGACCTGTGCCGGGAGCGCTTCGGCCGGCCCGTGATCAACGTCTACGGCTCCACGGACGGGGTGAACTGCCACACCGCGCACGACCCCGACCGATGGGAACCGGGCATGGCCGGTCGACCCGACCCCGAGGTCACCGAGATCCGGGTGTGCGATCCGCGAGGGCGTCCCCTGCCGGCGGGGCGGGACGGCGAGATCCTGGCCCGGGGGCCGATGACGCCCCTCTGCCAGGTCGGCGCACCCGAACTCCACGCGCGCGGGCGCACAGCCCACGGTTGGGTCCGCACCGGCGACGTCGGGCGTCTGGACGAGGACGGCACCTTGTGGGTCGTGGACCGGCTGCGCCGCACGGTGATCCGGGGGGGTGTCACCCTCTTCCCCGCACAGGTGGAGCGTGCCCTGGTCGCCCACCCCGCGCTGGCCGAGGCGCAGTGCGTGCCCGTACCCGACCCCGACCTGGGCGAACGCATGTGCGCCTGCGTCTGCTCGCTACCCGGCGTGGATCCGCCCACGCCCCGCGAACTGATCCTCCACCTGCGCGACCGGCACGGGATGGACGTTCGGGCTCTGCCCGAACACGTGCTGTTCCTGCCCGCGCTACCGCTCGGCCCGACCGGGAAGACGTGCACCTCCACCCTGACCCGGATGGCGGCCGACGCGGTGCGAGACCGACCGACCGTACTCTCAGGAGACCCCAAGTGACACAGACCGTTCCCGCCGAAGCCGGTTACGTCTTCGACAACCACAACGAGAACGCCGGCGACCAGCACCGGTTCCTGGCCGCCGCCTACGACCCCCTGACCACCCGCAGGCTCGCCGAGACCGGGGTCGGACCCGGATGGCGCTGCCTGGAGGTGGGCGCCGGGGGAGGCGGTGTCGCCCACTGGTTGGCTCGGCGGGTCGCCCCGGGCGGTGAGGTTGTGGCCACCGACATCAAGCCCGACCACATCGCCCCCGCCGAAGGACTGCGGGTCCTGCGGCACGACGTCACCCGCGACCCGCTGCCGGAGGCCGCCTTCGACCTGATCCACTCGCGTCTGGTGCTGTTGCACCTGCCCGAACGCCTGGAGGTGTTGGACCGGTTGGTGCGCGCCCTCAAACCGGGCGGGGTACTGCAACTGGACGAATTCGACATCGACTACGGGCCGTCCCTGCTCATGCCGGACTCCGAGGCCGGGGCGCTGTACGAGAGGTTCCTGGCGGCGAAGGTCGCGCTGATGCGCCGGGCCGGCGCCGACCCGGCCTGGGGGCGCCACGCCGGTGAGGCGATGCGCCGGGCCGGCCTGGTCGACGTCGATCCGCGCCCGCACGTGGAACTGTGGGACGCCGGTTCCCCGGGCGTGCACCTCATCTCCCACCACACCCGGCACCTGCGCGACGCCTTCGTGCGCGAGGGCATGACGGACGAGGACCTCGCCCGGGTGCGCGCGCTGTTGGCCGATCCCACGTTCCGGGCCTGCTCCTGCCTGACCTACTCCGTGTGGGGGCGCAGGCCCGCGTGAGCGGGGCCGCCGGCCCCGCCGGACGCCCCGGTGTCAGCGAACGGGCGGGGTCAGCGCGGTGCCCACCCCCAAACGGTTGTAGAGGTTGATCAGACCGACGGCGGTGATGAGGGCGACCATCTCCCGCTCCGAGAGATGCTCGGCGGCCCGCGCGTAGACATCGTCCGCCAGACCGTTCTCGCCGAGCCGGGTGAGGGCGTCCACGACCTCCAGGACGGCGCGTTCGGCCTCGCTGAAGTGGTCGCCCGCCTCGCGCCAGGCGGCGACCAGGGTCACGCGTTGCGCGGACACGCCGGCCTTCAGCGCCGTGTCGGTGTGCATGTCGACGCAGAACGTGCAGCCGTTGAGCAGGGAGGCGCGGAGGTCGACCAGGGCGTGCAGTTCCTCGTCGAGGGCGGCGGCGACGGTCGCGCGAAGCCGGCCCAGGTCGGCGTGGATCTCGGGCAGGTGCTGTGCCGACTGTGCACGGGGCGTACCCAATGGGGTCATCCTCTCCTCGGAGCGTCCGGGCGGGGTGCGCCGAACAGAGGAAAACTACCAAGGGTGACGTCGTCAGTGCTGTGGGTTCGCGAAAAGGTCGCCACGGCCGGCCGAGTACACGCTCAGGTGCGTGTGGGCCAGCGAGAACAGTGGAGTGGGCACACCCAGTTCCCGGCCCCGCCCCACCAGGTCACCGACGATGTGGTCGCCCTCCACCGGGTTGTCATGGGTCAGGTCCCAGTACATGGACGTGGACGTCTCGCGTTCGGTGTCACCGATGGTCTTCTCGGCGAAGGCCCGGATGTGTTCACTCGGTGGGAACCCGGCGGCGGTGGCCACAGCCATCGCCTCGGCGAACACCGCGGCGCTGAACTCCGCGCCGCCCGGGGCCCGGTTGACCCGGCCGATGGGGGCGCGCATCAGGCAGGTCGCGGCGCCCAGACTTGCCAGGAACACCCACTTGTCCCACATCCGTTGACGGATGTCCTCGGCCGCCCGAGCGGTGAAACCGACCCCGTCCAGGGCCTTGTGCACCTGGTCGAGTCCCACCACGGGGCTCGACCCCAGCGGACCGTAGATCAGCTCGCCCATCTTGCCGACCTCGACGATCTCCCCGGCCTCACCCAGCCGGGTCATCACCATGCTCACTCCGCCGTAGACACGGTCCTCGCCGAAGCGTTCGGTGAGCACGTCCAGGTGCCGCATGCCGTTGAGGAAGGGCACCACGACGGTCCGCGGCCCCACCGCCCCGGCCAGGTCGGCCACGGCCCCCTCCAGCCCGTAGGACTTCACCGCCAACAGGACCACGTCGTACTCGGGGGTGAGCTCGGCCGCGGTGACGGCGCGCACGGGCACGCTCTCGGTCTCGCCCTCCACCGTGCGCAGCACCAGACCCCGCTCGCGGAGCACCTCGGCTCGGGCCGGTCGCACCAGGAAGTCGACGTCCCGCCCGGCCTTGACCAGCCGAGCACCGAAGTACCCGCCGACCGCCCCGGCGCCCACCACAAGGATCCTCATGCCGCTCCCACTCCGTCGAACCCGCTGAACCAGGCAAAAAGGTATGACGATGGGACACCCCACCGCAAGAGCGAATGTCCCGCCTGTGGACGACCCCGTATCAGGCGAGCCGGGCCCGTTCCGAGGTCGGAGCGTCCTGACACCTCGACCCTTGCGAACGGGGTCGGGGGGACAACAGGATGGGGTCCGTGCCGACGGCCCCGACCCTCGGGCCGCGACCTTGGGAAGAGCAGGTGCCATGACCACTTCGACCACCTCCAGCCGCGTGGACGACATCCTCCACCGCAGTGCCGCGAGAACCCCCGACCGCACCGCCCTGGTCTTCGAGGACCGTACCTGGACCTACACCGAACTCGACGACGCGGTCACCCGCGCCGCCGCCCGCCTCCTGGGCCTGGGCGCGACCAAGGGCGACCGGATCGCCGCCTACGGGCGCAACTCCGACGCCTACCTCATCGGCTACCTGGCCTGCGCCCGTGCCGGCTTGGTGCACGTGCCCATCAACTTCGCCCTCCAAGGCGAGGAACTGGCCTACCTGCTCGAACAGTCCGGCAGCGGCATGGTGCTGGCCGACCCGGCGCTGCGCTCCGCGGTGGACGGGCTGCGTGCGCGCACCGGGATCGAACAGGTGCTGGAGCTGCGCGGCGGTGCCGGATCACTGCTGGCCGACGCCACGGAGGGTCCGGTCCCGGTGTTGGACGTGGAGGTCGTCGACACCGACCTGGTGCAGTTGCTCTACACCTCCGGGACCACCTCACGGCCCAAGGGCGCCATGATGACGCACCGCGCCCTGGTCCACGAGTATCTGTCGTGCCTGGTCGCCCTGGACCTGGACGCCGACGACGACCCGCTGCACGCGATGCCGCTCTACCACAGCGCCCAGATGCACGTCTTCCTCATGCCCTGGCTGGCGGTGGGCGCCACCAACACCCTGGTGGAGGCGCCCGACCCCACCGACCTGCTGCGTCGGATCGAGACCGACCGCCACGGCGCGTTCTTCGCCGCGCCCACCCTGTGGGTCGCCCTGGCCGGCCATCCCGAGTTCACCGACCGCGACCTGTCCAGCCTGCGCAAGGCCTACTACGGGGCCTCGATCATGCCCGGACCGGTCCTGGAGAAACTCCGGACGACCCTTCCCGAACTGGGGTTCTACAACTGTTTCGGGCAGAGCGAGATCGGACCGCTGGCCACCGTGCTGCGCCCCGAGGAGCACGTCGACCGCCCCGCCTCCGCCGGACGATCCGTCCTGTTCGTGGAACTTCGGGTGGTCGACGAGCAGGACCGCGACGTCGCCCCGGGAGAGTTGGGCGAGTTGGTCTTCCGATCCCCACAGCTGTGCCAGGGGTACTGGGACAAGCCGGAGGAGACCGCCGAGGCGTTCCGAGGCGGCTGGTTCCACTCCGGTGACCTGGTGCGCGCCGACACCGAGGGCTACATCGAGATCGTGGACCGGATCAAGGACGTCATCAACACCGGCGGCGTGATGGTGGCCTCCAGGGAGATCGAGGACGTGCTCTTCGCCCACGAGCAGGTGGCCGAGGCCGCGGTGGTGGGCGTGCCCGACGAGAAGTGGATCGAGGCGGTGACCGCCTTCGTGGTGCCCGCGCCCGGAGCCGACACCGACAGGCTTCCGGACGCTCTCGTCGAACACGTTCGGGAGCGGCTGGCCCCGTTCAAGGTGCCCAAGGCGGTGCGGGTGGTGACGGAGCTGCCCCGCAACGCCTCGGGCAAGATCCTCAAGCGCGAACTGCGTGGCTGAAGGCCTCAGCCCCGGTCCGCTGTGGAAGGGACGTCGGCTCCGTAGCGGCGGGCCAGGGCGTGGAAGCCCTCCTTGGGTTCCCAGTGTCCGTCGTCGGGGGACAGACCCGACTCCAGGGCTGGCGGGCGCACGATCCCGAAGCTCGCCATGTCGCAGTCGCGGGTGGGGTCGGGGGAGTAGCGGCAGTCGCCCTCGACGAACATGCACAGGAACGCGCCGTGCACGTCCTCGGTTTCGTACACGTCGATGAGCCGCTCGATCATGTCGGCCTGGACGCCTTCGTCACGGACCGGGTTCCCCCGTACCCTCCGATCGTCCAGGTCGCGCCAGTCCAGGATGTCGGCGCCCGAGCCGCCCAGGGTCTCGGCGCCCCGGTAGGAGCAGCAGCCGAACTCGGTGACCACCACCGGTTTGCCCAGCCGGTTCAGGGCGCGCAGCCCCTGCCGGTAGGAGCCGCGGGTGAGCTCGTCGAGGTAGTAGTCCACTCCGATGATGTCGAAGGGCGTCCAGTCCACGGTCTCCCAGGTGCCCGAACCGTAGGTGAGCGGGCCCGGGAACTCCTCGCGGGCGGCGGCGACCAACCGGCGCAAGACCCTGTTCAGCCGGTGGTTGTAGTAGGAGGGCAGCATCCCGAACACGTACAGGGCCATCGTCCGGCGTCTCATGTCGCGGCCGGGGATGATGTCACGGTTGAGGATGGTGAGTTCGCAGCCCACGTTGAGCACCACCCGGTCGGGGTACTCCTCGATGAGTCGCCCGGCGAGTTCGGCGGCCCGGCCCACGTGTTCGACGAGTTCGTCGTGGCGGGCGTCCAGGGAACGGGGTTGCAGCCACACGTCCAGCCCCTGGGCCAGGGCGAAGCGGGCGGCCTGCTCCAGGCGGTCCAGGTCCTGACCGAACAGGGACACGGTGGTGCAGTGCAGGTCCTCGTGGATGACGCGCATCTCCTCGCGGACCACCTCGGGGTTCCAGCGCTCGCGTGAGTTCTGTCCGGGCACGTAGCCGGAACCGACGTCGTACATGACGCCGCGCACGGGGATCCGTCGACGTGGCAGGGCGTCCTGCTCCGCCGGTACCCGAGTGAGTTCGGGGCGGGCCGCGAACAGGAACCGGATCGCCAGGTAGGCGGCGAAGGCACCGCCCATGTTCACCCCCAGGTTCCAGGCCCCGGAGCCGGCACCGAAGGAGAGGTCGACGCCGTGCAGCACGATGGCGGTGGCGGTCAGGGCCAGACGCACGCCCACCCCGGCCCAGACCCCGCCGGTGGTCATGCGCAACAGGCCGGTGAGGACACCGAGGAGGACGAGGTCGAGGAGTGCGTCGGCGGACCCCATGGACATGGACACCGCGCCCGCGAACAGGACGGTCTGGACGAGGATCACGGCTACCTGTGAGAGGTGGAACCCGAGCATGTGCTGGACGTAGCCGCGAAAGACCAGTTCCTCGGGCAGGATCTGCGCGAGCGTCATCAGCGGGGCGAGCAGCAGGGCCCAGAGGAGGGCCGGGAGCAGGGCCGCGGTGTCGAGGGTGGCGTTGCCGGTGATCAGCGCGGCGCCCACGACGAGGGCGGACACGGACCAGGCGCTCAGGGCGGCGGTCACCAGTGGCGGCCAGGCCCGTCCCGGGGTGCTCAGGCCGATCGAGGACAGGGTGCGCCCGGCGGTGCGGCACAGCGCCCACACCATCGGCAGGATCACCAGGACGAACGCGGTCGAGCGGACCGCCGTCCCCAGGGGTGCGTCGGGCGTGGTGGAGAACAGGTCGATGAGCGCGTACGCGGCCACGCCGGTCAGGGCGAACACCACGACCAGTGACCCGATCCGGATCAGGTCCTCGCGTAGACGGGGGGTTCCCGGTGGGGACATGAGTGCTCCAATGAACTCCGTACACTGTTCGATTAATGTAGAACAGTGTACGGAGTTTTGGCAAAGGGGGATGTCGGGTGAGTACCGCACGAAAGAGCGTCGAGGCCACGCTGGACCTGTTGTGGACCGGTCTCGGTCGGCCCAAACGCGGGCCCCGCCACCGGCTCACCGTCCAGCGCGTGGTGGAGGCGGCCATGGTCGTCGCCGAGTCCGAGGGCGTCGAGGCGCTGTCGATGCGCAAGGTCGCCGCCCACTTGGACGTCGGCGCCGCCACCCTGTACACCTACGTGCCCGACAAGGCCGCCCTGTTGGCCCTGATGGTCGACGAGATGACCGGTCAGGCGCCGCTCCCGCACACCCGCCCGGGCACCTGGCGGGAGAAGGTCCAGGCCTGGGCCCGTGAGGACCTGGCCTCCTTCCGCGCGCACCCTTGGCTGGTCGAGATCACCTCCGGCCCGTTCATCGGCCCCCACGCCTTCGCGTGGACCGACTCGGCCATCCGCGTCTTCGACGGCACCGGGCTCGACGCCGAGGAGGCCCTCGCCGTGGTGGAGGCCGTCGACGGTCTCGTCCAGGGGCACGTCGCCAAGGTGATCGAGGCCGACCGCGCCCGAGGCTGGGTCGATCCCGAAGGGCGCTCCTTCGCCACGATCCAGGAGGGCTACCTGACCACGCATCGGATCGAGGCCGGCCGTTTCGAGGCCATCGAACGTCTCCGGGACCCCTACGAGCCCGTGCGGGTCTTCGAACGGGCCCTGGCATGGCTGTTGGACGGGGTCGAACGGCGCGTCGCCGAACGCGCCGCGCAGGGCCGAGCGGAGGACGGCACCCTCTGACGTGCGGATCGTTCCGGGGAAGGGGCACGGGTGTGACTTGACGCACCAACAGACTAAGTGATTTAGTCACTATATGAACAAGAACGCGCCCTCCCTGTCCGAGCGGCTCGCGGACGACATCGTGGAGATCATCCGCCAGGAGAGCCTGGCGCCCGGAGACCTCATGGCCTCCTCCCGCGAACTCGCCCAGCGATTCGACGTCACCACCCCGACCGTGCGCGAGGCGCTGCGCCGGCTGGAGGCCACCGGCGTCGTGGAGTTCAGGCACGGGTCGGGCACCTACGTGGGCGCCGGATTCAGTCGGACCCTCCTGGTCAACCCGCACCTGCCCAGGGAGAGCGGGGACTCGGTCCTGGAACTGGCCGAGGCCCGTCTGGTCCTGGAACCGCCGATCGCCGCCACGGCCGCCCGTGTGCGCGACGACGAGCAACTGGCCCAGATCGAACGCTCCACCGTCAACGCCCTGCACCCGCCCCGCTTCGACGCCGAGGCACCCGTGCACTTCCACGTCGCGCTCGCCGCCGCCACCGGCAACACCCTGCTGCGGGAGACCGTCGAGGCGCTGCTCTTCGTGCGTTCACGCGAACAGGTAGAGATCAGGCACCGATACCACGACCGCGAACGCGACCACGCCGAGCACCTGGAGATCCACACCGCGGTCAAGGACCGGGACGCCGAGGCCGCCGAACGCCTCACCCGAGAACACCTGACCGCGATCAGGGACGCCGTGGCGGCCGCTTCGCGTGAGGCGGCGAACCGATGAGCACTTCCAGACCCCACACGCCGCGCCCCCATCACCTCGCCGACATGACCACCGAGCAGGCGGCCGAGGCCGTCACCGAGAGCCCGGTCGTCATCCTGCCCGCCGGGGCCTTCGAACAGCACGGTCCCGCCATGCCCTTGGCCACCGACCTGGTCAGGGCCGAGGCGGTGACCGATCGAGTGGCCGCACGCCTCTCCGGACGGGCCGTGATCGGCCCGAGCCTGCCGGTGGGAGTCTCCCCCCACCACATCGCCTTCGCCGGCACCCTCACCTTGTCCGTCGCCACCTTCCACACCGTGCTGCGCGAGTACCTGGACGGGCTGTACGCGCACGGATGGCGCAAGGTCCTGGTCGTCACCGGACACGGCGGCAACAACGCGGCCCTGACCACCCTGGCCCAGGACCTGCTGGCGGAGCTGCCCGACCTCGAATTCGCGTGGTCGCCCCTGACCTCCATCGCCGCCGACGTCGTGGCCCGCATGCCCAAGAGCGAGGTCCACGGCCACTGCGGTGAGGCCGAGACCTCGCAGATGCTCCACCTGGCACCCGACCTGGTCCACACCGACCGCTTCGCCCCCGGCACCAGGAACCTGTCCGAACTCGACGCGCTGCCCCGACTCGCCCGCCGTCCCGGGCACCCCACCCTCCAGGTGCGCTACGACCGACTCAGCGCCAACGGCGTCCTGGGCGACCCGGCCCGGGCCACCGCCGAGGACGGCGCGGCCATCGTCGACCGCGTCGTCGCCGAGATCACCGAGTTCGTCGAGGAATGGCTCAAGGCCTGACCCGGCCCTGAGCGGGTCGATCCGCCGCACCAAGGCGGACCGACCCCCTCGCCCAAGCCCACCGGGCCCGCCACCGCCGCGGGCCCGGTAACGACCGAATCCACAGGCCCCCGGTCGCGTTCGCGATGGCCGAGGGTCCGCCAGCCGTACCCGAAAACGCTCCCGAGGCGTCCGCACACCGACGGAAGAGGACACCATGAGTCGCCCGCACCGACGACCCCTCGCCCGCCTGACGATCACACTCGCCCTACCCGCCCTGATCCTGTCGAGCACGTCCACAGCCGCGACCGCCGTCGCCCCGGCCCACGACACCACCGCCCCGCACCGCTCCCAAGGCTGCGCGAGCCCGCCGCCCCAAGAACCCGGGCAGAGCGTCCAACACCGCCTGAACAGCGCGGACATGGAACGCTCCTACTGGCTCCACCTGCCCGACGACTACGACGAGCACCGCGCCTGGCCCGTCGTCCTCGCCTTCCACGGACGGGGCAACACCGGTGCCGGAACCGAGGAGTTCTCCGGACTCTCCGAACTGCCCGCCGTCGTCGTCTACCCCGAAGGGGTGATCGGCCAGGGCGACGGCGACCGACAGGCCTGGCAGGGCGCCCCCTACTCCGCGCCCGGTGTGGACGACGTCGCCTTCACCCACGACCTCCTGGACACCGTCGAGTCCGATCTGTGCGTGGACCGCGCACGCGTCTACGCCACCGGAAAGTCCAACGGCGGCGGCTTCACCGCGCTCCTGGCCTGCGCCGCCGCCGAACGCGTCACCGCGATCGCCCCGGTCGCTCCGGCGCTCTACCCCCACGACCTGGACTGCGAGCCCGAGCGTCCGGTCCCCACGCTGTCCTTCCACGGCACCGAGGACGCCACGATCCCCTACACCGGAGACCCCGAGCGCGGCCTGCCCGACCTTTGGACCTGGAACGCCGAACGGGCCGAGGCCGGCGACTGCCGACCCGACCCGCGCACGCGCAGGGTCGACCCCGACGTCATCGAGTACCGCTGGACCGGCTGCGCGCCGGGAGCGGCGGTAGGACACGTCGCCATCGAGGGCGGCGGACACACCTGGCCCGGCGCCGACTCCTACAGCGGCGGCGGTCACACCACCCGGACCATCGAGGCCCATGAGGAGATGTGGCGGTTCATGAGCCGCTTCCGCCTGCCCCTCGTCTGACCCGCACCGCACAGCTCAGCTCAGGAGTACCCCATGTCCCGATCCACCTCCGGTGGCCCTGACGCCACCGGTTCCGACCACGCCGGCGACCCGACCACGGACAACGACGTCCCACTGCCGCGCATCATCCGTGCCATGGCGGTGATCGAGCGGGTCGGCAACGCGCTCCCGCACCCGTTCTGGCTGTTCTGGATCCTCGCCGCGATCCTGGGAGTGGCCAGCGCCATCATGGCGGGGCTCGACGTCTCCGTGGTCTCCCCGAGCGACGGGGAGACCGTGGTGGTCCGCAACCTGCTCAGCGGCGAGGGCATGGCGATGGCCCTGTCGACGATGATCGACAACTTCGCCGCGTTCCCGCCCATGGCGACCATCGTCGCGGTCATCATGGGCGTGGCGGTCGCCGAACGCAGCGGGTTCCTGTCCTCGCTCATGCGGGTCAGCGTCTCCCGTGTCCCCACCGGCTGGGTGGTGTTCGCGGTCGCCTTCGCCGGAACGATGTCGCACGTGGCCTCGGCCGCCGCCTACATCATCCTCGTCCCCCTCGGCGGGCTGGCCTTCCGCGCCGTCGGACGTTCACCGATCCTCGGTGTGGTCGTCGCCTACACCGCCATCGCCTCCGGCTACGACGCCAGCCCGATCCCCACCCCCAACGACGCCATCTTCGCGGGCATCACCACGGCCGCAGCCCAGGTCGTGGACCCGGGGGCCTTCGTCTCGCCGCTGAGCAACTGGTACTTCAACATCGCCTCCTCGGTGGTGCTGGCCACGGTCATCACCGTGATCACCAAGTTCGTCCTGGCCAAGCGGCCCGACCTGGACCCCGACCCGGACGCGGACCTGGAGAACATCGGTTCGCTGCACCTGAGCGACGCCGAGCGCTCCGGGCTGCGCCGCGCCCTGGTCGCGCTGATGCTCGCCCTGATCGTCCTGATCGCCATCGTCGTCCCGCAAGGCTCCCCGCTGCGCGGCGAGGACGGCGGCCTGGCCGAGTCGCCGCTGCTCACCGGGGTCGGCGCGCTGGTGGCGCTGCTGTTCGGTCTGGTCGGCATCGTCTACGGTCACCGCGTCGGCACCATCGAGAAGCCCGGCGACGTGCCCGCGCTGATGGTCCAGGGCATCAAGCAGATGGCGCCCGTCCTGGTCCTGTTCTTCGCGATCGCCCAGTTCCTGGCGTACTTCGACTGGACCCACATCGGTGACGTGATCGCGGTCCGCGCGGCCGAGGCCCTGCAGACCAGCGGCATCCCGGTGGTCGTGCTGTTCCTGTTCATCCTGGTGCTGCTGAGCCTGATCAACATCATCATCACCAGCGGTTCGGCCATGTGGGCGATCTGCGCACCCGTCCTGGTACCGATGCTCATGCTCATCGACGTGCCCGCCGAGACCACCCAGGCGCTGTTCCGGATCGCCGACTCCGGCTCGACCGCCATCACCCCGATGAGCCCCTACTTCGTGATGGCGCTCGGATTCCTGCAGCAGTACCGCAAGAGCGCCGGAATCGGCACCCTGGCCTCCTACACGTTGCCGTTGGCGATCGGCATGACGGCGGTCTGGACCCTGCTGTTCCTGGCCTGGTGGGCCCTGGGCATCCCGCTCGGCCCCGGCGCCCCGGTGCGCTGACCCAGGACACGCTCCGGCCCCGACGGTGGCACGAGGCCATCGGGGCCGGAGCCTGGCGTTCAATGGTCCACGGGCGGTTCCCCGGGCGCCGTCGCCCACGTGGTGTCGGCCTCGGTGCCCAGGTCGAACTCCAGGTGTCCGCCCTCCTCCAAGAACGACTCCGGCAGCCACGAGGCGCCGTGCTCGTCCCCGTCCAGACGTACCCCGTGCACGTACACCGAGTCCGGGCCGGCCCCGGGGGCGCTGATGGTGATCGGGCCGCGCCCCGGCGGGGTCAGGCGGACGTGGGTGAAGACCGGGCTCGACAGCAGCATCTCACCGCGCCCGGGCGCCTGCGGGAACAACCCCAACGACGCGAACACGTACCAGGCCGACATGGTCCCCAGGTCGTCGTTGCCCGGCAGGCCCGCCGGCCCCGTCCCGTACTGGGACGCGATGATCTCCCGCACCGTCTCCTGGGTCTTCCACGGCTGCGCCAACCCGTTGTACAGCCACGGCGCGTGCAACCCCGGCTGGTTGGTCGGATCGTAACGAAGCGGGTCACCGCCGCCCACCGACCACTCGCCGTCGGGGGTGCGGAAGAACCCGTCCAATCGCTCGGCGGCCACCTCGCGCCCGCCCATCGCCTCGGCCAGACCACCGACGTCGTGCGGTGCCATCCACGTGTACGTCGCCGCCGTGCCCTGCGCGAACCCGGTCCCCGACGCCGGATCGAAGGGCCCCACCCAGGAACCATCGCCGTTGCGAGCCCGCATGTACCCCGCGTCCTCGGTGGCCCGCGGGTCGAAGACGTTGCGCCAGTACCCGCCCCGATCGGCGAACATCTCGGCGTCCTCCGCAAGGCCCAGACGCCGCGCCCACTGACCCAGGGAATGATCGGCCACGGCGCCCTCCAAGGTCTCGGCCGCCCCGCCCCAACAGCGGCAGTCGTCGTGCGGGGCGTACTCCAACTCCAGGTAGCGCTCCAGGTTCGGGCGCTGCCCCTCGCACTGACCCGGGCAACCCGCGTCGGACAACCCGTCCGGATGCGGTTCGGTGGCCTGGGCCCGCAACGACGCGTAGGCGGCCTCGGCGTCGAAGCCGTCCACCCCCATCGCGGCGAACGTGGCCAGGGTGATCGCGGACGGGTCGCCGGTCATCACGTGCGTGGGGCCGTTGACGTGCACCCACCGGTCCCACACGTGGCCGTTCTGCTCGGAGAAGTTCAGCAGCGACTGCGCGAAGTCCCCGGTCACCTCCGGCTCCAACAGCGCCGACAGTTGGATCTGGGCGCGGTACTGATCCCAGCCGGAGAAATTGGAGTACTGGGCGCCCTGACCGTCGACGATCCGCTGAGGTTCGCCGTCCATACCGGGGTAGCGTCCGTCCACGTCACTGACCAGGTTGGGCTGGAGCAGCGAGTGGTACAGGGACGTATAGAACTCGGTGTGGAGGTCCTCGTTCCCGCCGCCGACCGAGACCGCGCCCAACCGTTCGTTCCAGGCCTCGCTCGCCCGCTCGGCCACGGTGTCGACGGTGGCGTCGTCCTCGACCTCCGCCTCCAGATTCGCCCGGGCGCCCTCGGCGCTCACATAGGAGACCCCCACGCGCATCCGCACGTCCGACCCCTCGGGGAAGGACACGTAGCCGCCCGAACCAGTGCCCCGGCGGGCGTCGCGGTCGTACCCCTCGCCACCGGAGGCGGTGGTGGCCCCGGGCATGAGTTCGTCGTCCTCCCAGGTGCCCACCTCGCTGAAGTCGGTGTCGAAGCTCGCGGTGAAGTGCAACCGGTAGTAGGAACGGCGGTTGTTCTCTCCGCCGTTGGCGCGTTGGCCACAGAAGGAGCCGGTGAGCACCGACCCGGAGACCGTCCGGGTCTCCTCGTCGATGCCGACCTCGGCCTCCTCGCTGCCGTTGAGCGAGTTGGAGGCGCGCAGCAACAGGGTGGCCGGGTCGCCCTCGGGGAAGGAGAACTCGCCCACCCCGGCCCGATCGGTCACGGTCAGGTCGGTGTGCACCCCATTGGCCAGGGTCACCGTGTAGCGGCCGGGCTCGGCGGACTCGTCCTCGTGGTCGAAGTCGCTCGCGTAGATCTCGTCGGTGGTGTCGGCGCTGGGGGAGGAGTCCACCGGAACGGTCACCGGCATGATCGGCAGGTCCCCGGCCGCGCCCGGGTGGCAACCGGCCCCGTTGACGTGTGTGAGGGCGAAGCCGCGCACCCGGGTGGTGTCGTAGTGGTAGCCGTTGGCGGCGCCGGTGTCGGTCTGGTCGCCGGGGGTCGTCGTGGGGCTCCAGGAGACCATCCCGAACGGGCGTACCGCTCCGGGGTAGGTGTTGCCGCCCCCGGCGGTGCCGATGAACGGGTCCACGTACCCGACCGGGTCGGTGACCAGGTCGGGCTCGGATTCGGAGTTCGCGGTGGGGGAGGAGGGCGCGATCAGGCTGAGGGCGAGGAGCGGCGTGCACAGCGCGGCGAGCAGGGCACGGGGCGTACGGGAGGAAGGGGGCATCGGAATCCTCTGCGGGGTGGCGGGTCAGGGAAGTGTCCCCCATCCCGTGGCCCGCGCCCA
The DNA here is from genome assembly GCF_053615935.1 of Nocardiopsis sp. NPDC055879. Lineage (NCBI taxonomy): Bacteria > Bacillati > Actinomycetota > Actinomycetes > Streptosporangiales > Nocardiopsidaceae > Nocardiopsis > Nocardiopsis sp. NPDC055879. Next base: position 78,968 of record NZ_JBSHCT010000017.1, read on the forward strand.
GACCCCCGGACGCGACGGAACGGGATTTCCCCGAGGCTTCCCCGCTCGGTCACCCTCCCGTGGGAGTTCGCCACCGGACCGCTCAGGCGGCGACGGTGAACATCCGCCTCGGGTGGGCGCCGGCCTCCACCTCATCCACCATCGCGACCGCGTAGTCGGCCTTGCTGATCCGGCTGCGGCCCTGATCGTCGGTGAGAAGGACGTCGCCGCCGGCCCGGTAGTGGCCGGTGCGTTCACCATCGCCGACCAGCTCGATCGGCGGCGCCAGGTAGGTCCAGAGCACGTCGCGGTTGATCTTGTAGAGGAAGAAGACCCGCTCCATGGTGCGGCCGGCCTTACGTCGGGGGCCGCGGGCAACGCTCTGCTGCCAGTGAATGGAGGTGCGAGAGGCGTCGGCGAACAGGGGGCCGGGATCGCCGACGGTGATGAGGCGGATCGGGGAACGGGCCAGTAACAGCAGCAGGTGGCGGTTGACCGAGAGGTGGTCGCGTTCGCGGCCGGCGGGCACCTGGTAGGCGTTGATCAGGACGTCGAACTCCGCGAGGTCGGGGCGGGTGAGGTCCCGGGGGTCGCGTCGGACGGCGGTAACGGGCGCGGACCATCGTTCGGGATCGTCCACGAACGCGGTCACTTCGTGGCCGCGCGCGGCGGCCTCGGTCGCTATGTGTTCGGCGAGCCCACCGGCGACGCCGATGATGCCGATCGTGCTGGTCACGGAAGTTTCGTGCATGGGAGCCCCCTGCGAATAGATGTGCGCTCCAGTCGTGTCATTCGGGGCCGGTACGGGTGGGGGTCGAGGCCGACCTCGTGGCGGAGATGTCTCCGCCACGTATTACAACTTATCCGGAGAACCCTCCGCCAAACAAGACCTCCTCGGTGTGACGAGGATTCCCACCCACCGAAAACCCCGCTCTGAACAGGGGACACATCGGATACGCTGAGGCGGAGAAGTCTCCGTGGCACCGGCCGTAGGAAGGTCCTACATGTCGACGAAGCGTGTCGAACAACTCCACGCACAGGGGCTTCGAACGCGTGCCAGCCTGCTGGAGGTCGCGCGCGAGGCCTTCGAGGAGTCCAGGGACGTCTCCCTGAACTCCATCGCCAAGAGGGCCGGGGTGGGCATCGGCACCCTGTACCGGCACTTCCCCACCCGCGAGGACCTGGTCTTCGAGCTCTACCGCGACCAGGTGCAACGGCTCACCCGGGCCTCCGGTGAACTCCTCGATGAGCATTCGCCGCAGGAGGCGTTCCGGCTGTGGCTGGAACGCTTCGCCCGCTACGCCATGACCAAGGCCGGGCTCCTGGAGGTGCTGCGCACCGCCACCGCCCACGGCCGATTCGCCCAGGTCGGGCGGGGCCCCGTGGCCGACGCCGTCGAACACCTGCTCGTCGCCAACCAACAGGCCGGCACCCTGCGCGCCGACCTGACCGCCGACGACGTCCTGCTGGCCGTGGCAGGCCTCTATCAGCTCGACCCCTCCGCCGAGGACTGGGAACGACGCGCCCACCGCCTCCTCGACCTGGCCCTGTGCGGTCTACGCCCCCGCGACTGAGCCCGGGGCGGAATGCCGCACCCACATGGTCGGTGGTCGGTTCGTGAGGGAATGGGCCTTCCGGAATGGGCCTTCCGGAATGGGTCTTCCGAGAACGGCCCTTCCGGGGGCTGATCTTCTGGGAATGAGCCTTCCGGGAGCTAGTCACGCACGGGATGCGTGGGGCCACCCCGGGGACTGGTCCAGTACGCCAGGCCACAGTATGTCGGGCCCCAGTACGCCGGGGCCAGCGCGCCCAAGACCGTTCGGGACGGGCGGCTGCTGCCTGTGGTGGGTTATCCACAGGTGGGAGAGTTCGGGCTGGCGAACTGTTCCGCCTACGTGATCCCATCGATCTTGGGGGAGCCGCTGGTTTCGCCGGTTTCGTGCTGTCCGGGGGTTGGTTCGTGCTGGTCGGGGTGGGGCGTGGGGTGCCTCAGGTTTCTGGCTCTTGGGGCTGGTGGGGTTGCTCGGGTGGTTGGTGTGGCGCCTCGGGCCGGGAACCCACCGGTTTACGGGGCGTCACTCAGGTGTGTGGGTGGGGCGCCTGAGGTCTCTGCTCTTGGGGTGGTTGGGCGGGGTGGGGGTGGGTTCTCCCTCCTTCCCCGCCGCGTGATTGTTGCCGCCCGCACCGCACGCGTCAAGGCAATGTTGAGTGCTGTGACGCTGTGGTGGGTGGCCTTGACCCGTACGGTGCGGGCGGCGGTTTGGCGGCTATCGGGGAAGGGGGGAGAGTGGTTGAGGTCCCTACGGCCCTGTGGGCCTGCGGCCCACTCCGGCCGCAAGCGGCCGGATCCCTTCCCTTCCCTCTGGTGTCCTCGTTGAGCGCGTCGCCACTACGTGACGGGTCGGGTCACGAAGGGCCCGCTACAGGTGGGGCACGGGGTGGGGCGCGTCCCTGCGGTAGCCGGCACCGGTGAGGCTCAGGGCTCGTTCAAGTTCCTGAAGGGTCGGGTTCGTAACTGATCCCGAAGAACGGCAACGCTCGTTCGGGTAGGTCCCGGATCGCGCGGGTGGTCTTGGCGATGTTGTCCGCCCGCAGAGTGTGGAGCACACCGTTGGCCAGGTTCCTCAAGGCCGCCAACGCTCGGGGCGCGTTGCCAGCGTGGACGGTGCAGGCGTCCTCGGCGAAGGTGACATCGCGGATGTGATGGCTGGAGTTCTCGATCGCCCATTGCCCCCGCAGGTAAGCGGCCAGCTCGGCCGGTGTCGCCTGGTGGGCGTCCAGACTGGTGAGAGCGTAGACAGTCTCGCGGGTCTGCTTCTTGCCCCTTTGCCGACGGCGGCGGTGAACCCTGATGGCCAGCTTGGCGTGGGGGAAGGCGATACCGCCGAGACTGTCAGCGATGGCCATGACCTTGATTGAGCGAGACTCGACTCGTCCGTGCCCGGTCTCGGATCGGGTGTAGGCGATGGTGGCCTGTGACCAGGGCAGACCCGAGATCTGCTGGTGGGCGAGGGGCTGGTTGGTCTTGATCACCGCGATGTAGTGGGCCTCCTTGGTACCTACGAGCCAGCTCAGATGGTCCTTGACCGTGTGCAGGGCATCGAAGGTGACCACGCACCCGGCCAGGTCCAGGTCACGCAGCAGGGGTCGAAAGTGCCGGGTCTCGCCTGTCTTGGCGCCCACCTCGGCCTGGGCGAGGGTGATGGGGCGGTGGTGGGTGATGGCGGAAAGCAGGTGGCGGCAGCGTTGCCCCAGGCGGGCTGAGCCCTTGAGTGCTTTGCCGTCCAGGGCGATCGCGGGCCGCCTCGGCCTCGGGGTGTCCTCGCCTTCGGCCTGGTCAGCGGTGGCCTGGTGTCGGTCGGCGAGGTAGGCACCGATGGCGGCATCGAGCGCGTCACCGTCGATGCGTGCCAGCACGCGGTCGATGGTGGGTGCCGAAGGTGAGCGACGCCAGGCCAGGGGGTGGGGTCGTGCTCCGAGTGCGGCCAGGACACTGAGGTGTGCGCGTTGGCCCCACTCGGCGAGTTCGTCGATGCTCTTGGCGCCGGAGATGATGGCGCACGCGCACACGAGCAGGATGCAGGTCAGGGCGTGCCAGCGTCCCCGTGGGGAGCGTGGGTCGGGAACGGTGTCCAGGTAGGGGCGCAGGTCGGTGATGGACTCGGGGTCCAGGGGGCCGAGTTTGGCGAGCACGGCCGGGATCGGCGAAGATGGGCGGGCAGGCACGGCAGACTTTCGTGATCATGTGGCTTAGACACCTTCATGATCTCGGGTTCCGTGCCTGCTTTTGTGTGTATCGTTCCAGGTCAAATCGGATGAACTGCGTGATCCAGGAACTTGAACGAGCCCTGGCCGTATGGGCCGGAGAACGCGGCGATGCCGAAGCATCAGCGCACCTATGACGCGATGATGCGCATCTTCGAGACCGCTCTGGGCCACCGGGGTTGCTCCAGTCTGAGCCGCCAACCTCTGGCGACCATCAACATCACCGTCCCCCTCACACGCTTCCTGGGCGATGAGACGGCTGAACCCGCCGTCACCGAGGACGGTGTGGTCATCCCCGACCAGATGGTGGCCCGCCTGACCCCCGACAGTTGGCTGCGCCGGTTCGTGACCGACGAACAGGGCCGCACCTTGTTGGATGTGGGGCGAAAGAAGCGGTGCGCCCCGGACCCGGTCCGCCAGGCAGCGGGGTTCAAGAAGTCCTACTGTGAGTGGCACGAGGGCTGTGATGTGCCGCGTAGCTGGTCGCAGTACGACCACATCGTCCCCTTCTCCCACGGCGGGGCCACTAGCGCGGCCAACATGCAGGTGCTCTGCTCGACCCATAACCGGCTTAAGCACCGGTTGCAGGCCAAGGTGAACCGGCAGATCTGGGAACACCACCACGCCCAGAACCACCAAGAAGCGGGAAAGGACAGCGGGACCGGGGACGGGGAAGGCGAGTCAGCCCCAGCCACCGCCCTCTAACCACCGCGTACTTCCACCACCCGTTTCCGCCAGGTGGAACCCCACCCCGCCGAGACCACCCCGCCGCGACCACCCCGCCGCGACCACCCCGAGTCCACCCCCGGTTGGGTGTCAGACCCCAAGGGTCCTGTGCCCTGTGGGGATATCGGCATGCCCAGGGGCAGAAACTCCGCGAACCCCCCGCCCGGAGTCATATCCCGGGCACGGAGTGGCTCCCATCGGGGGTGTCGGCGCCACTGCCACCACAGGTACCGGCCCACCGACATCATCAACCCCGTGCAACCCTGTGCTGTCTCTCCACCATGATGATCTTGTCCGTAGCGCCATGTTGGGCGCCCAACATGGCGCTACGAGCAAGATCATCGCTGTGAAGACCAGAGCCGGCCACCGCGGGGACGCGGCTCGCCACCCGTCCCACCTGTAGCGGGCCCTTCGTGACCGGACCCGTCACGTAGTGGCGACGCGCCCCACGAGGACACCAGACGGAGGGGAAGGGATCCGGCCGCCTGCGGCCGGAGTGGGCCGAAGGCCCACAGGGCCGTTGGGACCTCAACCACTCTCCCCCCTTCCCCGATAGCCGCCGAACCGCCGCCCGTGCCGTACGGGTCAAGGCCACCCACCACGCTGATGGGGACTCAACATCGCCTTGACGCGTGCGGTGCGGGCGGCAACAATCACGCGGCGGGGAAGGAGGGAGAACCCACCCCCACCCCGCCCAACCACCCGCAGGCCCCCGACCTCAGGCGCCCCACCAACGACCCGAGCAACGCCCAATAACCCCAAGGCATGAGATCTGGGGCGCCCGGCACCCCTGATACGCCCCCGCTTATCCAACCCCCTTGACACCCCCCCCTGTGCACCCACCCCCTTGCGCGCCCCCGACCCCCGCACCCCGTACGCCCGGAGTGCCCGTACATCCATCGAGCCAAGCGGTTTTCCCGGCCTGGCCTCAGAACCCGGCTTTGTCGAGGGCGGTGGTGACGACCGCGACGTCGATGGGAACCACCGCCATCTCCCAGGGGTGGCCGCCGGCGAGGAAGTCGACGATGCGCATGTCCCCGAGTCGGCGTTCCCGCCAGGACGACGGTTCACGCACGCCGAGTACCTCGGTCGGGGTGGGGAGCAACAAGGGCTGCGCGTAGGTCCGGAAGGGTCTCCACTGGCGCCACTTCAGCCGTTCCCGTTCGGGGGCGGCGAAGTGCATGACGAGCAGGCCTTGGTAGAAGGCGTGCCCGTGGCGGAGGTGGGCGACCGAGTGCAGCGGAAGGCCCTGCCGGAGGTCGTCCAGGTCCTGCGCGGCGGCCCGGGGGTCCCCGCCCTGGATCCCCCACCACCACTGGCGGGGATCACGGAGGACATCCGAGAGCGATCTGGTGCCCGCGGTGTTACGGGGAGCGAGAGCCATGGGGTACGTCCTTGCGCTATGGGAGATCGCAGGAGCCTATCCGGGCATGAGGAAGCGCCGCGAGGCGTGTCCGGTTCAGGGCGTCTCAGCCGGTGAGGGTGAGCTCGAAGGAGTAGCGCGAGGCGCGGTAGACGTGGGATCCCACCTCCACCACTCGCCCGGTGTCGTCGTAGACCACCCGCTCCATGGTGAGCAACGGCGCGCCTGATGGCTCGTCCAGGGCCTCTGCCTCGGCGGGGGTGGCGTTGCGGGCGCCGATGCTCTGTGAGGCCATCTTCAACGTGACGCCGGCGGCGCGCAGCAGCCGGTAGAGCCCCTGTTCGCGGAGTTCGCCCTCACGCAGTTCCACCAGGCTCACGGGCAGGTGGTTGCGCATCAGGGCCAGGGGTTCGCCCCTGGCCAGGCGCAGCCGTTCGAGCACGTACGCCTCGCTCCCGGGCGGCAGCTCCATCTGTGCCGCGATCGGGTCGGGCGGCACCTCCACGGCCAGGCGCAGCACCCGGGTGCCGGGTTCCTCGCCCACACGGGCCAGGTCGTCGTAGAGGCTGGACAGCTCCACTGGACGACGCACGCGCGGGCGGATCACCTGCGTTCCCACGCCGCGTTTGCGCACCACCATGCCGCGGTCCACCAGGTACTCGATGGCCTGACGCAGGGTCGGCCGGGACAGACCCAGCCGTTCGGCCAGCATGAGTTCGTTCTCCAAACGGGTGCCCGCGGGCATCTCGCCCGCCATGATCCGCCGTTCCAGTTCCTGGGCGACCTGGAAGTAGAGCGGCACGGGGCTGCTGCGATCCAGGTCGATGGACAAAGGACTGTGGGTCACCGGTGCTACCTCGTGTACGGGAGAACGGAATACGAGGTTACTACATCAGTATGTCCGGACAAAGTATTGACAGCGGGAAGAGCGACGGGTGAGCATGAGGCCCCGGATGTGATACGCGCTACACCCCAGGGAGTCGCATGCGCATAGGCCTGGTCGGAACCGGACGCATCGGACGATCACACGCCGCCGCCCTTCGGGCCCGCCCCGAGGTGGCCGAACTCCTGCTCGCCGACGTCGACACCGACAGCGCCCACGCCGTGGCCGACCGGATCGGCGCCCGACCGGTCGAGGTCGACGCGCTCCTCGCTCCCGGCGCCGTCGACGCGTTGGTCATCGCCGCCGCCACCCCCGCCCACCCCGAGTTGATCCGGGCGGGGATCGCCGCCAAGGTCCCCGTCTTCTGCGAGAAACCGGTCGCTCCCACGGTCGCCGAGACCATCCGGTTGCTGAAGGAGGTGCGGCGCGCCGAGGCCGCCGTGCACATCGGATTCATGCGCCGCTTCGACCCCGGATACCTGCGCGCCCACAGCGCCGTCCGCGCGGGCGAACTCGGCGACCTGCACCGCGTCCACGCCCTGACCTGTGACATGGCGCCGCCGCCCGCCGGCTACGTCGCGGCCTCCGGCGGGCTCTTCCGGGACTGCCACGTGCACGACTTCGACATCCTGCGCTGGGTCACCGGACGCGAGGTCGAGGAGGTCTTCGCCTACGGCGCCAACCGGGGCGATTCCTACTTCACCGACCATGGCGACGTCGACACCTCCGCCGCGGTGCTGCGCCTGGACGACGGCACCCTGGCCACGCTCCAAGGGTCGCGGTACAACGGGGCCGGGTACGACGTCCGCATGGAACTCGCCGGCTCCCGTTCCACCCTGGTCGTCGGACTGGACGACCGGGTGCCGCTGCGCTCGGCCGAACCCGGGATCGACTTCCCCTCGGGCGAGCCCTGGGAGGTGTTCTGGCCTCGCTTCACCGCCGCCTACGAGGCCGAGATCGGCGCGTTCGTCGCCATGGTCGTCGACGGCGCCCCCAGCCCCTGCACGGTCGCCGACGCGTTGGAGGCGGTGCTGATCGCCGAGGCCGCGGACCTGTCGCGCAGGGAACACCGTCCGGTCCGGATCACGGAGGTGCGGCCGTGAGCGAACCGGACCCGTCGACCACCCCGCCCGAGGTGATCACCATGGGCAGGGTCGGTGTCGACATCTACCCGCACCAGGTGGGGGTCGGCCTGGACGAGGTGGAGTCCTTCGGCAAGTTCCTCGGCGGCAGCCCCACCAACGTCGCGGTGGCCGCGGCCCGCCACGGGCGCGCCGCCGCCGTCATCACCCGCGTCGGCGACGACCCCTTGGGCCGGTTCGTGCACCGGGCCCTGCGCGGCTACGGGGTGGACGACCGCTTCGTCGACGCCGTGCCGGGCACCACCACTCCCGTCACCCTGTGCGAACTCTTCCCACCGGACGACTTCCCGCTGTACTTCTACGGCCGAGACCCCGCGCCGGACCTGCTCATCGAGGCCGACGAACTCGACACCGGGGCCATCGCCCGAGCCGACCTGTTCTGGGCCACCGGCACCGGGCTGTGCCGCGAACCCGGCCGCACCGCCACCCTGACCGCGCTGCGCGTACGCGAGCGCCGCCACCCCACCGTCCTGGACCTGGACCACCGCCCCATGTTCTGGGACTCCCGGGAACAGGCCCGGCGTCACGTCGCCGAGGCGTTACCCCTGGCCACCGTGGCCTGTGGAAACCTCGACGAGTGGGAGGCGGCCGTCGGTACCCGCGACCCCGTCGAGGCCGCCCGCCGTGGCCGCGAACTGGGCCTGACCCTGGCCGTGGTTAAACAGGGGCCGGACGGAGTGTCGGCCGTCGACGACACCGGTCCGCACAGCGCGCCTCCGGTACCGGTGGAGGTGGTCAACGGGCTCGGCGCCGGGGACGCCTTCGGAGGTGCCCTCTGCCACGGCCTGCTCTCTCGATGGCCCACCGAACGCATCCTGCGCTTCGCCAACGTCGCCGGCGCCATCGTCGCCTCCCGGTTGGCGTGCTCGGACGCCATGCCCACGACCGCCGAGGTGCGGGCCGCCCTGGAGACCGGTGGAGCGGGGGCACCCCATGCCCGATGACGCGGTCCACCGAACCGCTTCCGCCATCACCCGCGAACAGGTCCGGGAACTCACCCGCGCCCGTCTGTTCCATCCCGCCGCCATCACCGACGCCGCCGCTCGACGAAGACGCCCCACCACCCCCGTGGGCCCCTCGGGGCGGGCGCTCATCATCGCCGCCGACCATCCCGCCCGCGGCGCCCTGCGCGCCGGAGCGCACCCCCTGGCCATGGCGGACCGCGCCGACCTGCTCTCCCGCCTGTGCGCCGCCCTGGCCCGCCCCGGGGTGACCGGGGTCCTGGGCACCGCCGACGTCCTGGAGGACCTGCTCCTGTTGGGCGCCCTGGACGGCAAGGCGGTGTTCGGTTCGATGAACCGGGGAGGTCTGGCCGGCGCCGACTGGGAGGTCGACGACCGGTTCACCGGCTACACAGCGCACGGCCTGGCACGCTCCGGCTTCGAGGGCGGCAAGATGCTGCTGCGCCTGGACTACGCCGACGACCGCACCGCACGCACCCTGGAACACTGCGCCCGGGCCGTGGCCGACCTGGCCGAGACCGGACTGGTCGCGATGGTCGAACCCTTCGTGTCCCGCCGGCCGGACGGACCCGGCCAGGGACTGCGCAACGACCTGTCCATCGAGTCCGTCACCCGCGCCGCCACGATCGCCGCCGGTCTCGGCTCCTCCTCGGCGCGCACCTGGCTCAAACTCCCCGCGATCGAGGACATGGAGCGTGTCGCCGCCGCCACGACACTGCCCACGGTCATCCTTGGCGGTGAGGTCGCCGCCGACCCCGAGGCCGCCTACGCCCGCTGGGCCAAGGCGCTGGAGCCACCGACCGTCATCGGGCTGGCCGTCGGCCGGTCCCTGCTGTATCCGGCCGACGACGACGTCGAGGCCGCCGTCGACACCGCTGTGGGGTTGCTGTGAACACCGAACACCACCTGTCCGCGCTGAGCACCGCCCAACCGCCGTTCCGCACCGTGGTCACCCCCGACACCGCGGGGTGGGGCTATTCGGGCCTGCGGGTTTTGGAACTGGCACCCGGGCATTCGGCTCGGATCACCACCGGGGACTCCGAGGCCCTCGTCCTACCGCTGGAGGGCGGCTGCACCGTCGCCCTGGACTCGATGGTCTTCGAGGTCGAGGGCCGCGACGACGTGTTCTCACGGGTGAGCGACTTCGTGTACCTGCCACGAGACGCCCGCGCCACCATCACCAGCCGGGACGGAGGCCGGTTCGCCCTGCCCGCCTCGCGCTGCGACCGGGCCCTGCCCGCCCGCTACGGACCCGCCGAGGACGTCCCCGTCGAACTGCGCGGGGCCGGACAGAGCAGCCGCCAGGTCAACAACCTGTGCCTGCCGGGCACCTTCGCCGCCGACCGTCTCCTGGTGTGCGAGGTCCTGACCCCCTCGGCGAACTGGTCGTCCTACCCGCCGCACAAACACGACGAGGTCACCGCCACCGAGTCCGAGCTGGAGGAGATCTACTACTTCGAGATCTCCGATGGGCCGCACGGACACGGGGTGGGCTACCACCGGGTGCACGGCACGGAGAGACGACCCATCGAGGTCATGGCCGAGGTGCGCAGCGAGGACGTGGTCCTGATCCCGCACGGCTGGCACGGGCCGTCCATGGCCGCGCCCGGCTACGACATGTACTACCTCAACGTCATGGCCGGCCCCGGGACCGAACGCGCCTGGCGGATCAGCGACCACCCCTCCCACGCCTGGGTCCGGGACACCTGGGCCCGACAGCCGATGGATTCCCGGCTGCCGTTCAGCTCGCACCGAGGCAGAGGAGGTCGGACGTGAACCGGCCCGGGTCGACCGATTCCACCGATACCGTCCGGCTCACCACGGCCCAGGCCCTGGTGCGCTTCCTGGCCGCCCAGTACACCGAACGCGACGGCGAACGCCACCGTCTCATCGCCGGCGTGTGGGGCATATTCGGCCACGGCAACGTCGCCGGAATCGGCCAGGCCCTGCTCCAGGCCGCGGTCACCGCGCAGGTGGACCTGCCCTACCGTCTGGCCCGCAACGAACAGGCCATGGTGCACACCGCCGCCGCGTACGCCAAGGCCACCGACCGGCTCTCCACCTACGCCTGCACCGCCTCCACCGGCCCCGGTTCCACCAACATGGTCACCGGCGCCGCCCTGGCCACCACCAACCGGGTCCCCGTCCTACTGCTGCCCTCGGACATGTTCGCGAGCCGCGCCGTCGATCCGGCCCTGCAACAGTTGGAGGATCCGCGCGCCGGCGACGTCTCCGTCAACGACACCCTGCGCCCCGTCTCCCGCTACTGGGACCGCCTCAGCCGACCCGAACAGCTCCTCGCCGCCGCACCGGCCGCGATGCGGGTGCTCACCGACCCGGTGGAGACCGGCGCCGTCACCCTGTGCCTGCCCCAGGACGTCCAGGCACAGGCGCACGACTGGCCCCTGGAGTTCTTCCGCGAACGTCTTTGGCACGTGGGCCGCCCCGTACCCGAACCCGCCGCCCTGGCCCGTGCCGTGGCGGCGATCCGCGCCTCCCGCCGTCCCCTGCTGGTGGCCGGGGGAGGGGTGGTGTACTCGCGCGCCACCGCCGAACTGCGCGCCTTCGTCGAGGCCACCGGTATCCCCGTCGCCGACACCCACGCCGGCAAGGGCGCCCTGCCCTGGGACCACCCGCGGGCCGTGGGCGGGCTCGGCTCCACCGGCGCGCGTTCGGCCAATGAACTCGCCCGTGAGGCCGACCTGGTGATCGGCGTCGGTACCCGCTACGGCGACTTCACCACCGCCAGCCGCACGCTCTTCCAGCACCCGCACGTGCGCCTGGTCAACGTCAACGTCGCCCGCTTCGACGCCGCCAAACTCGCCGCGACCGAGGTCGTCGCCGACGCCCGCACCACCCTCACCGCGTTGCGCGAGGCGCTGGCCGGATGGCGGGTGGATTCCGACCACGAACACCGCTCCCGCGCGCTGGCCGACGACTGGGTCGCCGAGAGCGATCACCTCCGTCGCGCCGGACCCCACGGCGGCCTGCCCGCGCAGAGCGCCGTCATCGGCACCCTCAACGACGTCCTCGACGACCGTGACGTGGTCGTCAACGCCGCCGGGAGCATGCCCGGCGACCTGCAAAAACTCTGGCGGGCCCGGGACCCCAAGGGCTACCACGTCGAGTACGCCTACTCGTGCATGGGCTACGAGATCGCCGCCGGACTCGGCGTGAAACTGGCCGCCCCCGACCGGGCCGTGTTCGTACTGGTGGGCGACGGCTCCTACCTCATGCTCGCCCAGGAGATCGCCACCCTGGTCGCCGAACGCGTCGCCATCGTCATCGTCGTGGTCGACAACCAGGGATTCGCCTCCATCGGCGCCCTGTCCGAGAGCGTGGGATCCCAACGCTTCGGCACCGGCTACCGCTACCGCGACCCCACCACCGGACTGCTGGACGGGGCCCCACTGCCCGTGGACCTGGCCGCGAACGCGGCCAGTCTCGGCGCGCACGTCATCCGGGTCGAGGAGCCGGGCGACCTGGCCGGCGCCCTGCGCGAGGCCCGCGCCGCCCGCACCACCACCGTCGTCCACCTGCGCACCGACCCCCACGCGCCCGGACCGCCCACCACCGCCTGGTGGGACGTGCCCGTGGCCGAGGTGTCCACCCTCGACACCACCAGGAACGCCCACGACGAATACCGGCGGCACCGGCGCACCCGTCGCCACCACCTGTGAGCCCCCCGCGAGGAGCAGCCATGACCGACACAGCGGCACCCACCGGACCCCGCACCGTCCACGACCACCTCGTCCTGGGCTCGGCCCCCGACTCCTGGGGCGTATGGTTCCCCGACGACACCCTCCAGATCCCCTGGCCCCGGTTCCTCGACGAACTCGCCGACTCCGGCTACGGGTGGCTCGAACTGGGCCCCTACGGCTACCTGCCCACCGACCCGGCCCGGCTCGCCGACGAGGTCGGCCGCCGGGACCTGCGCGTCAGCGGCGGCACCGTCTTCGGAGACCTGCACAACGCGCACAACCGCGAGGAGACCTTCGCCACCGCTCGCACGGTCGCCGCGCTCACCGCGGCCGTGGGCGCCCACCACCTGGTGTTCATCCCGCCCATGTACCGAGACCAGCGCACCGGCGAGTACACCGAGTCGCCCACCCTGGACGCCGACCAGTGGCGGCACCTGACCCGCACCGCCGACGAACTCGGCCGGATCCTCATCGACGAGTACGACGTGCGCCTGTGCCTGCACTCGCACGCCGACACCCACGTGCGCACCCAGGACGAGATCGAACGGTTCCTGGACGCCACCGATCCCGACCTGGTGTCGCTGTGCCTGGACACCGGCCACGTCGCCTACGGGGGCGGTGACGCCGTCGACCTCATCCGGCGTTACCGGGAGCGGGTGGGCTACGTCCACATCAAGCAGATGGACCCCGAGGTCCTGCGGCAGGTGGATACTGAGGGACTGAGTTTCGGCGAGGCGGTCCGACGTGGGGTGTGCGTGGAACCCCCGGCCGGGGTGCCCTCGCCCGCATCGGTGGTCGACGCCCTCGCCGAGGTGGACGCCCGGGTGTTCGTCATCGTCGAGCAGGACCTGTACCCCTGCGGTTTCGACGTGCCCAGGCCGATCGCCGAACGCACTCGCCGCTACCTGAACGGGTGCGGTCTGGGCGCACGCCACCAACGGCTGCCCTGAACCACCCCCACATCCATTCGACATGATCCCCCGGAGGCCAACGATGCGACGTACACCCACCACTCGGGCCATGGCCCTGGGAGCCGCGGGCGCGCTCCTGTTCGCCACCGCCTGTAGTTCCGAGGGCGGTAGGGAACAGTCCGCGCAGGACACCGAGAACGTCGACCTGACCATCGCCATGATCACCCACCAGGTGCAGGGCGACACCTTCTGGGACATCGTGCGCAACGGCGCCGAGGCCTCCGCCGAGAAGAGCGGCGTCGAACTGGAGTACGCCTCCGACCCCGAGGCCGGTGAACAGGCGAGCCTGGTGCAGAACGCCGTCGACCGCGGCGTCGACGGTATCGCCGTCACCCTGCCCAGCCCCGAGGCGATGGAGGGGGCGCTGGCCGCCGCGGAGGCCGCCGACATCCCGGTCGTGGCCCTCAATTCCGGTATCGAACAATGGCAGGACCTGGGCGTGCAGCAGTACTTCGGCACCGACGAGTATCTGGCCGGTGAGGCGTTCGGCGAACGCCTCGACGAGGAGGGCCTGGAGAACGTCGTCTGCGTCATCCACGAACAGGGCAACGTGGGCCTGGAGTCGCGCTGTGAGGGTCTGACCGAGGAGTTCGACGGCGACTCCGAGACGCTCTACGTCGACAGCGCCAACATGCCCGAGGCGCGTTCGGCCATCGCCGCCCGTCTGGAGGAGTCCACCGACATCGACCTGGTCGCCGCCCTGGGCGCCCCGATCGCCATCACCGCGCTGGACGCCGTCGACGACGCCGGCAGCGAGGCGGCCATCGCCACCTTCGACACGAACGCCGAACTCGTCGCCGCCCTGCAGGACGGCGACGTGCTGTGGGCCGTGGACCAACAGCCCTACCTACAGGGATACATGGCGGTGGAGTCGCTGTGGCTGTACCGCACCAACGGCAACACCCTGGGCGGCGGAGAACCCGTCCTGACCGGACCGGCGTTCATCGACGAGACCAACATCGACGAGGTCGCCGAGTACGCGGAGAGAGGAACGCGCTGACCATGGGCAGCACAGTGGTACCTAAGGTGCCGCCCGCCGCCGAGGGCGGGGAGAAGACACTGCGCGTGGGACGACGGGGTCCGTTGCGTCGCTTCCTGACCCGCCCCGAGGTCGGGTCGTTGCTGGGCGCCGTCGTCGTGTTCGCGGTGTTCTTCGCCATCGCGGAACCCTTCCGCACCGGTTCGGCCATGGCCACCGTGCTCTACGCGGGCTCCACCATCGGCATCATGGCGGTGGGCGTGGCCCTGCTGATGATCGGCGGCGAGTTCGACCTGTCCGCGGGGGTCGCCGTCATCACCTCCGCGCTGAGCGCGTCCATGTTCGCCTGGTGGTTCTCGCTGAACGTGTGGGTCGGCGCCCTGTTCGCGCTCGCGGTGGCCCTGGCGGTGGGGTTCCTCAACGGATGGATCCTCACCCGCACCAAACTGCCCAGCTTCCTGGTGACCCTGTCGATGTTCCTCATGCTGCAGGGCGTCAACATCGCGGTCACCCGCCTGGTCACCGGGGGAGTGTCCACCCGCGACATCTCCGACATGGACGGCTTCGAGTCGGCCCGGACCGTGTTCGCCTCCACCATCCCCGTGGGCGGGGTGTCGGTGCGGATCACCGTCCTGTGGTGGCTGCTGTTCGTGGCCCTGGCCACCTGGGTGCTGGTGCGCACCCGCGTGGGCAACTGGATCTACGCGGTGGGCGGCGACGCCGAAAGCGCACGTGCCGTCGGCGTTCCCGTCGCCGGGGTCAAGATCGGCCTGTTCATGACGGTGGGCTTCTTCGCCTGGTTCTCCGGCATGCACCTGCTCTTCGCGTTCAACACCGTCCAGTCCGGCGAGGGCGTGGGCAACGAGCTGCTGTACATCATGGCCGCCGTCGTGGGCGGATGCCTGCTCACCGGCGGCTATGGAACGGTGATCGGCGCCGCCATCGGCGCGTTCATCTACGGGATGACCCGACAGGGCATCGTCTACGCGGGTTGGGACAACAACCTGGTCATGTTCTTCGTCGGCGCGATGCTGCTCGCCGCCGTCGTGATCAACGGCTGGGTGCGCACCCAGGCCGATCGGAGGTGAGCATGGGCGACGACACACCCCTGCTGGAGCTGCGCGGCGTGCATCGCCACTTCGGCAACATCCGTGCCCTGACCGGTGTGGACCTGCGCGTTCACGCCCGACGGGTCACCTGCGTGCTCGGCGACAACGGCGCCGGCAAGTCCACGCTGATCAAGATCCTGTCCGGCCTGTACGGGCCCACGACGGGGGAGTACCTGGTGGACGGCGAACCGGTGACGTTCACCTCGCCGCGCCAGGCCCTGGACCGGGGCATCGCCACCGTCTACCAGGACTTGGCGTTGGTGCCGCTGATGCCGGTGTGGCGCAACTTCTTCCTCGGTTCGGAACTCCGTCGAGGGCGGGGCCCGCTGTCGATGCTGGACGTGGCGCGCATGCGTTCCATCGCCGACACCGAACTGCGCAAGATCGGCATCGACCTGCCCGACATCGACGCGCCCGTGGGTCACCTGTCCGGTGGACAGCGCCAGGTGGTGGCGATCGCCCGCGCCATCTACTTCGGGGCGCGGGTGCTCATCCTGGACGAGCCCACCGCCGCGCTCGGGGTCAAACAGTCCGGGGTGGTGCTCAAGTACGTCAACGCCGCACGCGAGGCCGGACTGGGCGTCGTGTTCATCACCCACAACCCCCACCACGCCCACCTGGTCGGTGACCACTTCACCGTGCTCAAACTGGGCGCGGTGGAACTGGACGAGCCCCGCGAGAACCTGTCGCCGCAGGAACTCGCCCACCACATGGCCGGGGGCGCCGAACTCGACGCCCTGGAGCACGAACTCCAGGGCGGCACCGCCCCGCCCGTGGAACCGTTGCACGACGAACCCCGTGCCCAGGGGTGAGTCGGGGATCCGCGCCCGGATATGGCCGATCGGGGCGTGGACCCCGGTCCCACTATCATCCCACCTATGACGAGTGGGAACCCGGGACGAAAGCGTCCCACGATCAGTGACGTCGCCAGACGAGCGGGCGTGTCCAAGGGCGCGGTGTCGCGGGCTTTGAACAGCGGCACCGGGGCCAGCTCCGAAACCCGTGAGCGCATTCGTCAGGCGGCGGTGGAGCTGGGCTGGAGCCCGAGCTACGCCGCACGCGCGCTCAATGGCAAGCCGCTGGGCACCATCGGTCTGGTGGTGCGTCGTTCCCCCGAGATACTCGACTTCGACGCGTTCTTCCCCTCGGTCCTGTCGGGTATCGAGTCGGTGCTCTCCGGTGAGGAGCACGCCACCGTCATCCGCTTCGTGCCCGACACGCGGACCGAGACCGCGACCTATGAGCGGTTGTTCAATGACCGCTTCGTCGACGGTTTCCTCGTCACCGACCTGCGGGTGGACGACGGTCGTCCCGAGTTGTTGCGCCGGATGGGCGCGCCCGCCGTCGTGGTCGGTGTGCCCGAGGGTTCCACGGACCTTCCCTCCGTCACCATCGACTCCGAGGAGGCGATCCGCGGTCTCGTGCGGCGCTTCGTGGAGGCGGGCCATCGTCGTATCGCCCATGTCCAGGGTGCCCCCGACATGCTGCACGCCTTCCAGCGCAGGCGTCACTGGGAGCGGGCGGTCCGCGAGTTCGGGCTGGAACCGGGCCCGGTCGAGGAACAGGGGGGTTACACCATCGAGGGTGGGGCCCGGGCCACACAACGCCTCATCGACCTGCACGTCGACGAACGCCCCACGGCCATCTTCTACGGCAGCGACATCATGGCCGTAGGGGGCTACTCGGTATTGGGGAAGGCCGGACTGGCCGTCCCCGACGACATGGCGGTGGCCGGATTCGATGACATCCCCCTGGCCTCGTTCGTCTCGCCGCCGCTGTCGACCGTCCGTAGCAGGCATCGAGCGCTGGGCAGCGCCGGGGCGCGCATTCTGTTGGACATGCTCAAGGGACAGGAACCGCCGCTGTCGACCGTGATGACCGGTGAGCTTTGTCTGAGGGAGTCCTCCGGGCGGCCGGACCCGCCCGAGTAACGGTTTCACAACCACCTCTGCTATGTCCGCGAGATCTCACTTACACTTGCGCGGTAAACCGGTTTACCTGATTGGTCGGAGGCCGATCGGAGAACACGTGGCCGGTCGATTCCATTGCGCTCCGAACCGTCGGTGATGGGCGGGTGCGCATGACCAATGGGAAACGGAGACGGTCGTGAAGATTTCCGCCAGAGCGGTGTTGTCCGCTTCGACCGCGCTCGGACTCGTCGCCGCACTGACCGCCTGCGGTCCCGACGAAGGTTCCGAGGGCGAGACCCTGACCTATTGGGCCAGTAATCAGGGCGCGAGTGTGGAGGAGGACCTGGAGGTCCTTCAGCCCGCGCTCGACCGCTTCACGGAGGAGACCGGAATCGAGGTCGAACTGGAGGTCGTCCCCTGGAGTGAGTTGTACAACCGCATCCTCACCGCGGTCAGTAGCGGCAATTCGCCCGATGTGCTCAACATCGGCAACACCTGGGCGGCCAGCCTTCAAGAGACGGGTGCCTTCGTGCCTTTCGAGGGCGCGGAACTGGAGGCGGTGGGCGGAGAGGAACGCTTCGTCACCACCAGCTTCGCCACCGGTGGCGCCGAGGGACAACCCCCGACGTCGGTGCCGCTCTACGGCCTGTCCTACGCGTTGTTCTACAACCCCACCATGTTCGAGGAGGCGGGCATCGAGGAGCCGCCCGCGACGTGGGAGGAGTTCGTCGACACCGCGAACGAGTTGACCCGTGACACCGATGACGACGGTGAGATCGACCAGTACGGATTCGGGCTGGAGGGCGGCAACGAGCGCCAGAACTCCCACATGGCCTTCATCCTCGGTCGGCAGCAGGGCGGACACCTGTGGGCGGAGCAGGGGCCCACGTTCTCCTCCGACGAGCAGGTCGCCGCGGTCAAGCAGTGGGTGGACCTGATGGCCGTGGAGGACGTCGTCGACCCCAGTAGCGCCGAGTTCAGCGACGGCACCCAGGCCATCAGCGACTTCGTCGACGGGCGCTCGGCCATGATCATCGTGCAGGGCAGCGCCCGCACCACCATGGCCGCCCGCGATTTCGACGACTACGAGATCGCCGAGGTGCCCATGCTCGACCCGCTTCCGGGGGATCCGATTCAGAGCCTCGCGGCCGGCATCAACATCAGTGTCTTCAACGACACCGACGACCAAGAGGGCGCGTTGCGGTTGGTCGAGCACCTGACCAGCCCGCAGGAGCAGGTCTACCTCTCGCAGGAGTTCCAGACGCTGCCGGTGGCCACCGAGTCCTACGACAACGAAGACCTCCAGGACGAGTCGATGGACACCTTCCAACGGATCCTCACCGAACACTCCGAACCGATGCCGTTGATCCCCGAAGAGGGACAGATGGAGACGGTGCTCGGTGCGGCGATCGGTGGGATCTTCGCCGACATAGCGACCGGAAGCGAGATCACCGAGGCCGACGTCCGTCAGGCCATGGAGGACGCCGAGGCCGAGATGGACGCCGCGAACTGAGCGGCGTACCCCTGGAGGGCACCAGATGTCGTTCACCGAAGAACCGCGGTCCGGTGCCGCGCCCGGGTCCGACCGGCGACGGTCGCGCCGACCCGGGTGGTTCCTGCCGTACGGCATGATCCTGCCGGCGGCGGTGCTGGAGTTGCTGGTCCACATCATCCCCATGCTTCTGGGGATCTACATCGCGTTCACCTCGCTGACGCAGCTGACCATCCGGCGATGGACGACGGCACCGTTCGTCTGGTTCGACAACTTCGTACGCGGCCTCGACCCCGGGAGCGCCCTGGGCAACGCCCTGTTCGAAAGCCTCATCCGCACCATCGTCTACACCGTGCTGGTGGTGGGGTTGTCGTGGGCGCTGGGCATGGCGGCGGCCGTCGCGCTGAACACGAGGTTCCGGGGGCGCGGCGTGCTTCGCACGCTGTTCCTGGTGCCCTACGCGCTGCCGGTCTACGTCGCCGCCATTCTCTGGGCGTTCATGTTCAACCAGCGCGACGGCATGGTCAACCGCGTGCTGGTGCAGGACATGGGCCTGTTGGACGAACGTCCCTTCTGGCTCATCGGTGAGAACGCGTTCTGGGTGCTGGTGATCGTGTCGGTGTGGCGCCTGTGGCCGTTCGCGTTCCTGATGTTGTTGGCGGCGCTACAGAGCATCCCCGCGGACGTCTACGAGGCCGCCGCCATCGACGGCGCCTCGACATGGAAACGGTTCACCGACATCACGCTGCCCATGGTCCGATCGGCGAACCTGGTCGTCCTGCTCGTCATGGGGTTGTGGACGTTCAATGAGTTCAACATCCCCTATCTGCTCTTCGGCGATACCTCGCCCGAGAGCGCACGATTGATATCGCCACTCATCTATGAGCATTCCTTCGTCAACTGGAACTTCGGGTTGGGCGCCGCGATGAGCGTGATGTTGCTGGTCGTGTTGATCGTCGCGTCGGCGATGTACGTCCGAATGGTGCTGCCCAAGGGGAGTGGCAATGATTGAGACCAGGGGGTTCCGTTGGTTTCGAAGGGTCGTCTTGACCTTTCTCACCGTGTTCACCGTGCTGCCGCTGTATGTGTTGGTGGTGACCTCGGTGAAGCCATTGGAAAACGTCAGGGGGACGTTCACGTGGTTCCCCGACCGGATCACCTTCCAACCGTTCGTGGACATGTGGACGACGATCCCCTTGGCGAGCTATCTCGTCAATAGCCTCATCGTCACGACCACGGCCACGGTCCTGGCGCTGCTGGTGGCGGTACTCGCGGCCTACCCGCTGTCGCGACTGCGTTTTCGCGGCAAGCGATTGTTCAGCATGACGGTGCTCTCGACACAGATGTTCCCGGGCATCCTGTTCCTGCTACCGCTCTTCCTGATCTTCGTGCGGGTGGAGGACCTCATCGGTATCGAGCTCACCGGTTCCTACCTCGGGCTGATCATCACCTATCTGACCTTCGCCCTGCCGTTCTCGATCTGGATGCTGGCCGGGTACTTCAGCGCCATCCCCGAGGGGTTGGAGGAGGCGGCGATGATCGACGGCACCACCAGGGTCGGCGCCTTGGTCCGTGTCATCCTTCCGGTGGCCAGGCCCGGCATCATCGCGGTCGGTGTGTTCGCGTTCATCACGGCTTGGGGCGAGGTGCTGTTCGCGTCGGTGCTGACCGACACCGAGACCCGCACGCTCTCCATCGGGCTCAAGCTCTACACCAGCCAGACCGACACGCTGTGGAACCAGCTCCTGGCGGCATCGCTGACCATCTCCCTGCCGGTGGTCATTGCGTTCATGCTGATCCAGCGCTACCTCGTGTCCGGACTGTCGGCGGGGGCGGTGAAGTAGCGCGAGGCGGTGCTCCGGGGAGGCTCCCGTTCGGGGAGCCTCCCCGACGTGCGTTCGGGGTCAGGGGCCGGCACCGCCATCCGTAAAATAATTAATTAGTATTTATTCTTGACGTTACATAGGTCACTCTGCGATGCTCGGGCGCAGTCGATAAAGGCGTCCGCGCAGGTGAGCGGTACGCCCTACGTCAAGGAGGACCCCCATGGGCAGACGACCGCCACGCCCCCCGGGCCGCGCGCTCGCCACGCTCGCCGCCATCCTGTGCGTGCTGACACTCGCCGGATGCGGCGCCCGGCTCGGAGAGGACGGCCGGATCGGCGTGGTCTACATGGACGCGCAGGGTTTCTACGCGGGTGTCCGCCAGGGCATGCAGGACTACGCCGAGAACTCCGGACGCGAACTCCAACTCCTGGAGCTCAACGCCCGCGGCGACGCCTCGGAGGAGAGCACCTTCGTCGACGTCGCCTCATCGGCCGACGTCGACGCCCTGGTCCTGTCACCGGTCTCGGCCACCGCCTCGGTCCCGGCCCTGCGCCTGGCCCACGAGAGCGGCGTGCCGGTGATCTGTTACAACACCTGCATCGAGGACGAGGCCGCCCAGGAGTACGTGACCTCCTACATCCTCGGTGATCCCCACGAGTTCGGACGTCTGCTCGGCGACTCCGCCGCGGACCACTTCGAGGGCGAAGGGGTGGAGGATCCGCAGATCGCCGTCCTCAACTGCGAGTTCGTCGAGGTCTGCGTACAGCGCCGCGAGGGGTTCGAGGAAGCGCTCTTCGATCGCCTGCCCGAGGCGCGGATCGTGGCCAACCAGGAGGGCGCCACCATCGACGAGGCCGTCGACGTGGGCGAGCGCCTCCTCACCGCCCACCCCGACCTGGACGCCTTCTACGGCGAGGCCGGCGGAGCCACCATGGGCGCGGTCCGCGCCGTGGGCAACCGCGGTGCGGAGGGCGAGGTAGTGGTCTTCGGCAGCGACATGTCCACCGACGCCGCCCGCGCGCTGTCGGACCACACGATCCTCAAGGCCAACGTCGACATCTCCGGCATCGAGGTGGGACTCCTGGCCGGTGAGACGGTCGAGCGCGTCATCGCGGGCGAGGAGTCCGACGAGTTCGTCACCCCGGCCCCCATCGACCTCTACACCACACCCGAGGACGGCGAGGAGTGGCTCCAGACCCATCCGGAGGGCATCCCCTGACGGTTCTTCCCCGACCACCCGTCCATCCTTCGTCCCATCCATGGAGCACCCATGAGCGACAACCCCGTCGAGGCGGCACCCGCCACGAAGGTCGTGGCCCGCGTGCGCGGCGCGACCAAGAGTTACCCCGGAGTCACCGCCCTGGACCACGCGGACTTCGAGATCCACGCCGGAGAGGTCCGCGCCCTGCTCGGCCGCAACGGAGCCGGCAAGTCCACCCTGATCCGGCTGCTGGCGGGGGTGGAGACCCCCGACGAGGGCGAGATCGAGATCGGTGACCTCCCCCTCGGAGAGGGTGGGATCCGCCGTTCCGCCGAGCTCGGCGTGGGCACCGTCTACCAGGAACTCAGCCTGGTCCCGGAGCTCTCGGCGGCGGAGAACCTCTACCTCGGGTCCTGGCCCAAGGGACGTGGACGCATCGACTACGCCGCCATGACGTCCGGGGCCGAGGAGATCTTCACCGAACTCGGAGTGCGCATCTCTCCCGGCACCCGCGTCGGAGAGCTGCCCCTGGCCCAACAACAGCTCGTCGAGATCGCACGCGCCTTCCGGTCCAGGCCCCGACTCCTCATCCTGGACGAACCCACCAGCGCCCTGGCCGCGGCCGAGGCGGAGGCCGTCCTGGAGGCCGTCACCCGCGTGGCCGCACGCGGAGTGGGCGTCATCTACGTCAGTCACCGCCTGGACGAGATCCGCCGCGTCGCCGACACCGTCACCGTCATGCGCGACGGCGCCATCGTGGAGACGGTGCCGATCCAAGGCGCCACCACCGAGCGCATCGTCTCCCTCATGCTCGGCGAACGCGCCGAGGAGGCGGAGACCGTGCCACGGCGTCGGAGTCCCCTCTCGGACACGCCCCTGCTGTCGGTCCGCGACCTGGCGGTCCCGCCCAAGGTCGAGAGCGTCTCCTTCGACCTCCATCCCGGTGAGGTCCTGGGCCTGGGCGGCCTCATGGGGTCCGGGCGCACCGAACTCCTGCGCGCGCTGGCCGGGTTCACCCCGTCCCAGGGCACCGTAGAGGTGGACGGCGGGCCGGTGGCCCGCACCACCCCGCGCACGATGCGGCGCCTGGGCGTGGGCATCACCCCCGAGGACCGCAAGGGAGAAGGCGTGGTCCCCCTTCTCGGAGTCTCCGAGAACATGGTCATGACCTGGTACGGAGGGGCGTCCCGGGCCGGGACCGTGCTTCCCTCACGGGTCTCCTCCATCGGACGCGACCTCATCGATCGGCTGTCCATCAAGGCGGCCACACCCGAGACCCCCATCGTCAACCTCAGCGGCGGCAACCAGCAAAAGGCCGTCATCGGCCGTTGGCTGCACGCCGGAAGCCGCATCCTGCTCCTGGACGAGCCCACCCGCGGCGTGGACGTGGAGGCCAAGGCCCAGATCTACGCGATCGTCCGCGAACTCGCGGAGCAGGGCGCCGCGGTCCTCTTCGTCTCCAGCGAACTGGAGGAACTCCCGCTCGTGTGCGACCGCGTGCTGGCCCTGCGCGGTGGCCGCCTGGAAGGCGAGTTCACCGGCGAAGACATCACCCTGGACAACATCATGGCCGCCGCGATGGCGGCGTGAAGGGCGAGGTAACAATGACCACCACGACCAAGGTCACCGGCGAAGCGGTCTCCGCCCGTGGCGACCTCATCGGCCGCTACGGCCACCGCCTCAACGAGATCGGCCTCCTGGCCGCCATCCTCATCCTCTACATCGTCCTCGGGCTCTCCGCCTCCGGGTTCCTGAGCATGGACAACCAACTCGGCCTGCTGCGCAACGCCGCGACGATCGGCATCGCGGCCTGGGGCGTCACCCTGGTGATCATCGCCGGGGAGATCGACATCAGCATCGGCCCGGCCGTGGCCTTCGCCTCGGTCATCGTCGCCAAGGGCGCCACGGAGTGGAACCTGGGAGTCCTCGGCGCCATCCTGCTCACCCTGGCCATGGGTCTGCTGTGGGGCGCGCTCGCCGGGTGGCTCAGAGCCCGGTTCAACGTGCCCTCCTTCATCACCACGCTGGGCCTGTGGAGCGTGCTGGGCGGGCTGGCGTTGTACATGACCGACGCGCTACCCGTGCCGCTGCCCGAGAGCGCCCTGTTCGACGTGCTCGGCGGGTCCGTCCTGGGTGTGCCCACGGCCGCGCTGGTCATGCTCGTGCTGTTCGCGGTCTTCGCCTACGTGGCCAAGTACACCGCCTACGGTCGGTCCGTGTACGCCACCGGCGGCAACGCGGCCGCCGCCCAACTGGCCGGGCTCAACGTGGCCCGGGTCCGCATCCTGCTGTTCGCCACCACCGGGCTGCTCGCCGCCATCACCGGTGTGCTGCTCGCCGCACGTCTGGGCTCGGGCAACGGCGGTGCCGCGGCGGGCCTGGAGTTCGACGTCATCGCCGCCGTCGTCATCGGGGGCACCGCGCTCGCCGGTGGACGCGGCTCGCTCGGGGGCACCTTCCTCGGCGTCGTCTTCATCACCGTCATCGCCAACGGTCTGGTGCTGCTCGGAGTCAACTCGTTCTTCCAGGACGTGGTGCGCGGCCTCATCATCGTCGGGGCCGTCCTGATCAACGTCGTCATCAGCCGGCGCAGCGCCGCCAACCGACTCGCCTGACCCGAACGGGGGAACATCGACATGAACGTGACGGACCCGAACACCCCGCCCCCGACCATGCGCGGGGTACGCCTGCCCGGCGACTCCACCGCGGTCGTGGAGACCCTGCCCGTGCCCGAGCCCGGACCCGGCCAGGTCCTGTTGAGGGTCGGGGCCTCGGGCATCTGCGGCAGCGACATCGGCTACATCTACCACGAGCACAAGACCCACCGCGGCGTCGACGGGCCCGCCTACCGCGGCGTCGTCGCGGGACACGAACCCTCCGGGACCATCGTCCAGGCCGGTCCGGGGTGCCGAAGGTTCGGCCCGGGAGACCGGGTCATCGTCTACCACATCGCCGGATGCGGGCTGTGCGACAACTGCCGGCGCGGCTACATGATCAGCTGCACGGCACCCGACCGGGCCTCCTACGGCTGGCAGCGCGACGGCGGCCACGCCGAGTACCTGCTGGCCGAGGAATCGACCTGCGTCCCCCTGCCCGACGAACTCTCCTTCGTGGACGGGGCGCTCATCGCCTGCGGGTTCGGCACCGCCTACGAAGGGCTGCGGCGCATCGGGGTCGACGGCGACGGGGACCTGCTCGTCGTCGGCCTGGGACCGGTCGGCCTGGCCGCCGGCATGATCGGCCGGGGCATGGGAGCCACCCGGGTCATCGGGGTGGAACCCAACGAGCGGCGCCGCGCGTGGGCCGCCGACCTGGACGTCTTCGACACCCTCGCCGCACCGGCGGAGGCGGCCGAGGCGATCGGTCGGGCCACCGCCGGCCGGGGCGCGGCGACGGTCATCGACTGCTCGGGCTCGCGCCCGGGCCGCTCCCTGGCCCTTGAGAACGCGGCCGAGTGGGGACGGGTCTCGCTGGTAGGCGAGGGCGGCACGCTGGAGACCGAGGTGTCCGACACCCTCCTGCACAAGCAGCTCACCCTGTACGCCTCCTGGGTGACCTCGCTACCGGCCATGGCCGAGTTGTCGGTGAACCTGGTCCGGTGGGGGCTGTCCCCGGAACGCGTGGTCTCCGACCGTTTCGATCTCACCGAGGCCGACACCGCCTACCGGCTCGCCGCGGGCGAGAGCCGGGGCAAGGTGTGCCTGGTGAATCGGGAGGAAGGATGAGTCCCGTCGAGGTCCGCCATGAGGGTTCGGGCGCGCGCGAGCTGATCGTGCTCGACAACGGGCCGGTCCGGCTGGTCGCGGCGCCCGGACTGGGCGGCCGCGTCCTGTCGGTCCGCCATCGCGGACACGAACACCTGTACCGCAACTCCCGTCTGCTGGACGAGGACCTGCGCCCCGTGGAAGGCGTGGTGCTCGGCCCGGTGGACGGGCCGATGAGCGCCTGGAACAACGTCGGCGGCGACAAGACCTGGCCCGCGCCCCAGGGGTGGGACGGCCCCCACGAGTGGGCCGGTCCGCCCGATTCCGTCCTGGACTCGGGCCACTACGCCGTCGAGATCGCCTCCGCGCCGGACGGCTCCGTCACGCTCACCCTCACCAGTGGGGACGACCCGAGGTCGGGCCTGCGCCTACGCCGTCGCCTGACCCTGGAACCGGGCGTCGCCGGCTACCGGCTGGAGTTGGAGGCGGTCAACGTCTCCGACACGGTGCGCCGGTGGGCGCTGTGGAACGTGACCCAGATCGACGGCGCGCCCGCCACGAGGGAGGACGCCGGTGGCGTCTTCGTGGGCGTACGAGGGGACGGGCCCCACGTCGTCGCGCTCATCGCCGGCAACGGCCACCCGCGCGTGGTGGAACACACGCCCCGGGTGATGCGGGTGCCCTCGCAGGAGGTCGTCGGCAAGGTCGGCTTCCCCACGGCGTCCGGATGGCTGGCCCACGTGGGCGCCTCGGGCACGCTCACCCAGCGCTTCGACGTGAACGAGGGGGCCGACTACCCCGATTCCGGGTCCCGGGCCGAGGTCTGGTTGGAAGTGCCGGTGGAGCGACCGTTGGAGCACCTGGGCGGGCTGTACCCGGTGGACCGGGTGACCGAGGTCGAGGCACTGGGGCCGCGCACCGAGCTCGCACCGGGGGGACGAACGACCCTGGGCATCGAGTTCGGCTTCGGTGCGGGGGCCGAACCTGTCTCCGAGGTGGTCCCCGACGGCTTCTGGAGCGAGCCACCGCACTGGACCGGGTTCGACGCCCGGGGAGGGCGGCTGGCCGGGACCTTCACCGCCCTGCGTTCCGGCGACCTCCTCCACCGGGCATCCGGACACGTCGTGGCCCGGACCCGGCCGGGAGAGCCGACACACTGGGCCGCCCCGATCCCCGGAGCCGACGAGCACACCGCGACCGACGTCGAGTTCGTACCGTAAGGGAGAGACATGACCAAGACCAGGCACGACGGAGTGACCGCCGTGGTCACCGGAGCGGCACGGGGCATCGGCGAGGCCACCGCCCGCCGCCTCGCCGCCGAGGGGGCCGCGGTGGTGATGACCGACCTGTCCCCGAGCCTGGAGGGGGCCGCCGAACGCATCCGTGCGCGGGGCGGACGCGCGCTGGCCGTGCGGGCGGACGTGAGCGACGAAGCCTCCTGGGATCGGGTCGTGGCCCAGGCCCGAAGCGCCTTCGGTCCGGTGGACGTCCTCGTCTCCAACGCCTACACGTTCGAGGAGGCGCCCGCCCACGAGACCACACTCGCCTCCTGGGAGCGCCAACTGGCCGTCAACCTCACCGGGGCCTTCCTCGGGGTTCGCGCCTGCCTGGACGACCTGATCGCCCGTGAGGGAAGCGTGGTCGTCACCTCCTCGGTCCACGCCTGGTTCGGACTGCCCGGCCGACCGGCCTACGCCACCGGCAAGGGCGGCCTCACCGCCCTGACCCGCCAACTCGCCGTCGAATACGGTCCGCGGGTGCGCGTCAACTGCGTACTGCCCGGGCCCGTCCTCACCGCCGCCTGGGAGGGGGTGGGGGAGGAGGAACGTCGCGCCAGCGTCGCCCAGACCGCCGCGGGCCGCTTCGGGGACCCCGACGAGGTCGCCTCCGTCATCTCCTTCCTGGCCTCCGCCGAGGCCTCCTACGTCACCGGGGCGAGTGTCCCGGTCGACGGAGGGTGGAGTATCTACAAGGCGTCCTCGTGACCGGACGCCTGGAGCGGAGGAAGTGATGGCGGCCTATTCGGGACGCGGTGTGCACGGCCAGACGGTGCGGTTGTTGGGTGAGCGCCTGCTCTCCGGCGGGTTCGGTGAGGGGGAGACGATCGACCTGGTCGCGCTCAGCGAGGAACTCGACCTGAGCCTGACCGCGCTCCGCGAGGCGATCAAGGTTCTGGCGGCCAAGGGCCTGGTGGGCTCGCGGCAGAAGAAGGGGACGTTCGTGCGTCCGCGAGGGGACTGGAACCTGCTCGACCCGGACGTGGTCCGGTGGCGGATCGCCGCCGGGGCGGGCGACGTCTTCTTCCAGGAGCTGGCCGAACTGCGTGACGCCTTGGAACCGGCCGCCGCCCGGCTGGCGGCCGGACGCCGTGAGGACGCCGACGTCGTCGAGCTGCGCGCCGCGCTCGCCGACATCGCGGCCTCGGTCCAGGGACCGGCCGAAGCCGCCGTGCGGGCCGACCTGCGCTGGCACAGGGCCCTGCTGGACGCCACGCACAACGAGCTGTTCACCCGCACGGACGTCTTCTTCGCCGCGGGGCTGTCCGAACGCGACCGCCTGGTCCACGGGGGCGACCATGGCGATCCGGTACCCAGCCACGGCGCGGTCACCGAGGCGGTCGTCGCCGGCGATCCCCTCGCGGCCGAGGCCGCCATGCGTTCCCTGCTGGCCCAGGCCAGGGCGGACCAGCTTCGCGTCACCGAGTACGACGCGACCGAAGATCGACTGGAGAGACCACAGTGAGAATCACCCGTATCGAGACCTTCCTGGTGCCGCCCCGGTGGCTGATGTGCCGGGTGGAGACCGACGCCGGGATCGTCGGCTGGGGCGAGCCCGTGGTGGAGGGCCGGGCCGAGACCGTGCGGGCCGCGGTGGAGGAGCTGTCCGATCTCCTCCTGGGCCAGGACCCCGCCCCCATCGAATACCACTGGCAGCGACTCACCAAGGCCGCCTTCTACCGGGGCGGGCCGGTGCTGTCCAGCGCGGTCGCGGGGCTCGACCAGGCGTTGTGGGACATCGCGGGCAAGACCCTGGGCGTTCCCGTGCACCGACTCCTCGGCGGCCCCGTCCGAGACAAGGTGCGCGTGTACGGCTGGGTCGGCGGTGACGACCCGGCGGAACTGGCGGACTCGGTCGCCGCGCGCGTGGAGTCCGGTCTGACCGCCGTGAAGATGAACGCCTCGGGGGTGATGGGCCGCTCGGCCACCGTCCGCGAGCTCGACGGCGTCGTGGAGCGGCTGGCCGGGGTACGCGAGGTACTGGGCCCGGACCGGGACGTGGCCGTGGACTTCCACGGCCGCTTCAACGCGGCCACCGCACGCCGGGTCCTGCCCCTGCTGGAACCCCTGCGCCCCATGTTCGTGGAGGAACCCGTGCTGCCCGAGTACGGGCACCTGCTGGGCGACGTCGTACGGTGCAGCCCGGTGCCCATCGCCACGGGAGAGCGCCTGTTCGGCCGCGGCGACTTCCTCCCCGCCCTCCAGGCCGGCATCGCGGTCGCCCAACCCGACCTGTCCCACGCGGGAGGGATCTCCGAGGTGCGCAGGATCGCCTCCCTGGCCGAGACCTACGACGTCCTTCTGGCACCGCACTGCCCGCTCGGCCCCCTGGCCTTGGCGGCGAGCCTCCAGGTCGCCTTCGCCACCCCCAACTTCCTCATCCAGGAACAGAGCATCGGCATCCACTACAACCGGGACGCCGAACTGCTCGACTACGTCCTGGACGCCGACGTCTTCGCCTTCCCCGACGGGCACATCCACAGGACCGACGCCCCGGGGCTGGGCGTGGACGTGGACGAGGACGCGGTGCGAAGGGCGGACCGGAAGGGCCACCGCTGGCGGCCCCCGCTGTGGACCCACGACGACGGCTCCTTCGCGGAGTGGTGAGGAGGAGGTGACACGGATGCGACACGAACCTTGGAGTACGGACCGCTTCGAACTCGGGGAGGGCCTGCGCCTTCATGGACCGGATCTGCTGATGGTGGACATCCTCACCGGCAGGCTCCTGCGGCTCGACCCCGGCCTGCCCGGATCGGCCCAGGTGCTCGTCGACCTGGACGTGCCCTTGGGCGCGGTCGCCCCCGTACGGGACCGGCCGGGAACCTACGTCGCGGCCGCGGGCACCGGGGTGGCGCTGCTCGCCGAGGGCGCCCGACCCCGATGGCTGGCCAGGCCCGGGGACGAGGCGGCCACACCGATGAGGATGAACGACGGCTGCTGCGACCCCCAGGGGAGGTTCTGGGCCGGGTCGATGGCCTATGACGGCACACCCGGCGCAGGTGCGCTCTACCGCGCCGACCCCGACGGCGGGGTCACCCGGGTCCTGGACGGCTACACGGTCCCCAACGGACCGGCCTTCACCGCCGACGGCTCCCGCATGTACCTCGCAGACAGCGCCGCGGGCAGAATCGACACCTACGAGGTCTCCGCGACCGGGGAGCCCACGAACCCGTCCGTCTTCGCCCGCGTCGACGAGGGTGGCCCCGACGGGATGCAGGTCGACTCGGAAGGACACCTGTGGGTCGCCGTCTGGGGAGCCGGTCGGGTGCACCGCTACGACCCGGACGGAACCCTGGAACGCGTGGTCACCCTGCCCGCCGCCCAACCCACGAGCGTGTGCGTCGTGGACGGGCCGCGACCCCGGATGTTCGTCACCTCCGCCACGGTGGGCCTGAGCCACCCCGGCCCCTTCGACGGCGCGCTCTTCGCAGTGCCCGTGGACGTCGGCGCCCCGCCGGTCCGGTACTTCGGAGGGAACCCGTGACGCACCGAGTGACCTGTGTCGGTGAGACCATGCTGCTGCTCACCGCGACCGAACCGGTCCCCCTGGACCGGGCACCGCACCTGGCGATGGGCGTCGCCGGCGCCGAGTCCAACGTCGCCTGCGGACTGGCGGAACTGGGCCACCGGTCCGCCTGGCTGAGCGCCGTGGGCGACGACCCCTTCGGGCGGGTGGTCACGCGGAGCGTGGGACATCGGGGCGTGGACGTGTCCGGTGTCCGAGTCGACCCCGAACGGCCCACGGGCCTGATCGCCAAGGACCCCTCGCCCTCGGGGAGCACGGTCCACTACTACCGGGCGGGATCGGCGGCCTCGGCGCTCGGGCCCGAGATCGCCGATCACCCCCATGTCCGCTCGGCCGGGACGGTGCACCTGTCGGGCGTCACCCCGGCCCTTTCACCCGAGTGCGACGCCCTCGCCGAGCGCCTGCTCACCGACCCCGACGTGAGGGTGAGCTTCGACGTCAACCACCGGCCCCGGCTGTGGAGCCCCGGGCGGGCGGCCACCCGTCTGCTGGAACTGGCCCGGCTCGCCGACCTCGTCTTCGTCGGCAGGGACGAGGCGGAGGAACTGTGGGGTACCACCACGGCCCGCGAGGTGCGCTCACTCCTGCCCGACGTGGACCGTCTGGTGGTCAAGGACGCCGAACACGGGGCCACCGCGTTCGACGGTGACACGGAACTCCACGTACCCGCACCGGTGGTGCAGGTCGTCGAACCGGTGGGTGCCGGAGACGCGTTCGCCGCCGGGTACCTGGCCGGTGAACTGCGCGACCTGGACACCACGGGCCGCCTACGACTGGGGCACCTGTGCGCGGGGCGTGTCCTACGGGTGACCGGCGACCTCGCCGCCCCACCCCCTCCGGAACAGGTGGATGAACTGTTGTCGGTCCCCGACGAGCGGTGGATCGACCGAGCCTCCGCGGCGATGGCCGCGATGAGAGGAGACGACCATGAGTGACGAAGGTCTGGACGGCCTGTTCACCGGACACAGCGTGCTGGCGATCCTGCGCGGCATGCCCGTGGACACCACCGTCGCGTTGGCCGAACGCGCCTGGGAGCTGGGTGTCACCGCGATCGAGGTACCCGCCCGGGACGAAGCGGGTCTGGAGGCGTTGCGAGCGACCGTCCGGGCCGGGGCCGAACGCGGCCACCCCGTCGGCGCGGGCACCGTGATCTCCACCGAGCAGGTCCGAGCCGTGGCCCTGGCCGGCGCCGCCTTCACCGTCGCCCCGGGCTTCGACGCCCAGGTGATGGCCGCCTCGGAGGCCGCGGGCCTGCCACACCTGCCCGGGGTGGCCACCCCGAGCGACGTCCAGGGCGTGCTGAAGGCGGGCGGGCACTGGGTGAAGGCCTTCCCCGCCACGGCCCTGGGCACGGAGTGGTTCCGTGCCATGCGCGGGCCCTTCCCCGACGTGCGGATCGTCGCCACCGGCGGCATGGACGCCCGCAACGCGCGGGAGTACCTCGACGCGGGGGCGCGGATGGTGGCGGTCGGCTCGGCACTGGCCGACCCCGACCAGATCCCCCTCCTCGCCGAACTCCTCTGATCCGGTGACTCCGTGGGTCAGGTGCGGATCGCCCTCACCAGGTCGGCGGCCAGCCGCGCGCGCTCGACCATGGAGTCCACCACCAGGTACTCGTGGTCGGCGTGCGCGCCGCCTCCGACCGCGCCCAACCCGTCCAACGTGGGCACGCCCGACGCCGCGGTGAAGTTGCCGTCGCTGCCACCGCCCACCGCTACACCCTCGATTCCCGGCAGCGACCACCGGGCCTTCGCCAGCAGCTCCGCCGCCCCCTCCGGCGGCATCGGCGGCCGGTTCACCGAACCCGTCACCGTGAGCTCCGCGCCCGCCAGGACCGGGCTCAGATTCGCGAACGCCGTCTCCACCCGGTCCTTCTCCGCCGCGGAGGGCACACGCACGTCCACCACGATCGTGGCCTCCGCCGGCACCACGTTGTCGGTGGTCCCCGCCGCGGCCACGGTCGGCGTCACCGTCGTGCCCACCTCTGGGCGATCCAACGCGGCGATCGCCAGGACCTGGTGGGCGGCTTCCACCAGCGCGTTCACGCCCGCCTCGGGTTCCAACCCGGCGTGTGAGGCCACGCCGCGCACCGCCACCTCGAACGTCCCGCAGCCCTTACGGGCGACCTTCAGGTGCCCGTCCGCGGTGGCGCCCTCGAACACCAGCACCGCGTCGCACGCCCGCGCCCGCTCCTCGATGAGCGCCCGCGAGTAATGCGAGCCGACCTCCTCGTCGGCGGTCACCAACAGCTCCACCCCGGAGGGATTCTCCAACGTGGCCAGACCGTGGATCGCCTGCACCAGGCCGCCCAACATGTCGTAGACACCGGGGCCCGTGGCGTGACCGCCCTCCACCCGGAACGGGCGGTGCTCCAGGGTGCCCAAGGGGAAGACCGTGTCGTGGTGGCCGAGCACCAGGACCCGGGGCGTACCCCCGCCCGACCAGCGCACGTGCGTCCCGGCCGGCCCGTCCACGAGGGTGGCGCGCCCGCCCAGGCGGTGCTCGACCAGCGCGGCCACCGCCTCGGCCGACCTTCGCAGAGCGGCGAGGTCCCGGGAAGGGGACTCGACCTCCACGAGCGTCCGCAGGTCTTGGAGCATGGCGTCGACGTCGAGGTCGGTATCTTCGCGCTTGATCATGGAGTCAGGTTACGGGCCCGGCACCGGAGCCACCTCGGTGTACTAGGGCGTAGGTGTACCGTCCGGCTCGGAGAGGGGCGCGGTGTCCGGCCCGCTCCCCGGGCGTTCGCGCAGCAGCGCCGCCAGCACCGCGGCGATCGGGGTGGCCAGGAACAACCCCGCGACGCCGCCGAGGAAACCACCGACGGTGAGCGCGATCAACACCACGGCGGAGGGCAGGTCGAGGGATCGGCCGTAGACGCGCGGCGCGAAGACGTTGCTCTCCAACTGCTGCACCAGCAGCACGACGCCGAGGATGATCAGTGCCACGATCCAGCCCTCGGTCACCAGGGCCACCAGAACGGCCAGAAGACCGCTCACGAACGCGCCGACGACCGGCAGGAACGCCCCGACGAAGGTGAGGACGATCAGAGGGACCGCCAGGCCGGTGTCGATCAACAGGAGCAGCGCGATACCGACGCCCACCGCGTCGAACAGGCCCACCAGCGCCACGCCCCGAACGTAGTGACCCATGACGTCCCAGGTCACTCGGGAGGAGCGGTGCAGGACCGGGCGAGAACGGGGCGGAAACAGCCGCGCGATCCACTCCATGAGCTTGTCGCCCGAGTGCAGGAAGTAGATCGTCAGGACGAGGATCAGCACGATTCCGAGCACGATCCGGGACACGGCGGTGGTCGCCGTCCACGCGCCACTGAGGATCTGGTCGGAGTTGTCCGAGATCAGGGACCTGGCTTGGGCCCAGGCGTTGTCGATGGCCTCGGTGAGCAGGGCCGGATCGAGCCCGAACGGCAGCTGAATCGACCCGATCCGGGCGATGGCCTGGTTGACGCTGTCCACCAGGCCACCGAAGCCGGCGACCGCGGGCGTCACGATCAGGGTGACGGCCACGCTGTAGACGATCAACGCCACGAGCAGGGTGATGGTCGTGGACGCGCCCCGGCCGAACCCCGCGCGTCGGATCATGTTGGGCCGACGCAGCCGGTTGGCCAGCGGCATCAGCAACGCGGTCAGGAACACCGCGATGATCACCGGAAGCGTGACCACGGACAGGTGGATCAGTCCGTAGACCAACAGGCCGGCGAACACGCCGATGATCAACAGCCGCCAGCACGTGTCGCTGACCACGCGCAGGAGGTCACCGGCGCCGGTGTCGTCCCGCGTCTCGGTGCCCTCGTCGACGGGGAGGCTCTCCGCCCGCTCGGCCTCCCGCCGTCGGTCCTGTTCGGTACGGGCCCGGCGGGTCGCGTTCCACCTGTTGGCAAGTGCCCCTACTCCCGGCCACTCGGATCGCACATGGACTCCGTTCTCTCGGTGGTGTCGTCTTCTATGGGGGATACGGGGGGAGAGGGGAGGTGGCCCGGGCCGTTGGGGCGGCACGGGATGGTCAAGAGTCTGCCCGTGCCGCACGGGAGGGTGCCGGATCGTGGCGCGGCGTGTCGTCGTGAAGTGGTGCCCCTCACCACGTGGGGGCCGGCGCTGTTGAGGAGACGACGCGAACGAGGAAGACCCCGCCGTGGGGGTCGGCGGGGTCGTCGGGCGCGTGATGGCGACGGGTCGGGCGGGCGAGCGTCAGGCTCGTTCGGTGGTCAGAACTCGCGCTGGTCCCGGCGCAACGGGTGGTCGTCCGGAACCTGCACCAGGACGATGCGCACCCCGTCCGGGTCGGCGACCCACGCCTCGACCAACCCCCAGAACTCCTTCTGCGGGGGACGCAGCCCCCGGGCGCCCAGGGCGGTCACCCGGGCGTACTCGGCGCGCACGTCGCGCACCTGCAACCACAGCGACATCGACGGCACCCCGGAGGATTCTGCGTGCCCGGACACCTCCAACAGGCCGTTGCCGAGGAAGAACACGGTTCCTGGCGCGTCGGGCGGCCCGAACTCGCGGTGCACGCCGAGTTCGAGCACGTCACGGTAGAAGGAACGGCTACGCGTCGGATCGGTGGGGTGGATCATCACGCGGCTGCTGAGAACATCCATACCCGACATCCTGCCCGTTACGGAAGCGCGGGCCCAAACGGCACTCCGTTTCGTGCCCCCGGTCGCGAAACCGCCCCGGAGCCGCCGCTCACTCCGAGGGCTGGGGGAGCGTCGGGCACTCGATGGTCGGGTTGACCCCGAGGTAGTTGAGCGGGCCGACGAAGACGGTCACCACGGTGCTGCCCAGCGTCGAACAGTTGGTGTCCGCTGGACTGAAGTAGCCGCGTTGGAAGGCCGCTACCAGACCGATCACCAACCACAGCACGACGAGGACGGAGAGAACGATACTGATGCGCACTAATGCCTCCCGGGGGTGGAGCCGTTGCGATCGTCGGGGTCTCGAATTTCTTGGGAAGACCTACCCCGCGATCCCCGATCCTCACCTACGAGCGCGTCCCCGTGGTCATGGGCGCTCGAACCGCCAGCGGGTGGGGCCGTGGTCGGTGGTGTCGGTGGGAAAGGCGTACACGGTGCTCGGCCGTACCGCGTACACCGCGTAAGGCGGGGGACCGGCGGTGGGGGCTCCGTCCGGGCCGACCAGCAGATCTCCCTCGGATAGCGGGGCCCACCCATAGACCACCGGGTAGGTCTCGGCGACCACGCGCACCTTCTCGGGGTCGCGTACCCGTTCCGCGGGGCCCTCCACCACCACGTCCCAACGGCCGGTGGACACGGCCAGACTCACCGGTGCCCCCTCGGTCAGCGATCGCGCCTTCGCGCTGTCCGGCCCGCACGCGAAGTGGGGCAGTCCGCGCGACCACACCGCGAGCAACGGCCGCGTGTGCGGGGCCGAGCCGGTGCGAGTGACGGTCAGCCAGTAGGTGCCGGTCGTCTCCGACAGCTCCCGCGACATCGCGGTCCAGGCCGCCGCCGGAGCGTCGATCAGTGCTTCGGTACCGGTGGGGAGGTGCTCGTCCATGGTGCGCACCCTAAACGGGGGCACCGACATTCCGGCAGAGGTCGCGGGTGGACACGGAAAAGTCGACCCTGGCCGTCTTGTGGCAGCCCCACCGGACAGGTAGGAACGTCGAAGACCACAGGAGGAGCCTCGTGCACAATCCCCCCGATAGCCGCACCGCCCGTCCCGTAGCACTCGCCGGAGCCACGGCCGCGTTCGCGGCCCTGTGCCTGATGGCCGCGCCCACGCCCGCCCTCGCCGAACCCCGCGACGACGCCAACGGCCCCGAACGCGACGAGGTCGCCGCCGGTGCGGAGTCCCTGACCGCCGAACCGTTGGCCGAGCCCCCGTCCGCGCCCGGGGTCGAGGCGGACGCCGCCTACCCGCGTCAGAACGAGCTTCCCGTCCCGCCCGAGGATCCCGACGACCACTCCGTCAAACTCGGACTGGTCCCCTTCCACGACATCGCGCCGACGCTCAACGACCTACAGGAGACCTCCGACCGGGTCAGCGCCGAGATCATCGGTGAGTCCGTGCAGGGACGCGACCTGTACCTGGTCACCCTCACCGAACCCGAGACGCGCGCCGAGGCCCGCCATCAGCGGCGCATGCGCGAGCTGATCTCCGAGAACCCCGATCGGGCCGCCCGCGACCACACCCTGATCGACCGGTACAAGACACCGGTGCACGTCAACGCCAACATCCACGGCAATGAATGGGAGGGCACCGACGCCTCGCTGCGCGTCATCGAGGAGCTGGCCACCGCCGAGGACGAACGGACCGAGGAACTGCTGGAGTCCTCACGTCTGTACTTCACCGTCACCGCCAACCCGGACGGTCGGGTGGCGGGCACCCGCGCCAACAGCGCCGGGTTCGACCTCAACCGTGACTTCGTCACCGTCTCCCAACCGGAGTCGGCCGCGATCCGTCAGGTCATGATCGACACCCGGCCGGTGGTGATGATCGACCAGCACGGGTACGTCAACGGCACCCTCATCGAACCCACCACGCCGCCGCACGGCCAGAACTACGAGTACGACCTGTTCATCAAGAACACCTACGCGAACGCCATAGAGATGGAGCAGGCCGTCCTCGACCTGGGGTACACCCCCGAGGAGGACGGGGTGGAACCGCCACAGATCCCCTTCCGGGACCAGGAGGACGGCTGGGACGACTGGCCGCCCATCTTCACCCCCATGTACGCCCCCTACCAGGGCGCGGTCGCCGCGGCCACCATCGAGTTTCCGATGCGGGTCAACAACGCCGACTACGACCTGCCGGAGGAGGAACTGCGGCGGCGCAGCGCCATCAACACCGACATCTCAGCCGCCACGATCGAGGCCACCCTGGACTACGCCCAGGACAACCACGAAGAGTTGGTCGGTGACCAGATCGAGGTGTTCCGTCGCGGGGCCAACGGTGAGGAACAGGTCGTCCCGCCCCGGGATTGGGTGCCGGGCTTCGGCCCCGAGGACGTGTACACCACCGACTTCCCACGTGGTTACGTGATCCCCGCCGGGGAGGGACAGAGATCCGTGCCGGCCGCCGCACGCCTGGTCGACTTCCTCGTCGCCAACGACGTGCGTGTCCAACGCGCCGACGAGGGGTTCGAGCTGGACGGCGCCGTCTACCCGGCCGGGTCCTACGTCGTGGACATGCATCAGCCCAAACGCGGCATGGCCAACGTCCTGCTGGAGGACGGACGCGACATCAGCGACGACGTGGAGGCGATGTACGACATCTCCGGGTGGAGCCACGGGCGCCTGTGGGGCGCCACCGTGACCGCCGTCGAGTCCGAGCCGCCCACCGGCACCGCGGTGGCGGTCGCCGATCCCACCGGGAGGGTCGAGGGTGAGGGCGACTGGAACCTGCGACTGGACGACGCCGCGGACGTCGCGGCGCTCAACGACCTGGTCGAGGCCGGAGTGGAGCCGGTCCAGGCAGGTCAGGGAACGGTGTGGGTGCCGGCCGAGGCCGCCGACACGGTGGCCGAGGTCGCCGAACGCCACGGAGCGGTGTTCACCGCCGCCGACACCGCACCGGACGGTCCCGTCCTGGGGCCTGTCCGGGTGGCCGTGGCCGGGGCCGCCGACGAGGTCTTCACCCTGGGCGAGCTGGGATTCGACGTGACCACGGTGTCCACCGCCGTGCTCAACGACGGGTTCGACTGGTCCGACATCGACGTGTTGTACGTGGCCGGTGGCCTGGTCCACGGTGACCTGAACGAGGACGCGAGGGCGGCCCTGGACACGTTCCTGGAACGGGGCGGGGTCGTGGCGCGCGGCGCGACCGGGGCCCGGTTCAACGAGGCGGCCGGCCTGTTGGACGCCACCCGTGACTCGGGCCGTTCCGACGCCAACGGTGTGGTGCGTGTGGACGACGGCGACGGGGTCCTGGGTGGGACCGGCGGGTACGGGTTCGTGTACTCGCCCGGGTGGTTCACCGACCTGGGCGACGGCGTCACGGTCGAACAGTCCTACGCGGCCGAGAACCCCTTGGTCGCCGGGCACTGGCGGCCCGGGGCCGATGGCACGGGAGGTCGGCAGGACGCGGCCGGACAGGCGTCCGTGGTCAGCGGGGTCGCCGAACCCGGCGCCGCGGTGGTGCTGTTCGGTACCGAACCGCTGTTCCGCAACCACCCCAAGGGCCTGTTCGGTCAGGTCGGGCAGGCCCTGCACTGGTCGGCCGCCGTCGACGGCGCCGCCTGATCCTCGGCACGAAGAGGTGCGCCCCGAGACCACCCGGTCCCGGGGCGCACCCGTGTCCGGGCGTGAAAAACGGGTGGGAACCGTGGAAGCGGACCTCTACGGTGTTCGGATGCGCACCCCCTCTCTCCACGCCGTGGAGATCACCCCCGACAACGTCGTCACCGCCATCAAGGTGAAGGTCCGTGAGGACCAGAACACCTTCGTCGCCCCCGTCGTCACCTCCTTGGCCGAGGCCTACGCCTCCCGCGAGACCGTGTGGACCCGCCTGATCCTGGACGGCGACCGCCCCGTCGCCTTCGTCATGGCCGACTTCGTCTCCGATGAGGACGACCCCGATTTCCGCTGTGGCCTGTGGCGGCTCAACGTCGCCGAGGGGGAGCAGGGCAAGGGCTACGGGCGCTTCGCCGTGCGGTCCTTCCTCGCGGAGGCGCGCGGTCGTGGAAACGAGCGGGTCACCGTGATGTGGGTGCCGGGGGAAGGTGGCCCGGCGGAGTTCTATCGCAAACTCGGCTTCCGCGAGACCGGCCGGGTCTTCGACGGTGAAGTCGTCGCGGAGCTGTTCCTGGACTGACCCACCGCCCCCGACAAGCCGAGCCGTCCCGGGATCACCGAAAATTCGGCCTTGATCATGAACGTCGCGTCGAAGCCAAGGAAGGGTATCGCGTGCCACCTCCACCATCTAGAGCGCGTGAAAACCCGGAATGGGAGGGGGTGTGTGAGGCCGGTTCAGGGAGAAATCCCTGGTTTCTTCGGGTAACCCTATCCGGAGGTTGCCTCGGCTAATTGAATTTTCCGGGGAATTGGGAATTCCCGGCCGCATTCCAAGTGAACATTTTTGAGGAATTTGTGCTACTTACCCGGGCGTAACACTCAATCTTGTGAGTGAGGTTGAACCCGCCCGACCTGGGTTTGGTTCCTTCTCTCCCGGAGGTGGAGCGCCATGGGTGGCATGCAGCACGGCCAAGATCCGGAACAGCCCGAGCCGTATGGGCCCGGCCCGAACCAGGGCTACGTACCCCCGCACGGAGCGGCCCCGCCCCAGGGATACACGCCGCCCCAGGGGTTCCCTCCACCACAGGGTTACGGGCCTCCGCAGGGTTACGGGCCACCGCCGATGGCGCCGGTCGCGAAGAAGAAGCGGCGCAAGTGGCCCTGGATCCTGCTCGGGATCTTCCTCTTCTGCGTGCTGGTGTACGCCTGCACCGCGGGAGGTGGCGGGGAGGATACCGAGAGCACCGCAGGCGGAGGAGGAACGGCCCCGGAGGAAGAGTCCGTCGAAACGGTCGGTGTCGGAGAACCCGGGGAGGTCGGCAGCTGGCTCGTCACCGTGAACGGAACCGAGACGGCAGGCGCCGTCGGCGACGGTTACTCCCAGGAACAGGCTCAGGGCGAGTTCGTCATCGTCGACGTGACCGTGGAGAACAGCGGTACGGAAGCCACCTACTTCGACGAGACCGCGCTGTCCTTGATCGATGCCGACGGTAACGAGCACTCCGCCGGATACGTCCCCGGTGAGGAAGACTTCTTCCTCGAACAGATCAACCCGGGTAACGAGTCCTCCGGACGTGCGGTCTTCGACGTTCCCGAGGGAACCGAACCGGTCACCCTGCAGGTCGAGGACACGCTCTCCTTCGAGGACCCGCTGGAGATTCGGCTGGGCTGAGTGAAGAACGCAGGAGCCCCGCACACGGATGAACCGGTGCGGGGCTCCGGGCATGATCGGGCGCCAGGGCCTCGGCACTGAGGGCGGTGGAGTCACCGTGACCGGTGTTGACCAGGATCTCTTCTTGTAGAGGCGGTGAACGCTCCCGGATGGCGGCCACGATGGTCGGGAAACCCGAGGGGGACCGACCTGTCATCCCCGGCGGTGTCGCGGGGGATTCGCGTTGACGTCTTCCGGGGCGTCTGGTTTTGTACAGATGCCCGTATCGCCCCCCGATGCGGTCGATTCCACCTCCCTTGCCGCCTGGAGGGCGGAAGGCGTTCGGCGTGGACAGTCGAAGGAGAGCGTGGAGATCGTGAGCCATCAGTCGGCGCGTGCTGGATTCGGGCGATCGAAACGGTTACTCGGCACACTCGCCAGGCGTACCCGGGCGGGCTCCTCCGGGCTGGTGTTGACGATCATGGCCACGGCCCTGGTCGGTACCGCCTTCGGGGTCGGTGCCCTCGGCCAGGAGGACGACGTCTCCGACGGCGCCGCCTGGTTGTGGAACTCGTCCGTCGGTGAGGCCATCCGCGTCAACGGCAACAACGCCGAGATCGACCTGGTGGCGTCCCTGCCCGAATCCGAGGGCGGCCGGGTCGAGGTCGAGCAGAACGACGACTACCTGTTGCTCACCGATCCCGAGACGGGTCGGGTCACCTCGGTCGACCTCGATGACCTGGGCTTCTCCGGGAGACTGGACCTCGGAGGAGGGGACTTCGCCGTCATCTTGGGAAAATCGGCGGCGGTGGTGGTCGATCGCGCGGCCGGGGAGGTCAGAGCGGTCGACCCGGCCACGCTCCAGGCCACCGGCGCCTCCCTCACCCTGGAGGGCCCCCTGGTGGGAGGGGGCTTCGACGACTCCGACACCCTGTGGTTGGGTGTGCCCGCCCAGGGCAACGCGGTCGGTATCCAGGTCACCGAGGGCGAGGCCGCCATCACACAGACCGTGGCCGTCTCCTCACCCGGATCCGACATCGGGGTCACGGTGTTCGACGACGGGGCCATGGTGCTCGACCGCGGTGGTGACCGGGCGGTCGCCATGCGAGAGGGCGACGAACCGGTCATGGTCACCATGCCCGTGACGCTGGAGGGCTCACAGATGCCCGCTCGCACCCATGGGGACATGGCCGCGGTGACCAAGACCGAGGACGGGGAGATCGTCACCCTCCTGCACCCCTACGGCGCCGCGCAGACCTCGAAGTTCCCTCTGGGCCATCCCGGGGGCGGCCTCGGCGTTCCCTTCGAGGGGCGTGTGTACGTGCCCTACGACGACGAGGGCGTCGTGCGGTCCTACACGCCCAACGGTCGTGAACTCGACACGGTCACCCTGCCCGACGCCGAGGGACCCCTCGAACTGGAGGCCCGGGAGGGCAGCCTGTTCGTCAGCGCCCCCGACACCGGTGCGGCCGCGGTCATCGACCCCTCCGGACAGGCCACCCTGGTCGACCTCGCTGAGCCCCCGCCCGGGCCGGGCGAACTGCGAGGAGAGAGCCCCACGTCCTCCGACGCCCCCGGGACGGGACGACCGGAGAACCTGCCCGAGGCGGGCGGCGATCCGGGGCAGGACGGCGGTGGCTCCAACGCGGCGGGAGGGGCCGGGGAACCGACGGAGGAGACCGGTGGCCCGCCCGGTGCCCCGACCCCGGTGACCGCCGAGGCCGGGAACGGTGATGTGCGACTGAGCTGGACCGAGGCCTACTCACCGGACGCCCCCGTCACCTCCTACGAGATCACTTGGGACGGTGGGGAGACCACGGTGGCCGGCGACGAGCTGGACACCGAGGTGAGCGGACTGGAGAACGGGACCGTCTACCGGTTCCGGGTCCGTGCGGTCAACGAACACGGCACCGGACCGGCCGCGCAGTCGTCCCAGGTCACCCCGGACTCCGAGGCCCCGGGAGCGCCCGGGGAGGTCTCGGTGGAGGTGATCGACGCGCGGACCGCCACCGTCTCCTGGGGTGCGGCCGACGACGCCACCGACTACCTGGTGTCCACCACCGAGACCGGAGGGGGATCGGCCCCCGCCGACCGCACCGGAGCGCAGACCTCCCTGGACGTCACCGGGTTGACGGAGGGCGGTACCTACACCTTCACCGTGACCTCACGGGGGACGGGCGGGGTGACCGGGGAGTCGGTCACCAGCGACCCGGTCACCATGCCCGAGGCCGAGGTGGGCGATCCCGGCGAGGTGTCCCACGGCGTCTCGGGTACCGACGTGACCGTCACCTGGGCGGCGGCGGAGAACGCCGAGGGGTACCGGATCACCCCCATGGGGGACGCGGTCGACTTCGCCACGGAGACGACGGTGGAACAGACCACCTCCCAGACCTTCACCCGAACCGTGGGAGCCCACCGGTGCTTCTCCTTCACCGTCACCGCGCTGGGCCCCGGTGACACCGAGGGGGGTTCGGTGCGCAGCGCGTCGAGCTGCCTCGCCCCCTTCGAGTGACCACCGAATCCAGCCCCTCCAGGAGGGAACCGAACCGATGACAACGCAGAGGAAATGGCGCCGCCGGGCACTGTGGTCGGCCGCCTGCGCCCTGGGAGTGGGCGGCCTGCTCCTGAGCGGGGCGACCGCCGTGCAGAGCGCCGACCCCGCGGACCTGTGCAGCGACGCCCACCCCGAGGTGGGCCAGGTGCCCAGGTACACCCAGGTCGCCGATGGCTGGCCCGATGGCGTTCCGGGAGATCCAGGGGGACAGGTGCACCTCTTCTACGAGAGCACCGGTGGGTACAACTGCGCGGTGGTGGTCTCCAACGGCGGTCCCGCCCGCATGGACATCGGTATCCGCGCCGATGGCGTGGCCCCGCAGACCTCCGTCGTCGAGAGCGGCACGGTCGCGGGACCGGTCCTGGTCCATGCCCCCGGTGTGTGCGTCCAGGTCACCGCCGCGGTGGGGGAGCGGTCGACACTGTTCCCGAGCGGCAACTGCAACGAGTGAGGTAGGACCCGTGAGCCAAGGGGTGGGCCCGGCACCGGGCCCACCCGGCGCCTAGTCGGTCGGGTCGCTCCACGCCACCTGTACCTGTTCGGCCGGGACGCCCCTGCGGGCCGACAGGGCGCGCCCCTGCGGCAGGCGACGGGACGCCACACCGTTGGCGAGCCGACCCTCCATCCGATCCCCGGAGAACAACAGCCCCGGCGTGGCCATGTCCACGATCGTCTGTGTGACAGGGTCGAACATCGACCGTGAGGCACCACCGGTACGTCGCGCGGTGATCAGGTGCAGCCCCAGGTCGGCGCCCTGTGTGAGGAACTCCGCCAGCGGCTCCATCGGGTTGTTCCGGCCGGCCACCAGGTCCAGGTCGTCGACGAACACGAACACCTCCAGTCCCTCCCACCAACTGCGCTCCCGCAGTTGCCGGGGGGTGATCTCCGGTCCGGGCAGCCGTTGACAGATCATCCCGGCCAGCTCTTTGGCCATCCCCTGGGTGTGCTGCGGGCTGGTGCTGTAGGCGAGCAGGTACTCCTCCGGGATCAGACCCAGGTGGGCCCGCCGATAGTCGACCATGACGATGCCGACCTCCCCGGCCGGGCGTCGCATCACCTGACGCACCAGGGAGCGGATCAGGGTGCTCTTGCCGGTCTGCGGATCGCCGTAGACCACCAGGT
Source organism: Nocardiopsis sp. NPDC055879 (assembly GCF_053615935.1). Lineage (NCBI taxonomy): Bacteria > Bacillati > Actinomycetota > Actinomycetes > Streptosporangiales > Nocardiopsidaceae > Nocardiopsis > Nocardiopsis sp. NPDC055879. The sequence continues at coordinate 123,026 of NZ_JBSHCT010000017.1, forward strand.
GCGGATCCTCCTCCGGCCGGTACAGGGCGGGGGCCAGGTCGCTCTCGCCCAACCCCAGGATCAGCTCGGGCCCCTGGTGGCGGGGGAGGAGTTCGTCCAGGGTGACCTGGGTCGGTAGCACCCGGACCCGGGGCACCGGAGCGTGGGGCCAGCGGTCCGCCAGCACCCGCACCGCCTCGCGCACGGCCTCGCCCAGGTCGGCGTCCTCACCGACCCCGTCCAAACGGGGCAGGGCGACCTGAACGAACGACTCGTCCGAACGCAGACCCCTGCCGGGGACGTCCTTGGGCATCCGCTCGGCGACCTTGCGTCCCGCCTGGGAGTCGTAGGGGTCGGTCAGGCGCAGTTCGAACCTGCCGCCGAAGAGGGACTGCGTCTTGGACCTGACCTGGTTGCCGGCCGAAGCGGTCAGCACCGTGTGCACGCCCAGGGCGGGGCCGCGCGAGACGATGTCGTTGAGGACGTCGTCCACGTCCTGCAGGGCCTCGCGAACCCCGGCCCAGCCGTCGATGAGCAAGAACACGTCGCCGTGGATCCCCTCGGGCACCCGGCCGTCGACCCGGGCCTGACGCAGGTCGGCGGGGGAGTCCAACCGGGCGCGTCGGAACACGCGCTCGCGCTGGTCGAGAAGGAGGCGTACGTCGGCCAGGACCCGTTGGACCCGTTCCAGGTCCGAACGCCCGGCCACACCCGCCACGTGCGGTAGATCGTCGAACGGCGTCAACGAGCCGCCACCGAAGTCGATCGCGTAGACCGCGACCCGTCCGGGGGGATAACGCCAGGCCAGCGTGGTGATGAGGGTGCGCAGCAGGGTCGACTTGCCGGACTGGGGGCCGCCCATCACCACGACGTTGCTCTCACCACCGGTGAAGTCGAGGTCGGCCGCGCTCTGCGCCTGTTCCCGGGGCAGGTCCGCCAGGCCGATGATCGCCCGCACTTCCGCCGGGTCGGGTTCCACGGGGGAGCCGTCGGGCCCGGTCAGGTCCTCACCCAGCCGCTCCAACAACTCGTCCATGGTCATACGTGCGGGTAGTGGCGGCAGCCAGACCGGCCGCACGGGATCGGCGCCCGAGGCCACCAGGCGGTCCACCGTCACCTGCAGGGTGGTGGGGACCTCGTCCCGCGGGTCCTCCTCGTCCAGGCCCTCCTCCCGTGTCGGTTCGGCGGCCCGGGTCAGCGCCGCCAACCCGTTGAAGGAGATCACCGGCAGCACCCGGGGAACCTCCTCCTCGTGGTCCCGACCCGGCGGCACGTACGGCTGGGAGACCATGGCGGCCTTGAACCGCTCGAAGACGGTCGTGTCCACCTTCAGGTATCCGGACCCCGGCTCGGGTGGCAGGTGGTAGGCGTCGCCGACCCCGATGGCCTCGCGGCTCTCGGCCTCGGAGAAGGTGCGCAGACCGATCCGGTAGGACAGGTGCGACTCCAGGCCCCTGATCTTGCCCGAGTCCAGCCGTTGGGTGGCCAGCAACAGGTGCACGCCGATGGAACGACCGATCCGGCCGATGGCCACGAACAGTTCGGCGAAGTCCGGGTGCGCGGTGAGCAACTCGGAGAACTCGTCGATGATCACCATCAGGTGGGGGAGGGGTTCCAACTCGGGGCGTCTGCTCCGCGCGGTCTCGTAGGCGTGCAGGTTGGGCAGATTCCCCGCGTCCTTGAGCGCCTGCTGTCGTCGGTTGAGTTCACCGAACATCGCCTCACGGAAACGCTCCACCAGGGAGTCGTCGTCGGCGAGGTTGGTGATGAGCCCGGCGCTGTGCGGCAGACGGTCGGTGTCGGCGAAGGTCGCGCCGCCCTTGAAGTCCACCAGGAGCAACGCCAACCGGTCGGGGGCGTGGTTGATCACCAGCGAGGCCACCAGGGTGCGCAGCATCTCCGACTTGCCCGAACCCGTGGCACCCACCACCAACCCGTGCGGGCCCATCCCGCCCATGGCCGACTCCTTCAGGTCGAGCAGGACGGCGTTCCCCTCCGGGCCCACCCCGACGGGCACCCGCAGGAAGTCACCGGTACCGCGCGGGGCCCAGGTCCGCGTCGTGTCCAGCCGGGCCACGTCGGGCACCCCGAGGATCTCCGGCAGACCGATCGTGCTGTGCATGGCGTCGCCGCCGTCGGTGGCCGCCAACCGCAGGGGTGAGAGGGTTCGGGCCAAGGTGGTGAGCAGCTCCGGGTCGGCCTGGTCCGCCCGGCCCGACAACGGGGGATGCTCCTCCACTGGCGCGGCCTGACCGGGGGAGCGCCCCGGGCCCGCGCGATCCTCGCGGAGTGAGCCGTCGGCGCCCACGTACAGGCGGGTGTCGACGTGTTCGGGTTCCTCCTTGCGATCGGTCACCAGGAACACCAGGTGGATGCCGATGTCCGCCAGGGACCGCACCGGTGGTTCGGCGGCCAGACCCGACAAGGTGGCCTGGAACTCGCCGTCGACGATCAGGACCAGCCGCTGCGTTCCCGGTCCGGGTGGGGCTCCGCGTCGACGCTGCATGTCGACGGTGCGTCGTTCGATCTCCGCCGACAGCAGTTCGGTCATCTCCACGGTGTTGCCCGCGACCAGACGCGCGGGCAGCGGGCCGTCCCGGACCCCGTCGAAGTCGTTGTGCGGCAGCCACTTCACCGAGTCCCACTCGGTGATGAGCCGCTGGTGGCGCACCAGGCCCAGGCGTACGTCCTCCGGGGCGGAGAAGGTGGCCACCTGGGCGACCAGGGCCCTCGCCACGTTCCGGGTCATCGCCCGCTCTCCCACGATGGACACGACCCCGCACTCGCGCAGGGGCAAGACCAGGGGTTGCTCCGACACGTTCGCGTACAGGTCGACCAGTTGCTCGGCGATGCCCTGACACACGGGGTCGTAGACGACCAACGGATTGGCCCTGTCGACGCTCAGGCTCAGTCCTCGGGTCAGTGGTCGTACGCCCTCGCCGATGCGAACGTGTAGGAAGTCGGGGTCGCCCACCCGCCGCTCCCAACGCCGGGAGGGCAACCGTGCGGCCTCGAAGAGCAGGTGCGGGGCCGGGTGCCGGAACAGGCCCGCGGCCCGCTGTAGACCGGCGACCTCGCGCACCGTCTCCCTCAGGTGGTCGAGATAGTCCAGATACCGTTCGCGCTGCTCGCGGATACGCCGACGGGGGCCGTTGCGTTGGGACACGAACATGACGATGCCCACGGCGACACTGGCCAGCATGACCAGCGCGCCGATCACCGCGAAGAGTGGCCGGTTGCCCAGGGTGATGGTCATCAGCAGCGAACCCGAGCCGGTGATGATCGGCATCATGATCATCGCCGAGGAGCTCGTCGCGGGAGGGCTCTCCGGCAACTGCGGTGGTGTGGCGATCACCAGCGGTGAGGTTCCGGGGTCGGGAACCGCGTGGCGCGCCGGCCGATGGACCAACGTTGTCGACAAGGGGGGCCTTTCCGCTCGTGTGCGCCGGACGCACCGGAACACATCGATTGCTAACGTGATACTTCCGCTTCGCCCGACGACGGACAACTCCGCCCGTGCGGACCTGTGGAGAACCGGTCGCGATCTTGTGGGATCCCATCCAACGGCCTCCGGTTCCGCGGAATCGGGCGTTCCTCACCCCTTGAATCACCTACCCCCTGAACACCTGCGGAACGGAGTGCGTGTCGTGAGCGGATACTGCAGGGTCACGGTCACCGGGCCGGATAAATGGGCGGATCTCGCCCTTCCCGGAACCGTTTCCGTCGCGACCCTGATGCCCCAGGTCGTGCGGGTGTGCTCACCCGACCCCGAGGGGCTGCAGGCCGCGGCGTGGAGCCTGGCCCGTGTCGACGGCACCCCCTTGGCCTCCGGAGGTTCCCTGCGCGACGCCGGGGTCCTCGACGGTGACGTCCTCCTCCTGCGCAAGGAGGCCGCTCCGGAACGGCCGACCTTCGTCGACGACGTACGCGGCGCCGTCGAGGACCGGGTGGACGAGACCGCGTGGTTGTGGCGACCCTCCACCACCCTCGGGTTCGGACTGGCCCTGGCCACCCTCGGACCCCTGCTGCTCGCCGTGGTGATGGCCATGGTCCGCACGGCACCGGTCGATCTCGCGGTGGCACCGATGGGACTCCTGATCTCCCTGGGAGCGCTGTGGGTGGCCGAGCGCCGTTCCCTGCCCGGAACCGCGCACGCGCTCCAGGTCGCCGCCTGCGGCTGGGGCGCCCTGACCGCCTCCCTGGCGGTGTCGGCCATGGGTTCGGCGCCACCCGCCCCCGTGGCCCTGGGCCTGTTCGCCTGTGTCGGGGCGCTCACCCCCGCCGCCGTGGGTTGGGCACTGGACAACGCGATGCTGCCCTACCTGGCGGGGCTGAGCGTGGTCACCGGGGCCGCGGGCGGGCTCGTGGCCGTGGGCCTGTTCGTGGACGGTCCCATGGCGCTACGGCTGCTCGCGGTCCTGCTGGTGCTGGGTATCGGGGTCCTGCCGCGAGCCGCCCTGGCCCTGGGCGGGCTGTCCGGACTGGACTACGAGGTGCGTCAGGTGGGCCGGACCGACACCGAACGGTTCGAGACGAGTCTGGCCGCCGGCGACCGGTTGTTGCTGGGTTCCCTGCTGGGGTTGGTGGTGGCCACGGTCGCCGCCGTCGTGCTGTTGGCGTTCACCGGGTCGGGTGCGCGCGACTGGCTGCTGGCGGTCCTGGTGTCGACGGTCCTGCTGTCGCGTTCCCGGCTCTTCGACCGGGTCGCCCACGTGCTCGCGGTCCGCCTGGGCGGGGTGCTCGGCCTGGTCGTGACGGCCGCGGTCGCCTCGACCGGTTCTGGAGGGGTGTCGGCCCTGCTCCCCGCGCTGGGTCTCCTCGCGGGCGCCGCCGTCGGAGCCCTGAGCATGGTGCGCCTGACCGACGTGCCCCGCGCCTCCGTCCGGCGCCTGTTCAACGGTGTGGAGGTCGTCGCCGTCATCGCCCTGTGCGTGGCCGCCGTGTGGGCGCTGGGCGTGTACGAGGCCGTGACCTCGATCCGCCTGCCCTTCTGACACGAGGAACCGCCCGCTCCCACACGGGGATCGGGCGGTGTGCTTTGCGAAGAGGCGTCGACTACCGACTCGTGTTCTCCTTGTAGTCCTCCTTGTCGATGTCGGCACTGAGTTTTTCGATCACCTCGTAGTAGCCGGTGTGGTAGGCCTGCGAGTACTGAGCGGCTACCTCGTGGGCCTCACGACTCGTCTTGTCCGGGTAGGTGATAGTCGCTTCCTCGCTCTTGAGTAGACGGTCGAGCGCGGTATCGGGGCTGATCTTGGTCTTGTCGTCCCGTGCCCCGGTCCGGTCGTCCGTGCTGAACTCGTAGTAGTCCACGACCTTCCCGTCATCGGTGAGGAGTTGGGGGCTGACGGCCTCCACCTGTCGGGTGTCGATCCGGCCATCGCGGACCATGGCGTCGAGCAGATCCAGCTTGGTCTTGTAGTCGTGGTTCATCTGCGAATAGGTCCGGCCGTAGTCGTTCGCTCCGAAAGCGTGGGTGGAGTCGTCTCCGATTCCGGCGTCCACGGCTGTCAGATAGTTGTCGCTCTTGACCGATTGGTCGACCCGGTCGTTCAACTCGAATACCGACGTGGTGATACCGGAGATCGCCGCTCCACCTCCTGCGGGGGACAGGAGGTTGGCTCCGCCGAAGGCAAGGCCGCTCACCATGGCGATTTTGCGTTTCTTGTCCACCGCGGCCTGGGCCTCCGCGTTGTCCATGTCGATGCTGCGGTCGAGGGTGTCGCCGCGCACGGCGGCGTCCAGGAGGGCGCGGAACGTGGAGTTGCGGTAGGCGATGTCCTTCTGTTCGTCCTCACCCAGGAGCTGGTTCGTGCTGTTCAGATCGAGCAGCTCCGCGGTTTGATACAGCTTCCGCACCGTGGCGTCGTCGGCCGCCGCGAACTGGAGGAACCGCTGGCGCTCCTCGTACCCGAGTTTCATTTTGTCGCCGCCCTCGGGTTCGTTCTTGTTCCCGGGGATGCTGAAATCTTCCAGGTAGGCCAGTGCGATGTCGGCGAAGGTGTTGGACAGCTTTGGGTTCACTCGACTGAAAACCGCGTCCGGATACTCAACGTCGACCTTTTTACCGTCGACCTCGACCGTCTCCTTGACCGTGATCCCGGTGTTGGTCAGTGAGTCGAACACGTCCTTGTCGCTCACCGTCGTTCGGATCAACCCTTCGGCCGCTTCACGAGCCATTCGGCGCTGGGAACCGGACTCCGATTCGGAGGCGCGCGGAATCCAGTCGGTGAGCCCGGCGGCGGCCTCGCCGTCGTCCGCCCAGTCGAAGGCGTACAACCCCACGAGCGCGTCGGTGGTGTTCTTGAAGTCGGGCATGTACTCGGAGGAGTAGCGCGCATCCTCCACGTGGCCGGCCGGATGCTCGGCGTTCCCGGTGAGGATGCTGTGGTTGGCCTCCACGTTCCGGGTGCTCACGTCCAAGAGGGAGGAAAGCGCTTCGTTGCGCTCCCGGGTGATCGCGAGGTCGGTGTTGTCGAGGTGGTGCCCCAGGCTCAGGGTGACGTTGGTAGAGAACTCCAGACCACCCCGCAACCCCGAGTCCGCGTTCTTGAGCAGGAGACTGAAGTCCTCGGCGTCGGCGAGCCAGTTGTGCGAACGCACGCCCTCGGCCCGTCCTTCCGACATCCCGTTCGCCCTCCAGTCGTTGAAGGGGAGACCGTGGGCGAAGTCCTGGACACCATCGGGCAGGCGGTACTGGCCACCACCGACCTTCTCGTCGGAGAGGATGAGCAGACCGTTGGCGACCCCGGTCGCGAAGGCGTCCCGTTCCGAGGAGCTCCATCCCGGACCGGAACTTCCTTCCAACCAGGGCATCATGTGCACGATGCCGGTCGGGGACATCTCATCGAGTTCTTCGTAGAAGGTTTCGAGGAAGTCGAGCTCCTCCTCGCCCAGGGTCGGCCGGTGCATCGTGGCCTGGTAGGGCTGCCCCAGGGTGGACCGACCGGCCTCTTGGAGTTTCTTCGCCTTCGCCGACACGGCGCCGAGCGCCGCGATGATCTCGTGGAAGCGCGCGTCCGGCTCCTTGTCCCCGTCCAGGTAGGACTTCATCTCCCGGGCCATTTCCTTGGCCTCCTTCGAGGAGACCGGGAGTGGTACGTCCCGCTCCGCGCCCAGGATGTTGTACGCGCCCCAGCCCAGCACCCCGGCCTCCACGAGGACCTTCAGGTTGCTCGGTTCGGGGCCCTCCTTGAGCAGGGTGGCCCGTTCCGCCGCGGTCTCCTCCAAACCGTCCTTGAGCTTTCGCCCCTTGGCCATGTACTCGCGGTGCACCTCGTAGTAGGCGAGCTGGCGCGGACTGGGCACGTGGGGCCCGTACGTCGGTGGGCTCTGGAGCGGACCCGTTCCCCGGTACATCGGGTTCCCCTCGTTGGCGAGCCCCGCCATGACGATCGCGGTCGAGTACCGATCGATCAGCTTCTTGCGCTCACGCCTGAACTCCTCGACGTCCTCGCGCCACCTGTCGGCGATCGACGCGGCGTAGGTGAGGGCGAGGCAGGCCTTGCGCCACTCCTTCTCGTTGAAGGCCCCCGCGGAGCTGATGTCGCCGTCGATCAGATCGCTGAACTCCTTGGCGGACCTGGTGATGGCCGCGCGCCCCGTTCCCGCGTCGCCCATGACCCGTCCGGTCAGTTTCCAGGCGTCGTCGCACCTCTCCTTGAGGGAGTCCGTCCGCACCTTGGTGTCCGGCGGATCGAACTCGGGGATCCTCTCGGCGGGTGGGGTCAGGGGCGAGGGGGCGGAGGGGAGTAGGGGAACCGAGGGTTCCGGGGTCGAGGTCATGCTCGGTGCCTTCCATGACACGGAGAGGTGGGCGTGGGGTGGTCGAGGGGGCGGGAACACCCGGACCTAGCGGTTCACGTCGAGCCGGAGGTGGGTGGGCGCGACGGGACCGACCGGGCCGTCGGACGCCGGGGCGGCGATGCCCGGGGGCGCCTGGTTCGGGGAGGTGAGCCGCGGGTTCAGGTACGGGATGGCGGCGCGTTGCTCCCCCTCGGCCTCTCCATCGGTCCGTTCGATGAGTCCGGCGGCGGAGACGATGTTCCTGGAGATGGTGATCCCGTTGCTCTCGACCTTCTCCACCGGGCCCTTGTGGTCGGCGAAGTAGGTGGCGAAGGCGCCGTTGATCTTCGCCTCGACCGACTCCTCGTCCAGGGCGTCCATCGCGGTCTCGAAGGCCTTGGAGACCCCGGCCAGGAGTTCGTGCGTCCGCTCGCTGTCGCGCCCGCCAGAGGCCCCCTCACCGGTGTTGCCCGCGATCATCGACGCTTCGCCCATGGCCGACCCTCCTCATTTCCGCTTCGCTGGATGTACCGGTACGGCCAGGGGACCCGGGAGCACGAGGGGCCGGCTGGTGCCACGGGGCACGAGCCCTATGAGACTAGGGAATTCCTCCGACACCTTCCAGTGGGTTCCTCCCGGGCGGTGGTGATGGCGGTCACGCCTTGGGGGATAACCCACGGTCATCCGGATGCCCTGGGGCGCAGGGCATCGGACGGTGCTCGGCGCGATTCCAATCGCGTTGACAGAGGGCTCGAAGGTTCACTACCTTCCCTTTTCGAGTGGTTTCACAACCGAACCGGGCGACCTCCCGGAACTCCACGGAGTGGGAACGCCCCTGAACCGGCGATGAACGCAGTTCAGGGGGGTCGGTGAGGAAAGGACCGGTAGATGAGTCAGAGGATCGGAACAGAGGAGACCACCTCCCTTTCCCGAGGTGGGTCGCGTCTCGACGAGGAGAGCCAGGGGCTCAGGGAACGCCTGCAGTCGTTGCTGGGCGCGCTGGAACAGGACGGGCAGGCGCTCCAGGGCGGTGCTCTCAGGGCCTACCGGGAAGGCCAGAGCGAACTGGTGACCGGGTTCAACTCCCTGCTCGCCTGGTGCGACAAGTACGGCGTCAACCTCAACCTCGGTCAGGAACGCGTCAACTCGACCGACCTCGACAGCGAGGAAGACTTCGCCCGGGCTCAGAACGAGCTCTCCTTCATGAAGCCGATCAACTGAGCGGGCCCCTCGCGCCCGGCTCTTCGCAGCGGCCGGGCCTCAGCGCACCAGAGAGCGAGACCACCACATGAGCCTGAACCGATACGAGGTCGGTGGCGACATCGACCAGCTCACCGAGCTGAACATCGACCAACGCCAGTACCTGGGCTACTTCCGGTCGATCATGCAGGAGATCGACGGGCAGGCCAAGGACCTCGTCACCAAGTGGGAGGGCGGCGACGAGAAGTTCCAGGCCCGCGCCGCCGAGTTCAACAACGCCTTCGACATGACCAACCGCGGCTTCTCGAAGATGGTCGACGCGGTGGACGGCGCCGTGGACGGTTACCAGACCACCAAGCGCTACCTCGACGACCTGTTCGACTGACCGCGGCACGGTCCCGGACACACATGTCCCACCCACCCAAGGCGACGGCGGCGGAACCGGGGGCACCGGTTCCGCCGCCCCCCGCACGGCTCCCCGAGGCCTTCCAGAGCACGCCCGACAGCGAGCGCTACGTCCTCCAGGCCGACGCCCTGCGCCGTCGACAGTTGCGCGCGGCCATACTGTACGGGTCCAGCCGCTACTGGCGCACCCGACAACGCGTGTGGCCCTCGGTGATCGTCGGTCTGATCCTGGCCGCCCTGGTCGCCGCGGCACTCGTGGTGTTCGGCGCCTTCCAGACCCAACGCGACCTCAACGAGGAACGCCGTCAGGACCAGACCCAGAACCCCCTGACCCCCCTGACCCCACAGGAGAGGGATGCCCAGGGAACCGATCAGAACCCCTGATCGTCCACCCACGAACATCGAAAGACATCAGTGAACCTCCAAGGTCCCGCCGAGCCCCTCTCCGCGGACGAAGCGGCTCTCGAAGCGGACGCGTTCGACTCCATGGTCTCCTCCGTGGGGACCGCCCTGCTCGGCAAGACCGAGGTGGTCCGGCTCGCCCTGGTCGCGCTGCTCTGTGAGGGGCACATCCTGCTGGAGGACGTCCCCGGCACCGGCAAGACCACCCTGGCTCGGGCCCTGGCCGCCGGGGTCGAGGGCCGGTGGCGTCGGATCCAGTTCACCCCGGACCTGCTGCCCTCCGACGTGACCGGCGTCACCGTCTTCAACCAGGCCACCCGGGAGTTCGAGTTCCATCAGGGACCGATCTTCGCCAACGTCGTCGTGGCGGACGAGATCAACCGGGCCTCACCCAAGACGCAGTCCGCGCTGTTGGAGGTCATGGAGGAGGGCGCGGTCACGGTCGACGGGCACCGACACCGCGTGGACGCGCCCTTCCTGGTGGTCGCCACCCAGAACCCGGTGGAGATGTCGGGCACCTACCGGTTGCCGGAGGCCCAGCTGGACCGCTTCCTGATGAGACTCACCGTCGGATACGCGGACCCCGCCGCCGAACTCGCCATCATCCGCGGCGACCGTCTCGTCGCACCGGAGTCCCTGACCGCGCACACCGACGCCGAGAGGATCGCCCGCTCGCGCGCCGCCGCCCGCAGGGCCCATGTGGACGACACGGTCTACGAGTACGTCCTGCGTCTGGCGCACGCCACGCGCGGACACGACGCCTTGAGCGTGGGGCTGTCAACCCGGGCCACGGTCGCCATGGCCGACACGATGCGCATGCTCGCCCTCACCAGCGGTCGTCCCTACGTCACCCCGGAGGACGTCCAGACCCTGGCCCGCCCCGTCTGGGCGCATCGCCTGGTGCTCTCACCCGAGGCCTCGGTCGGCGGTCGCACCGGCGTCGACGTGCTCAACGAGATCCTCGACGCGACCCCGGCCCCACAGCCGGGCGGACCGGGGGCGACGGCGAACCGCTGATGCCGACCACAAGGGGGTGGTCGGTGGCGGCCGTGGGGGCGCTGCTACTGACCTTGGGCATCCTCTCCCAGTACCAGGAACTCGCCCTGCTCGGCGGGCTCGCCCTCATCACCGTGGTCGCGGCCGCACTGACCGTGGGCCGTGTGGCCGACGTGACGGTGCGCCGATCCCTGCCGACCGGAACCCGTACCATCCCCGGCCGGTCGGTGCGGGTAAGGATGGAGGCCCGCAACATCGGACGTCGATCCGTGCGGATCGCCGAACGGGTCCTGGGTCCCGACGGTGAACACGACGTCCCCCTGGCGCCCCTGTCCGGGGGCGGCACCGGTGGTTCGGACTACTGGGTCCAACCCCTCCGCCGCGGAATGATCGAACTCGGTCCGTTGTGGGCGGGACGTTCCGACCCCTTGGGCCTTGCCGCGAGCGGCCGATCCCAGGGCGCCGTGGACCGAGTGTGGGTGCATCCTCCGTGGCGGTACCTGCGGGCCATCCCGGTCGGCGACGTGGCCGACCCCGACGGTGAGGTCGACGGGGCCCGGTCCGGGACCCTCACCTTCCACACCCTGCGCGACTACGCACCCGGAGACGACCTGCGCCACGTCCACTGGCGCAGCTCGGCACGCCTGGACCGGCTCGTGGTCCGCGAATACGTCGACACCTCCCAGGCCCGACTGTGCCTTCTCGTCGACGACCGCCCCGCACCGGACGGCGTCGACCGAATGGACGAGGTCGCCGGAGCCGCGGCCTCCCTCCTGGCCACCGGGGTGCGCGCCGCCCTGCACTGCGAACTCCGGTTGGTCGGCGGGCGCGGCAGGGACAGCGGCGGTGGTCTGCCGCCCCTGCTCGACCTGTTGGCCGAGGCCGCACCCGACCCCGACGCGAACCTGGCCGACGCCCTCCACCTGGCCCGAACCCACGGCGAGGGCGACACCGCCATCCTGGTCAGTGGCCACCTGGACGCGGCCGACCTCGGCCTCTTCGCGCAGCTCGGGGACCGCTACCCCGGGTTGTACGCGGTGGCCCTGGGCGGGCGTGAACGCCCGGCCGCGCCGGCCTCCGTCACACTCATCACCGCCGGCGACGCCGTGTCGTTCGCCGACCGTTGGAACGAGGCACCATGGCCACGGTGACGACCCCCGCCCCCACCGCACCGGTGCGACGGTCGTGGTTCCCCTCGTCCTCGCCACGAACCCCGCTCGCCCACGTCGGACCGATCCTCGCCACGACCGCGGGCGGTGTCGCCCTGGCGCCCTCCTACGCCTCCCCTTGGCAGGTCGGCGCGATCCTGGTCGCCTGCGCGATCGTCTCCGTCGTGCTCACCCTGGTCCTGCGTTCCCGGTTCAGCGCGCTTCGGACGGTGCTCCTGGGCGTGCCGGTGCCCCTGCTCGCCGTGCCGGTGTGCGCGGTGTGGATTCCGGGTGAGGGGGAGGGGGCGTTTCGGGGCGCGGGTGAAGCGCTCCTGCACTCGGGGGCGCGCATCCTCACCAGCACCGCGCCCACACCGCTCAGCGTCGACACCCTCACCCTGCCGCTGCTGGCCACCTGGCTGACCGGTGCCGCCACCGCCCTGGCCTGGCGCGCCGGACGCCGAGGGATCGTCCTGATGCCGGGCCTGCTGCTCCTCGTCGGCGCCGTGATCATCAACGGGCCCGTGGCCCCACCGGGCTTCCCCGCGATCGCTCTGACCGGGGTGGCCGCGGTCCTGGTCATGTCCCTGCGTTCGGGACCCGGGACGGCCGGCCCCACGGGATCGGCCGCGCTGAGCATCCAGGTGGACGCGCGTCCCTCGGTCCCGTCAAGGCTTCGCCGGGCCGTGGTCGTCGGATCCATCTGCGTCCTCACCGCCACCATCGCGGTGGTCGGCGGGCCCCGCCTGCTCGCCGGGTGGGAGACCGAACCCGGCGACCCGCGCACCGTCCTCACCCCGCCCATGGACTCCTCGCGGGCCCTCAACCCCCTGGGATACCTGGCGGGTTGGGCCACAGAACCCGACGAGTACCTGCTCACCGTCGAGTCGGACCGGCCGGTGGAGCTGCGCTGGGTCGCCCTCGCCGACTTCACCGGGACCACCTGGTTGCCCGAGTCCGGGTACCGCAAGGCCGACAGCGTCCTTCCCGCGCCGGTGCCGCCTCCGCCCGGGGCCACCCCCGTCTCCGGGCACGTGCGGGTGGGAAAGGATCTGCCCGGTGCCTGGGCCCCGGTCATCGGAGTCCCCCGACGGGTCGGACTCGACGACCCCGGATACGACGCCCGTACGGGCACCGTCGCCACCATGGACGGACCCATCGCCGAGCAGGACTACGAGGTCGTCGGGGAGGTCGCGGACTGGGAATCGACGGACCTGACCCGGGCCTCCCCGCCCGCCGGTGACATCTACGACGTCTACCGGGAACTTCCACCGGGCGCCCCCGCCATCCTCAACGACGTGGTCGCCTCGGTGGCGGCCGAAGGCTCCTACTACCAACGCGCCACCGCCCTGGCCCGCTACCTGCGCGAGTCCCACTCCTTCGACCCCCACACCCCGGGTGGCCACAGCTACGCCCACATCGACGCACTCCTGGCCGCCCCCGGAGGGCAGGGCGGCGGGGGCACGTCGGAGCAGTTCTCCAGCGCCTTCGCCATGCTCGCCCGCGCCGCCGGACTGCCCAGCCGGGTCGCCGTCGGCTTCGCGCCCGGCACCGACCAGGGCGGCGGGGAGTACGAGGTCCGTACCGGTGACGCCGTGGCCTGGGGCGAGGTGTACTTCGACGGGGTCGGTTGGGTGCCCTTCGCCGTCACCCCCGGCGGGCAGGACGAACACGGCACCGAGGACACCGCGGAACAGGACGTCCAAGACTCCGAGGACACCGAGGCCGAGGACTACGAGGGTTCGGCCTCCGACGACCACGCCATCACCGCGCCGAGACGAGACGAACCCGACCGCCGCGGGTGGACCATCGGCCTGACCGTGAGCGGCTGCCTCCTCGCGCTGCTCCTGTCGATCCCACTCGGACGGATGGCGCGCGCCCGGCTCCGTCTGGCGTCCGGCCCACCGACCGCCCGCGTCCTGGGCGCCTGGCGCGAACTCCTCGACGGTCTGCGCCAGGCGTCGGTGCCGCTGTCGCCCGGAAGCACGGTCAGCGCGACCGTGGCCGCCGCCCGAGACCGGGTGCCCGTTTCGGCCCACGCCCCCGGGCTCGATCGGCTCGCCCAAGCCGTCAACAGCGTCGGTTTCGGCGTCGGACGGGACGTGGACGAGGCGGTCGCCCGTGGCGCCGCGACCACCGTGCGCACCCACCTGCGGAGCCTGCGGGCGACCCGTCCCCGCCTCAAGAGACTGACCTGGTGGTTCGACCCCCGGCCGCTGCTGTGGCGGGATCGGGGCCATGGGGCGCACACGCGGAGAGGACACCGATGAGCACGAGCGGATCCGACGACAGACTCGCCCCCGGGTACCACTCCCCACAGATCCTCTACCGCGGCGTGTCCTCCACCCTCTACCTGGCCGGACGCGATGGTGACGACATCACGGTGGTGCTCAAGGTCGTCCGTGACGAGCACGGCCGGGCCGAGGTCGAGCGGGCACGTGGGCTCTCGGACCTGCCGGGCATGATCCGGGTGACCGGGACCGGTGAGACCTCGTCCGGGCGCGCGTTCGCCGTGTTGGAGCACCACCCGGAGGGCGACTACGCCGCGGCCCTCGCCGACCGTGGTCCGCTGCCCCTGGCGGAGGTGCTGGCGGTGGCCCGTTCGGTCGCGGGCACCTTGCGGGCACTACACGAACGCGGCCTGCTCCACCACGGGGTGGAACCGGCCAACCTGCTGCGCACCCCGGGCGGGGCGACCCTCACCGACGCCGGAGGCGTCCTGCCCATCGGGGAACGACCCGAACCGGTGGCCCCCGATCCGATGACGATCGCCCACACCCCGCCGGAGATCCTGCGGGGAGAACCGGGCGGACCGGCCTCGGACGTCCATCGACTCGGGACCACGTTGTGGACGCTTCTGGCCGGACACCCGCCCTTCGCGCAGGGGCCCGACCCCGCCCTCGACCCCTTCGCCTACCGCGACAAGGTGTTGGCCTCCGATCCACCACGCCTGCCCCGTGCCGACCTGTCGGCCGGACTGCGCTCCGTCCTGGAACGCGCCGTGGCCCGGGAACCGGACGAACGGTATCCCGACGCGTCCGCGTTCGCCGAGGCCTTGGCGGCGCAGGACCACGATGACGAGGTGCCCGCCGACCCCGAGCCCGCCGGTTTCGATGAGTTCCTTCGGCAGAACCCCGACGTGGCCTGGGCCGCCCTCCCCGGCTGGAGTGGTGGAGCGAACCCGCCGGTCCCCGCGTCAGAGGAACGACGATCGGCCCCGGAGACACCCGAAGGCGGCGAAGAGCGCGCCGAGGCTCCGACACCACCGCGGCCCCCCGAACCACTCCGGTCGGGGTCACCGGGCACCCCATCGGTGGGACGCCCACTGGCCGTCATGATCACGGTCGCGGCGGTCGTGGTCCTCGCCCTCGGGCTGGGAGCCGTGGCCGTTCTGCGCCCCGACGCCGGCGACACGCTGGTCGAACGGGTGCGGGAGAGCCCGACCGAGACCCGGGCGACCCCCGAGAGCGGGGCACCACCGTCCGAGGCCCAAGACCCACCGGCGCCTGCGGCCGGCCGGGTCGAGGAGGCCCGCCCCACGGACGTCGAATTGGCGGACCAGGGCCACACGGTGGTGGTTTCGTGGACCGACAACACCGGTGTGGAGGCGCCCCATCAGGTCATCGGTGGTGTGGCCGGACAGGACCCGGGCAACGTCGCCGACGCCGAACCGGGGGCCGCCTCCGTCCGGGTCAACGCCCTGGAACCGGCCCAGGAGTACTGCTTCATCGTCATCGCGGTGCTCGGCGTCGACGAGATCGCCGTGTCGGACGAGGTCTGTACCGAGCGCTCGTCCGGAACCTGAGGGCAAGGGGACCGAACGCAAGGGGAGCACGGGAGCCCCGCGCCCGGATGGAACGGGTGCGGGGCTCCGGGGACGCCGGACCGGGACTCAGTTCCCCCGGTCGATCCACTCCTGCAGGTGCGGGGCCTCGGCGCCGATCGTGGTGGAGTCACCATGACCGGTGTTGACCACGGTCTCCTCCGGCAGGGACAGCAAACGGTCCCGGATGGAGGCCACGATGGTCGGGAAGTCCGAGTAGGACCGACCCGTCGCCCCCGGTCCGCCCTGGAACAGGGTGTCCCCGCTGAACAGCACGCCCGCCTCCGGCGCGTACAGGCACACCGCGCCCGGCGCGTGCCCCGGGGTGTGGACGACCCGCAGTTCGGTGCCGGCCACCTTCACCACCTGGCCATCGGACAGTTCCCCGTCCGGGGCGCGGTCGGGGTGGGTCATGTCCCACAACACCCGGTCGTCGGGGTGCAGCAGGATGGGCGCGTCCACCATGTCGGCCAGCGCGGGCGCGGCGTTGACGTGGTCGTTGTGGCCGTGCGTGCACACCACCGCCACCACCCGGCGTCCGTTCACCGCCCCGACGATGGCGTCGGCGTCGTGCGGGGCGTCGATGACCACGACCTCCTCGTCGTCACCGATCAACCAGACGTTGTTGTCCACCTCCCAGGAGCCGCCGTCCAGGGTGAAGACCCCGGACGTGGTCAGGTGTTCCACTCGCGCGTCACTCACAGTCGCACCACCGATCGCAGTACGTCGCCGCGCTCCATGCGGGCGAAGGCCTCTTCGATGTCACCGATACCGATCTCCTCGGTGACGAATCCGTCCAGGTCCAGTCTGCCCTGGGTGTAGAGGTCGATGAGCATCGGGAAGTCACGGGAGGGCAGACAGTCCCCGTACCAGGACGACTTGAGCGCCCCGCCGCGACCGAACACGTCCAACAGCGGCAGTTCCAGTCTCATCTCCGGGGTGGGCACCCCCACCAACACCACGGTGCCCGCCAGGTCACGGGCGTAGAACGCCTGCTCGTAGGTCTTGGGGTTGCCGACGGCGTCGATCACCACGTCCGCACCGAACCCGCCGGTGAGTTCCCGGATCGCCTCGACCGGGTCGGTCCGGGAGGCGTTGACGGTGTGGGTGGCGCCGAAGCCGCGCGCCCAGTCCAGCTTTCGGTCCTCCAGGTCCACGGCGATGATCCGGTTCGCCCCGGCCAGGCGGGCCCCGGCCACGGCGGCACTGCCCACCCCACCGCAGCCGATGACCGCCACCGAGTCGCCGCGGGTGACCCCGCCGGTGTTGACGGCCGCGCCGATCCCGGCCATGACCCCGCAGCCGAGCAGACCCGCCGCGGCCGCCGAAGCGGCCGGGTCGACCTTGGTGCACTGGCCCGCGGCCACCAGGGTCTTCTCCGCGAACGCGCCGATGCCCAACGCGGGGGAGAGCTCGGTACCGTCCTCCAGGGTCATCTTCTGCGTGGCGTTGTGGGTGTCGAAGCAGTACTGGTGGCGGCCCCGGGCGCACGCCCGACACTTCCCGCACACCGCCCGCCAGTTCAGGATCACGTAGTCGCCCGGTTCGAGGCCGGTGACGTCCTCGCCCACCGACTCCACCGTTCCGGCGGCCTCGTGGCCGAGCAGGAAGGGGAACTCGTCGTTGATTCCGCCCTCCCGGTAGTGCAGGTCGGTGTGGCAGACCCCACAGGCCTGGATCCGCACCACCGCTTCGCCCGGTCCGGGGTCCGGGACGACGATGGTGGTGAGTTCCACCGGCGCCCCCTTGGCGCGTGAGATGACACCTTGCACTCGTTGGGACATGTGAGCTCCTGTCGTCCGTGGTGGCCGGTTCGCGGCGCGTGGCGCGCCGCTCACCGCACACCATTGCACACCCGCCCCACCGGTATCCGGCTCCGGCGGACGTGGGTCGGTCACTCCCGGAGGAAGTCGAGCAGGGCGGCGGTGAGTCGGGCGGGAGCGTCCAATTGGACCAGGTGGCCGGCGCCGTCGATGGGGTGGGTGACCACGCCCGGGATCAGCCGTGCGAGTTCGCGGTCGCGCTCCGGTGGGATCCAGGTGTCCTGCTCACCCCAGGCCAGCAGCACCGGCAGGTCCAGTTCGGGGTAGGAGCCCTGGATCTCGTCGGTGTGCGCCTGGTCGGCCTGCTGGATCTGTCTGTAGAACGCGGGCTGGCCCTCGGCGCCCGTCCAGGGGTCCACCAGGGCTCGAAGCACGTCCGGTCGCAGCCCGACGGCGCTCGCCGAACTCACGTACTCGGTGACCAGGGCCCGGTGCAGGGCCGGCGGCAGCTGCTCGAACACCTCGGTGTTCTCGCCCACCAGGCGGAAGAACGGCGATCCCCATGGGGCCAGCGCCACCGGGGAGACCAGGGCCAGCCGGGAGTAGGAGGCGTGGTGCAACAGGTGGGCGCGCAGGGCCACCGCCCCGCCGAAGTCGTGCGCCACCACACGGGGCCGCTCCAGCCCCCAGTGGGCGAGCAGTTCGGTGAACACCCGTCCCTGCGCGGCCAGGGAGACCCGCTGGCCGGCGCGTTTCTCCGAGGCGCCGTACCCGGGCATGTCCCAGGTGTGGACCCGGTACCGGTCGGACAGGGCACCGGCGACCTCCCTCCACACGTAGGACGAGAACGGGGTGCCGTGCAGCAGCACCACGGGTTCTCCCGATCCGGTCGCCCGCCAACGCACCGTTCCCTCGGTGGACGCGAACTCCTCCATCGGTTCCGTCAACGCCATCCCCGGTTCCCCCTCCAAGTTCGTCGAGCGCTCCGAGACTAACGGCGCCCTCCGACGAAAACGAGGTGCCGGATTCGGGCACGAGGAAGGGGCGGCGCCTCTCCGGTGGCGCCGCCCCCTGTCAGTCGACGACGAGCGGGGAGTCGTCGTATCGGGTGGTCAGCGGGTGAAGTCGTCGGCTCCGCGACCGGGGCCGTGGAAGAACTCGCGCCGGGGCTCGTCCTCGGGGACCGGCGGGTAGGTGGGACGGTCCTCGGCCGCCACGTCGGCGGTACCGAACTCCATGCCCTGGGCGACCATCAGACCGCTCACCGCGTTGCGCAGCTCGGGCAGCATCGCGTAGAGCCGGTCGCCCGGGCAGGCGGTGGAGTTGAAGTCGCGGTGCCCCACGATGGCCTGCTGCGGGTCGAGGCCGTAGGCGCCGCACAGCCAGGCGAGGGTCTCGATGAGCCTGTCGGTGAGCTCCTGGGTGGGGCCCTCCTCCATGTAGGTGCCCTCGTTCTCGATGCCCACGGTGGTGCCGTTGTGGTCGGCGACGTGGGTGCCCACGCAGTGGGTGCCCTCGCGGACGGCCACGACGGCGAGGTTGCGACCCTCCATCAGGTGACCGCCACGGCTGATGGTGAACTGCTGGCCCGCGTCGATCCAGCCCTGGGAGTCCATGTGGTAGTTCTGGATCGACCTGGACAGCGCCAGGGCGTGGGCCTCGGAGTAGTCGGTGCTGTTGGGGGTCGCGGTGTGGTGGACGACCACGTGGGTGGGAGGGGCCGCCAGGACCTGGACGGGGCTCGACGGGGGTCGGGCGTTCCAGTCGGCGCGGAAGTACATCGCCGGTTCGGCCGCGGCGGCCCGGGTGTCGGCGTTCGCGGTGGCCACGCCGGCACCTGCGACGAGGGCGGCGCCGGAGGCGACGGCCGCTCCCTGCAGGACCGTGCGACGTGCGGGTCCATCTTGCTGACACATAGCGGGGGAGCCCTTCTCGGATCGGGGAGGTTACTTGCCGGTCACAACTGAACACGGATCCCCGTCCGCACGCAAAGGGGTCAATGAAAGTTTCTGTTGTCCGTTACCGGTCAGTTGGTAAACCTTTTACACCCCTTCTCAGGAAGATCATTCTGCGGTAGAGGAGTGGTCTCCTGTGGCTGAAGTGACCGATGAGATCCCTGTGTTCGGCGCGAACGACAAGAACGGGTCACGAAGGGAATCGTGACCCGTTCGGGGGTTCGTTTCGAGCGGTGGGGTCAGGCCACCGGTTCGGGCGTTCGGTCGTCCTTGGCGGGCTCGGGGGTCAGACGCCCGGTCCGGTGCAGCCACCAGTCCGCGAGGAGCGTGCCCAACGGAGGAACCGACGCG
Source organism: Nocardiopsis sp. NPDC055879 (assembly GCF_053615935.1). Taxonomy (NCBI): domain Bacteria; kingdom Bacillati; phylum Actinomycetota; class Actinomycetes; order Streptosporangiales; family Nocardiopsidaceae; genus Nocardiopsis; species Nocardiopsis sp. NPDC055879. The sequence continues at coordinate 142,833 of NZ_JBSHCT010000017.1, forward strand.
GCCAGTGCCACCAGGGTCGGCCGGATGCCCCACCGGAGTCGGTAGGCGGCCACCAGGGCGACCAGCCCGTACGCCACGAAGGCCCCGCCGTGCAGCGGGCCGAAGATCTGTACGCCGAGCTCGCTGCCGTTGCCCAGGTACTTGAAGTACATGCCGATCAGGAGTCCGACCCAGGTGAAGGCCTCGAATACGGCCACCACGCGGAAGGTCAGGGCGGACAGGGAATTGAAGTTCAAGGTGGTTCCTCGGGTTCGTGGCAAGGCGCGACGTGCTGTGGGGGCGGCCTCCACCAGGTTAGGACACCCTTGCCGACCGGTCGGACCCGGGTTCGGGCGGCCGGAGGGCGAACCTCGCGCACACGCCTACGTTAAGGTAAGGCTAACCTCAGAAATGTTTCAGGGTTCTGGCAGGCCTCGGACGGAACACGACCCACACCGGGAAGGCCCCCGCCTTCGTGGTGGCCGCGTGCGCCGCCCCACCCCCACGACCTCGACGAAGTCCCGAACCACGAGGAGAGCAAGTGACCCACGAACGCCGTATCGACATGTACCCGCTCAAGCCACGCGTCCTGGAGGTGGCCGAGGTCGAACGCGTCACCCCGCGCATGATCCGGATCCATCTGGAGGGCTCCGACATCGAGGGCCTGCGCAGCGACCACTTCGCCGACCACGTCAAGCTGTGGTTCCCCAACGAGGAGGGCGAGCACGTGCTGCCCATCGTCGAGGACGACCGCTGCCTCAACTTCCGTGCCGACGGGGTGATCTTCCGCGACTACACCGTCCGTTACCTGGACACCGAGGCCGGACGCCTGAGCGTCGACTTCGTCGCCCACGACCACGGTCCGGCCGGGCGGTGGGCGATCAACGCCGAACCCGGCCACAAGCTCGGTGTGCTCGGCCCGCGCGGCACCGCCTACATCACCGGCGAGTTCGACTACCACGTGCTCCTGGTCGACGAGACCGCTTTGCCGGCCGCCGCCCGATACGTGGAGGACCTGCCCGCCGACGCCAAGGTGTTCGCGTTCTTCGAGGTCGTCGACGCAGCCGAGGAACAGAAGCTGCAGGCCCCCGACGATGCCCGCATCACCTGGCTGCACCGGGGCGAGGCCGAGCCCGGCACCACCGAGCTGCTGTTCGAGGCGTTCAGGGCATTGGAGCTGCCCGAGGGCGACGGGTTCGTCTACGCAGCGGGTGAGGCCACCACCCTCAAGCCCATCCGCCGGCTGCTCAAGGAGCGCGGCTTCGTGCGCAACGAGACCAGCGAGGTGGACGGCTACTGGCGTCGGGGCATCACCAACCTCGACCATCACGAGGAGGACGACTGATCGAGGTCAGCGCACCGGCAGCCGGAACTCGTTGCCGGAGGGGTCGGCCCACACCCGCCAGGGCGAACCCGGGTCCGATTCCACCGGGCGCGCTCCCAGGTCGGTGAGCCGGGTGTGGGCATAGGCCTCGTCCGGGTCAGGGCGCAGGATCGGGGTCACCGTGTTGCGCACGCCCGGTGGTTTGGGCGCGAGTTCGTCGCAGTACTGCAGCACGAACCCGCCGCCGCCGGGGTGACGCAGTCCCGGCCCCTGTTCGTCGACCGGGGACCAACCGACGAGATCGGCCCAAAAGGCCCGGTCGACCTCGGGCCGGGCGCTGTCCACCGGCAGCGAACCCAGGACCGGGCCCACGTTCTCGTACCGGCGGCCGGGCATGACACAGAACAGGTTGCCCTCCACGTCGGCGAGCACCTCCCAGGGGACGTCGCCCTGCCCGACGTCCCTGCGCTCCGCACCCAGCGACACCAGCCGTTCGGCGTGGGCGTGGTGGTCGGGGCCACCGTCGAGGTCGAAGTGGATTCGGGTGATCCGATCCCCGTCGCGGTCGGAGGGGGAGGGCCCGGTCGGAACCAGGAGCAGGGGCACCACGGGTGTGGCGATCTCGACACCGAGCGGCCCGCGATCGAGCGCCGGGGCCGCCAAAGCACGGGACCAGAATCGGGCCAGGGTCGATGGGTCTTCGGCTTCGAAGGCGATGGCGTCCAGATACATGCCCCGACCCTAGGGCGCTGGTACGACATTCTCGCCGAATCCTCGACACCTCGGACCTGGATCGGACATCGATGAGGCCGAGGGTGGAATAGGGGAGGGGGTGGGCTCGTTACAGCTGGTGGGTCGGCGCGGTATCAAGTGTCCCCCGGGCTCTACACACAGCCTTCAGGGAATACCGCACCGTCAGGTGGCAGGAACCCTGTTGTGCCATCCGCCGTGAGGCGACCGCCGTGCCGGCCCACTTCAGCGCGAAGGGGCCCACCGAGAACTCTCGGTGGGCCCCTTTCGCTTGCCGCTACGCGCCCTTGTCCCGGTGCGCCTCGATGGCCTCGATGATGCGCGGACGCATCTCGGCGGCGCGGATCACCGCGTCCACCGAACCCACCTCGACGGCCCGCTGGATGCTGTGCACCCGGTCGAACTCCGCGGCCACCTCGCCCAGTTTCTCCGAACGCACCGAGGCGCGCGCCTCGTCCAGTTCGGCGGCCAGGGTCGCCCGACCCGTTCCCGAGGACTCGGCCAAACGTCCCTCCAGGTCCCTCACCCGCGGGTCGGCCGCGGTGCGGGCGTTGACCTCACCGGAGAAGACCACCGCGGCGGCCGGGGCGCCACCCAGCACCGACGCGAACGAACCCTCCAGGGCCAGCACCGTCATGTTCGGGTTGAGCGCCTTGGAGAAGACCACGAACGCGCCACCGTGGTACCGGGAGATCACGCAGAACACGATCGGGCCCTCGAAGTTCACGATCGCCCGGCCGATCTCCGCGCCGTACTCCAACTGGAGCCTGCGCATGGACTCCGGCGACCCGTCGAAACCCGACAGGTTGGCCAGCACCACCAGCGGACGGTTGCCGCTGGCGGTGTTGATCGCCCGCGCCGCCTTCTTCGACGACTGCGGGAACAGGGTGCCCGCGGTGTAGGTGTCGGGGCCGTCCGCCGGCGGGAAACCGCGGCGCGGCACCGACCGCGACTCGATGCCCAGCAGGCACACCGGGACCCCGCCCAAGTGCACGTCCTGCACCGCCGCGGTGTCGGCGTCGGCCATGCCGGCCCAACGCTCCAGCACCGGATGGTCCTGGTCCGACAGCGCCCGCATCACGGTCCGGATGTCGAACGGCTTCTTGCGGTCGGGGTTGGCCGCACTGGAGAAGATCTCCCCGACGGTGGTGAAGTCGCTGCCCTCCACCACGTGCGGGAAGTCCGAGACGTCCCGGTCGGCGGGGTCGGAGGTCGCGGCCCGTCGCGGAGCCTGCTCACCCGGCGCGATGTAGGTGTGGTCGTAGTGCGCCATGAGGGTGTCGCGGGCGGCGATGAGGTTGGGCGCCCAGTACTGGGCCTGACCGTTGGGGCCCATGACCCGGTCGTAACCGCCGATGCCGTGGTTGTCCTCGGCCGACACACCACCGGAGAAGTCCAGCGACTGCTTTCCGGTGAGCACCATCGCCGAGTCCGGGGTCATCACCAGGATGCCCTTGGTGTGCATGAGCATCGTCGCCTCGGCGTTCCAGTACGGCTGCGCGCCGACGTTGATGCCCGCCACGACGATGTTGATCTCACGGCCGTCCTGGGTGAACTCCACGATGCGCTTGAGCGCCGCGGCCACCCAGTCCATGTTCTCGGTGCCCGAGTCCATGGAGATCCGGGCGCCCGCGGACAACGCGTACCACTCCAGCGGCACGTCCATCCGCTCGGCCAGGTCCAGGGCCGCGATGACCCGGCGGCACTCGGCCTCCGACAGCGCGCCCAGCGACTTGGTGGGGTCGCCCAGCAGCACCACCCGGCTCATGCCCTCGGGGTGGCGTCGGGTGCGGGTGGTGATCACACCGGCGACGATCGCCGCGGAGTTGCGCCCCTTGGGGCGGTCCACCGGAACCAGCGTGTGGTGCTCGTCCAGGTCGTGCTCGACGAAGTCGCCGAGCAGGTCGGTGAGCTCGTAGGGGTAGACGGTGTTGCGGCTGCCGGCGCGCAGCACCTTCTGGCGGTAGTCGTCGATCGGTTCGACCGGCTCGGTGGACAGACCGCCGATGGCCAGGCCCGGTTCACCGGTGGCGTCGAAGGGCACCCGTACCGCCGTCTTGACCAGATCACCGGTCTCGGCGTCGCGCCGGCGCGCGATGAAGAGGATCTCCTCCAGACCGGCCCCGGCGACGGTGGGCAGGACCCGCCGCCCGATCGCCTGGATCTCCTCGTCGGTGATGCCGACCGGAGGCCACACGTACATGACGATCCGGTTGGTGTTGAACCGCTTCTTCTTCGGTCGTCCGGCCTGGGCGCGACGGATCGAGTCCAGGCAGGTGGCGATGGTGTTCTCGGCGGTGGGCAGGGAGATGAGCCGACCCTCGTGGTCGCGCAGCTCGGTCAGGTCGCGGATCTGGGTGAAGGCGACCAGTCGGTCGTCGGAGGGGTTCTCCCGCGCCACGGCCCGGAACAGGTACACCTCCTCGTCCGCGGACGGCAGACGGGTCAGGTCGAACCGGTTCCAGCGCTCCATTTGCATGCGTTCGGCGATGTGCGGGTGCAGCCCGCGGATGAGCCGGTCCTCCTCCAACCCGGCGGCGGAGGGACGGAACGTGAAGTGGTGGTGCATGACCGAGCCGTCACGACCGGCGACGGTGGTGGTCAGGCGGCGCACGCCCGCGGGCATCGGGTGCAGGTTGACGGCCTGGTGCAGGGCGGCGGCCGTCGCCTCGAAGTCCTCGGGCTGCTTCTCCCACGCCAGGTACAGGTCGGCGTCCACCGGAAGGTCGCCCTCGGTGTGCTCGGCCAGGCCCCGGACCGCGTCGCCCAGGTTCTCGAATCCGACGGCGGCCGACACCAGGCGCACCCCGGCGCGTTCGGCCACCACGTACGTGCACCCCGAACCACGCGTGGTGCGCACGTCGGCCAGACCCTTGTTGCCGTAGTAACGACGGGTCAGCACCTCCAGCAGCACCGAGTTGTCCAGGTCGGCGCGGACCAGTCGCTGACCGAGCAGCCGCACCAGCGGTTCGGTGGTGCGCACCATGGCGGCCACGCGCTCGGAGCGCTCGGGAGAGTCCGGGTTCTGGTCCAGGTGGCGCAGGTGACGGCGCACCTCGGCGTAGACCTCGGCGCGGTGTCGGCGCAGCGTGGGCTGGCCGAACCACGAGAACACCACGCCTCGGGCCAGGTCGGCCACGGCCGGGAAGCGCACCTGGGTGGCGGCCACGAGCCGTTCCAGGGCCAGACCGGTGGGCTCGTGCAGTTCGGACTCGGGCGGGGAGTCCTGCAGCCAGGCGCGCAGCAGGCCGGTGATCAGACGCGCGTCGGTGGAGGAACGCTGCTGGGCGAGGAAGACGCGGAAGACCGCGGCCTCCAGCTCGGAGGTGCGCTCCAGGTCGGTGACCCCGTAGTGCGCCAGGGCGCGGGACAGCCTGGTCTGGAACGACTCGGGCAGACCGGCCCGCTCCACGTCCAGGCTCTGCAGGTAGGTGTGCAGGTACTCGCGCGGGCTGTGCACGTGGGTGTCGCCGACGTCGTCCGCTCCGGCGGGCCGGTTACGGCTCAGCTCGGCCAGGTCGGCGAACACGTCCAGCAGGTCCAGCTCGGCCGCCAGGGGACGGTGCCCGGCGGAGACCGCCTCGTGCCGGGCCGCCAGGTACTCGTCGAACACCCGACGCTCGTCCAACGGGTCGACGTCGAAGCCCAACAGCAGACCGAGCAGGTCCTCGCGGCCACGCGCGAGGCGCTCGACCACGGGGACGTCCCCGGAAGGGGAGGGAAGATCGAGCTCGACCGGTGTGGTGTCGGCCTCCTCGACCTCCTCGGTGTCGGCCAGCGGCTCAAGACGCAGCAGTGGGGCGCCGGTCTCCACCTGGGCGCCCACGATCACCGTGCACTCCTTCAGGCGTGCGCGGAACGGCGCGCGCAGCACCGTCTCCATCTTCATGCTCTCCAGCACCAACACCGGAGCGCCGGCCTCGACCTCGGCGCCGACCCCCACCGGGGTGGCCACCACCAGGGCGGGCGTGGGCGAACGCAGCACGCCGCCCTCGTCCAGGCTCACACGGTGCGCCACACCGTCGACCTCCACCAGGTGGACCGGGCCGTGGGCGCCGATGAGCAGGTGGTGGCGGGAGCCGTTGACGGTGATGCGACCGCTGTGCCGGTCGAAGCGCTCCAGCTCCACGTCGGCGGTGCGCGTGTCCTCACCGGAGGTCACGACCACCCGGAACCGGTCGGCGCCCAGACGCGCCACCCGCACCCGGTAGCCGACCCCGCGCAGCTTCAGGTCGAGCGGGCGACCGCTCTCGTGCTGTACCTGGGGGCGCCCGCCGAAGGCGGTGGACAGCAGCCGCTGCCGCTCGACCCGCTCCTCCTCCTCGTAGGCCTCGATGGCGGCGGCCGACAGGGCCACCGCGGAGTGCCGGTGTGAGACCAGGTCGCCCTCGGCGCGCACCCGGTCGATCCACCCGGTGTCGACGGAGGCGTCGATCACCTCGGGTCGGTCCAGCAGGTCCAGCACGAAGCTCTTGTTGGTGGCACCACCCTCGATGATCACGGTGGTCTCGCGCATCGCCCGACGCAGACGCGCCATCGCCTGTTCGCGGTCGCTCCCGTAGGCGATGATCTTGGCGATCATGGAGTCGAAGTCGGCGGGGATGGTGTCGCCCTCGGCCACACCGGTGTCCACGCGGATGCCGGGGCCCGCGGGCAGGTCCAGACGGGCGATGCGCCCGGGGGAGGGGGCGAAGTCGCGGTCGGGGTCCTCGGCGTTGAGCCGGGCCTCCACCGCGTGCCCGCGCTCGGTCGGGGCCTCGCCCTCCAGCCTCCCGCCGCCGGCCACGTGCAGCTGGCCGCGCACCAGGTCGAACCCGGTGGTGGACTCGGTGATGGGGTGCTCGACCTGGAGGCGGGTGTTGACCTCCAAGAACGCGAACAGCTTCTGACCGGGGTGGTAGAGGAACTCCACGGTGGCGGCGCCGCGGTAGTCCACCGCCACGGCCAACCGCTCGGCGGACTCCTTGAGCTCCCGGGTCTGCTCCGGGCTCAGCAGCGGGGAGGCGGACTCCTCGATGACCTTCTGGTTGCGACGCTGCACCGAGCAGTCGCGCACGCCCAGTGCCCAGGCGGTGCCCTGACCGTCGGCGATGACCTGGACCTCGACGTGGCGGGCGCCGGTGACCAGGCGCTCCAGGAACACGATGCCGCTGCCGAAGGCCCGGGCGGCCTCCTGACTGGTGCGCTCGTAGGCCTCGGCGAGCTCCGCTCCGTCGTTGATGACGCGGATGCCGCGCCCACCACCACCGGCGGTGGCCTTGAGCATCAACGGGTAACCGATCCGCTCACCCGCGGCCAGGGCCTCTTCGAGGCTCTCGACGGCGCCACGGCTCCACGGGGCGACCGGGACCCCGACCTCCTCGGCGATGAGCTTGGCGCCGATCTTGTCGCCCAGCCTGCGCATGGCCTCCGGGGAGGGGCCGACGAAGGTGACCCCGACGCGTTCGCACAGTTCGGCGAAGGCCGGGTCCTCGGCGACGAAACCCCACCCGACCCAGGCGGCGTCGGCGCCCGACTCCACCAGGGCGCGCTCCAACACCTCCATGTCCAGGTAGGGACGGGAGGCGGCGGGACCGAGGTCGTAGGCCAGGTCGGCCTCGCGCACGAACGCGGCCGTGCGGTCGACGTCGGTGTGCAGGGCGACGGTCTCGATCGGTGTTCCGCTCTCCGCGGCGATGTCACGGACGGCGTGGATGAGCCGCATGGCGGCCTCACCACGGTTCACGATGGCGACACGACTGAACACCCGAATGAGCCCTTCTGTAAGACCAATGATGTGCGCGCGGCGACATGAGAGACGGCCCCGGCGTTCTCCACCTTCTCGTCTGGGGGCCTCCGAGCGCCATGACGCACCCAACGCATCTTGAGGGGGTGGAGTTGTGGAGATCGACCAAAAACGGCCCTTGATCCGACGCCGCGGACCACTCGGACCTCCGGGGGGCGTGTTCCCGCCCACACCGTGACACGGAGCGCTCTGTGGGGTTCCCACAACCCCGACCCGGCCGGCTTGGAAATTCGATGCCGACCCGGCCTCGATAATTTAGTTAGGTTAGTCTAACCTGGCCAAGGTGAGGTCCTTCGGGTTCCCGTCCGGAATCGTGGCCGCACCCACCCCGAACAGCCCGAACCGCGGATCGAGGACGCCCCCTCCCGATCACCCGCACCTTGAGGAGGCACCCCCATGGCCGAGAAGCTCGCCGACTTTCGCCCCGTCCACCCCCGCGCCGCCTCGGTCCGTTCCTTGGCCGTGCACGCCACCTCCCGCCCCTTCCCCGGCTTCGCCCGCGTCACCCTGCGCAGCACCGGCGACGGGTTCGAGGACGACTTCGAGTACCTGGGCTTCGACCACTGGTTCCGACTGTTCCTGACCGCCCCGGACGGCACCCTCGACCTGCCCCTGGGCGGAGCGGAGGGGTGGTACTCCCGCCTGCTGGACATCGAGGAGTCGCACCGTCCGCTGGTGCGCAACTACACCATCCGTGACGCCCGCCGGGTGGGCGATGTCTGGGAGCTGGACCTGGACTTCGTCATCCACCGCTGCGTCACCACCGGCGACGTCGAGGGTGTGGCCGCCCGCTGGGCCCTGGAGGCCCGCCCCGGTGACCGCATCGGCATGCTGGACCAGGGGCGCATCTTCAACGTCGAGGACCACACGGGCCCGGTCCTGGTGGTGGCCGACGAGAGCGGACTGCCGGGCGTGGAGGGGATCGCCCGTTCCCTGAACGGCGCGCCCTGCGACTACGTCCTGGAGATCCCCGACGCCGCTGACCGTCGTGAACTGGTCGGCGCCGACCCGGTCTGGAACGTGCGCACCTACGGTGAGTCCGCCGGCGACCGGGCCCTGGAACACCTGCGCTCACGCGGCATCGCCGCCGACACCCGCGTGTACGTGGTGGGCGAGGCGTCCTTCGTCCTGGCCGTTCGCTCCCTGGCCCGGACCTGCGGGGTGCCCAAGGACGAGATCCAGTTCTGCGCCTACTGGCGTGTGGGCCGCCGCGCCAAGCGCAAGTGACATCGGGGCCCGCTCGCGCGCCACGACTCCCCCCACCGTGGGACACCGCTCCCTCCAACGGGGGAGGCCCCACCCGACCTCACGGGACTATTCTGGGTGTGAGGGCCCGGCGACCGGCCGGCCCGCGCCTGACAGGGGAACGTTCGTGAACGACCGCCGCCCACGATGGTTCGCCGCGCCACTGGTGGTGGCCTTCCTCGGCTACGCCCTCGGTAAGGCCTACTACGCCTCCCAGGGCCGTCTGGGTTTTCCCGGCGGCCCGGACGTGCCGCCCCAGGCCTATGAACGCCCCGTAAGCGCGGTGTTGAGTGTGGCCGCCGAACAGTGGCTCGCGGCCGCCACAGGGCTCGCCGGAGCCCTGCTGATCCTGGCCGCGGTGACCGAGGCCGGCCGCCGAGTGCCACGGTTGCTGATGCTGTTCCTCCTGGCCGGTGCGCTGATCGGGGTGGGCGCCGCCGCCGTGGCGATGGTGGGTGGAGCCTTCCTCGGATCGGGCCCGGAATGGGAGTGGTACCACGGCCTGCTCGGCGTCGCGGCGCTGGTGCTCATGGTCGCCACGACCGCGTCCTATGTCCGTTCGGTGGGCCCATGGGTGGACACGTCCGAAGCGATGTGATCCGGTGCACTCAGTGCGTCGTTGCACTGAGTGCACCGAGTTCCGTAGTCTTGCACCATGGCAGAACAGCGGCGCTCGCCCGCCCTCGATCGACGTGAGGCTCTCAAGGCACGGCACCGGCGCTCCATCGTCGACGCCGCGGCCGAGCTGATGTCCGAGATCGGCGGCACCGACTTCACCGTCGACCGTCTCGCCGCGCGCGCCGACGTCTCCCGACGCACCGTCTTCAACCACTTCAAGACGGTGGACGACATCACCCTCGAAGTGTTCCGCGAGATGCTCGCGGTCATCCTCGACGGCGTCGACGCCAACCTCGCCGCGACCGACGAGGGCACATCGATGTTCGACCGGGTCGCGGGCGCCCTGCGCGCCACCGACCTGGTCACCCCGATCAACGAACTCACGCGCATCTTCCAGACCGATGACCGCGGCGCCGGCCACGTCCTCGCCACCGGTGACCGGGCCCTGAACCCGCGCCAGGCCGTGCTCTTCGAGCGCGCCCTCACCGACCTGGGAACCCGGATCGCGGCCACCACCCTGCGTCACCACCCCTCGGCCGACCCCATGGAGGTCGAACTGATGTGCGGCGCCCTCATCGGGGGCGCCCTGGTCGTGGTCCGTCGTTGGGAGAGGGCCACCCAAGGGGCCGACACCGCCGAATCCCGCCGTGTCTGGAACGAACTGCTCGACCGCATGATCGGCACCTACCGCGACGGCCTCGGCACCCTGGACACCGGCACCGCGGCCACCTGAGCGGATCCGCTCACCACACCCACCACTCCTGCGGAAGAACCATGGCTGAACTTCTCTACCGACTAGGGCGTGCCTCGGCACGGCACGCCCGCATCGTCATCGCGCTCTGGCTGGCCCTGCTGGTCGCCGCCGGCGGTGCCTTCTTCCTCTTCTCGGGAGAGCTGGAGGACGGTTTCTCCATCCCCGGCACCGCCACCGACCAGGTGAACCAGCGCCTCAAGACCGAGTTCGAGGGCATGGGCGGCGGCGCCGGCACCATCATCTACGAGACCGATGACGGTGAGCCCTTCGGCGACGAACAGAAGGAGGCCATCGGTGAGCGGGTCGACCTCGCCACCGAGGTCGACGGGGTCGAGGGTGTCGTAGACCCGTTCGCCACAGAGGACGAGCGCGCCGAGCAGGTCGAACTCCTCCAGGACGGGCGCGAACAGATCGACGACGCCCGCGCCGAGATCGAGGCCGGCCAGGAGGAACTGGACGAGAACCGCGCCCAGGCCGAGGCCGCCGGGATGCTCGACCAGATGGAGGAGGCCCTCGACGGCGGACAGGACGAGATCGACCAGGGCCTGGAGACCCTGGAGACCGAGGAGGAGCAGCTCGAACAGGGCGAGGCCCTGATGGAGATGGCCGACGGCATCGGCACCGTCTCCGAGGACGGCAACGCCGCCATGGTGATGGTCTCCTTCACCGACGCGCAGGAGGAGGTTTCCCAGGAGACCCGCGACGCCGTCATCTCCGTCTTCGAGTCGGAACCGGTCGACGGGGCCACCGTCGAGTTCGCCGACGACATCGCCATGGAACTGCCCAGCCTGGTCAGCAAGGCCGAGATCATCGGCGTGGTTGTCGCCGGCGTCGTCCTGGTGGTCATGCTCGGCACCCTCATCGGAGCCGGCCTGCCGATCCTCACCGCCCTCGTCGGCGTGGGCATCGCCACCCTGATCACCATGGCGCTGTCCGGTGTCCTGGCCATCGCCGACATCACCCCGATCCTGGGTCTCATGCTCGGCCTGGCGGTGGGCATCGACTACGCCCTGTTCATCGTCAACCGGCACCGACGCCAACTCAAGCAGGGACTGGAACTCCAGGAGTCCGTGGGTCTGGCCAACGGCACCGCGGGCAACGCCGTGGTGTTCGCCGGCGCCACCGTGCTCATCGCCCTGCTGGGCCTGAACCTGACCGGCATCGGCTTCCTCGGCCTCATGGGCAGTGTCGGCGCCATCGCCATCGCCATCGCGGTGATCGTCGCCATCACCCTCATCCCGGCACTGCTGGGACTGGTGGGCAAGCGCATCCTGTCCAAGCGTGAGCACGCCCGCCTGGGCGCCGCCTCAGTCAACGGCCAGGCTCCTGAGAGGCCCGGCCACGTCAAGCCGATGTCCAACGTTCGGGCACTCGGCCGGGCCGCCATCGCGATCATCGTCCTGGGCGTCATCGCCCTGCCCGTCCTGGACCTGCGTCAGGGCCTGCCGGACGGTTCCTCGCAGTCGGTCGACTCCACCCAGTTCAAGGCCTACACCGCCATCGAGGAGAACTTCGGCGAGGGCCAGAACGGCCCGCTCCTGGTCACCGCCGATCTGCCCGGCGGCCCCAACGACGACGAGGCCGAGGCCAACGCCGAGCAATACCAGTACGAGGTCGCCGACGCGATCTACGCGCTGGAGGACGTCGAGGCGGTGGCGCCCATCGGTGTCTCCGACGACCAGACCCTGGCCATCTTCCAGGTCGAACCGGTGGAGGGTCCCTCCAGCGAGTCCACCGAGGACCTCGTCCACACGCTGCGCGGCATGGAACCCATCCACGGCGAGGCGCCGCTCGGCGTCGCCGGTATGGCCAGCGGCAACATCGACATCTCCGAGCAGATCGCCGGTGCCCTGCCCACCTACCTGACCGTGGTCGTGGGCCTGTCCCTGGTCATCCTGCTGCTGGTGTTCCGGTCGATCTTCGTGCCGGTGGTGGCCACGCTCGGGTTCATCCTGTCCTACTTCGCGGCCCTGGGCGGTGTGGTCGCCGTCTACCAGTGGGGTTGGCTCGGCGGTCTGCTCGGGATGGAGAACCCGGGTCCGGTGCTGAGCTTCCTGCCCACGATCATGGTGGGCATCCTGTTCGGCCTGGCCATGGACTACATGCTCTTCATCGGTACCGGCATGCGCGAGGCCTACGTGCACGGCGCCCCGGCCCGCCTCGCGGTGGTGCAGGGCTTCCGGGCCGGCCGTTCGGTGGTCACCGCCGCCGCGATCATCATGATCTCGGTGTTCGGCGGGTTCATCTTCTCCGAGATGATGATGATCAGCTCCGTGGGCTTCGGGCTCGCGTTCGGTGTGCTGCTGGACGCGTTCCTGGTCCGGATGCTGCTCATCCCCGCGGTGATGCACCTGGCCGGTGACGCCGCCTGGCGGCTGCCCAAGTGGCTGGAGCGTGTGCTGCCCGACGTGGACGTGGAGGGATCGGCCCTGGAGCGCGCCCACCTGCACCAGGACGAGACCGTCGAGGAGACCGGCGAGACCGACGAGGACCGGAAACCGACCGAGGAGATCGAACCCGGATCGGATGTCACCTCCGGTCGTCACTGATCCGTACTCGGGCCCGGTGGAGCACCCGGCATCACGCCGGTGCCGCCCACCGGGCCTTCGTCACGCAAGGGCGCCGACCCCGCTACAGTGAGCCGCGTGAAAAAGCCCGTGAACCCCCTCCTGGGCACGCTTTCGTGGCTGGGTTACATCGCGCACCGTCACAAACCCCTGGCCCTGACATTGTCCGGGCTCCTGGTCGCCTTCGGCGGTATCGTCTCCGGAATCGTGATCTGGTGGGGAGTGCCGCCCATCGTCGTCGGCGTGGTCATCCCCGCCCTCGACCTTTGGTGGGAACGGCGCAGCAAGAACAACAACGAACTCACCACCGCCCGGGAGAAGGTCCTGGAGGAGGCGCTCGCGCCGCTGTTGGAACTGGCCGCGACCGTCACCTTCCGCCCCCGTGACAAGAGGGTGGAGACCGCCGAGGCCGCGGCGATGCGGGTGGCCGGCGACCTGCGGGCCGCCTTCATCTCGGTACCGGGGGTACGAGCCGTGGTGTTCGTGGTCTCCAACGACGGGCGACGGATGGAACCCCGCTTCCCCGCGGGGCGCCCCGACCGCCCCCGCGACTTCGTCCGCGGCACCGAACGCGGTGACCAGGCCTTCCGTATCCTCGACGAACTACCCGGCCGTTTCGTCATCGTCGAGGACCTGCGCTCCGAGGGCGCCGACACCCCCTATTGGGCGGGCACCGGCGCCCACTACAGCACCTTCATCGCCGCGCCGATCCGTTCCACCGAACACGCCTTCGGAATGGTCACCATCGACGCCCCGGACCCGGGCAGCCTGGACCACCAGCACGGATCCACGATCGCTTTGTTCGCCGCCGCACTGGGTATATTGTTCGCGGAGGCGGCCCGAGGCGCGACCGGAGGGCCCGACCCCGAGAAGAGGAATGGTCGTGATGGGAAAGTTCAAACTGACCAGCCCCCGCGAGAACTACCTGGCCGAGAAAACGGAAACGCCCGAGGAAAAGCTCAAGAGGGCTCTTGAGGAAGTGCGCTGCGAACGCCGCAAGCGCGACCGGGCGCTGCTGCGCTCGACCGGCGCGGTCCGCCCCGCCTGATCCCTTGGGCGCACCCGTGCCCTCAAAGACCCCCGCGGCGTAGAACACCGCCGCGCAGCACCGCCCGCACGCCACGCTCGGGTTCGGCCAGCACCGACAGGTCCGTCAGCGGGTCACCGTCCACGACGACCAGGTCGGCGCGCGCCCCCGTGCGCAGCGTGCCGACCTCGCCCTCCAGATCCAGCAGGGCCGCCGCCTCACTGGTGGCCGCGCGCACCACGTCGGCCGCGGGCTGGACCTCGCCGCGAATGGCGAACTCCGCGCTCTGGTGGACCTGCATGCCACCGAGCAGGTCCGTGCCGAACACCAGGCGCACCCCGCCCTCGTGTGCCATCCGCAGGGCCTCCAGACCCCGGTGCAGCACCGTGTCCACCTTCGCCTGACTCTCGGCGGGAAGCCCGTTGCGAGCTCCCTGTCGGGACAGTTCGCGGTAGGTGACCAGCGTCGGGACCAGGAACGCGCCGTGCTCCACGAACAGCTCCACGCTGCTCTCGTCGATGAGGTTGCCGTGCTCCACGCAGCGCACCCCCAGACGCAACCCGCGGTTGACCGCCCGGGCGGTGTAGGCGTGCCCGGTGACGTAGCGGTTGGCGGCCTCGGCCTCCTCCACGACCGCGCGCAGCTCGTCCTCGGCGGACTGGGTGGAGTCGATCCGGTCGGTGGGCGACGCCACCCCGCCCGAGAGCATCATCTTGACGTGGTGGGCGCCGGTGCGCAGCTGTTCACGGGCGGCGCGGCGGAACTCGATCGGTCCGTCACAGATCAGACCCGCCCCCGGGCAGCATCCGTGCTGGTCGGTGCCGTGCCTGCCGCGTGGACGGAAGTCTCCGTGCCCGCCGGTCTGGGACAGGGCCTTGCCGCCGAAGATCAGGCGGGGCCCGTCGATGAGTCCGTCGTCCACGGCCTCGGCGAGCCCCCAGTCGGCGCCGCCGACGTCGCGAACGGTGGTGAACCCCCGGCCGAGCATGTCGGACAGTGAGTTCGCGGCGTAGGCGGCCACGTAGGAGGGGGAGTGGTCGCCTACGGCGCCCAGGTCGGCGCTCAACGCGGTGGCGTGCACGTGGGCGTCGATGAGGCCGGGCATGAGCGTGGCCCCGGCGAGGTCGACCGTCTCGGACCGGTCGGTGACGCTCGACGGGACCTCACCCGCACCACGGGCCGCGATGACGCCGTCCTCGACGAGCAACCAGCTCCCGGGCGCGCGGGTTCCGGTCTCGGGATCGAGCAGCGCGGTGTTCGTGTACACGATGGGGCGCGGGTGGTCGGTCACGGGGAACCTCCAAGGCGTGGGTGCACGGTCGGTCGTAGGATGGGCCACGACGATGAAATGCAATATACGTTGCATCTGGGTGTCGTTGTCCAGCGGGGGTGATATCGCTGGGTTCGGCGCGAACCGGGCGGTCCGGATCGCTCGAACGAAGAACGGACGGGGCGATGGCGGACTGGATCGAGGAGACACTGGAGCGCGGGCGCGCGGGCAGGGCCACCGAGAGGGTGCTGAGGGTGCTGCGGGACGAGCCCAGGTTCGCCTCCTACGCGACCGCCGCCGAAGTGGCCGAACGGGCCGAGGTCAACGTCGCGACGGTGGTGCGGGCCGGCCAACAGTTGGGTTACTCCGGCTGGCCGGCGCTGCGCGTGGAGTTGCGTTCGCGCTACCTGGCCTCGCTCAGCGCGGGGGAGGTGCTGGCCGAACACGCCGGCTCCGACGCCGATCCGGTACGGGCGGCGGTGCGTTCGGACCGGGAGAACCTGCGTCTGTTGGAGCGGACCCTCGAACCCGATCGGGTCCGCGCGGTGGCCGCCGCCCTGCACCGGGCGCGCAGGTCCCTGGTCCTGGGCTCGGGCACCTTCGCCGCGCCGGGGGTCCAGCTCTCCCACGCCGCCCAGATCATGGGCTACGACGTGCGACTCCATGACTCCGGCGGCACCTCACTGGTCAACGCCCTGGCGCGGATGGACGAGCGCGACCTGTTGGTGGTCTGTGATCTGTGGATGCTCCCCGTCGCGCTGGGTCGGGCGGCGCGTATGGCCGCCGACGAATCGGTGCCGGTCGCGCTGATCACGGACCGTCGGGACTCGCCCTTGGTCGCCGTGGCCGACCACGTCGTCGTCGTGCCCAGCGAGGGAGTGGGCATGTTCCCCTCGCTGACCGCGGCGATGGTGATCGTGCACGCGATCTTGGCCGATCTGGCCAGGGTCGGGGGCGAGACGGCCCTGGCCGCGGTGCGTCGCACCGAACGGCTGTGGGAGCAGGCGGAACTCTTCTAGGTGATCCAGGTCACATAAGATGCAATATCTATTGCATTCCTGTCGTCGTTGCTGGTTACATCGGGCCTCAGCCAAACCCCTCCGTCTCCCTCTAGAGGCCATCCATGCAAACGACGCACCTGATCCTCATCACCCTCTACCTCGTGGTGATGGTCGGGATCGGCCTGTACTACACCCGATCCTCGAAGGTCCGCACAGGCGAGGACTTCCTCTTCGCCGGGCGGAGCCTGTCCACCCCCGTCATGATCGCGACCCTCGTCGTCACCTGGGTCGGATCGGGCACCATCATCGGCGGCGCGAACTTCGCCTACAACCACGGCCCCATGGCGGGCATGGTCTTCTTCGCCGGCACACCCCTGGGCATCCTCGTCCTGTTGCTGGCCGCACGCCGCATCCGCAGGGCGGCTCGCCACACCGTCCCCGAACTACTCGAAGCCCGCTTCGGCACCGGGGTCCGTACGGTCGCCGCGGTGGTCACCACCATCGCCTACATCGGTCTGGTCGCCTCCCAGTTCGTCGGCGGAGGCTACGTCCTCGCGCTCATCACACCGCTCAGCCCCACCCAGGGCGCGCTGGTCGTCGCGGCGGTCGTCACCATCCTCACCGTCACCGGAGGTCTGTTCTCGGTCGCCTACACCGACTTCGTCTCCGCCATCCTCGTCTTCGGCGCGCTGATCGTGGCGGTACCGCTCATCCTGGTCGCCGTCGGCGGACTACCCGCCTACTGGGAAGGGCTGCCCGAGGTCGCGCGCACCCCCACCGGCGGACTCGGCCCGCTGCAGCTGCTCGGCTACTTCCTGCCGCTGTTCCTGCTCCTGCTCGCCGACCAGAACCTCTACCAGCGACTGGCCGCGGCCAAGGACGAACGCGCCGCCCGCAACTCCACCCTGGGCATGCTCATCGCCAGCTTCTTCGTGTTCGTCCCCGTGATCATGCTGGCCACCTCCGCCGCCGTGCTCATGCCCGGCATCAACGGCGACGAGTCCGTGCTGCGGTTGGCATCCGACGGCCACCTGCCCACCATCATCGGCGGCCTGCTGCTGGCCGGCGCGGTCGCGTTCGTCGTCACCACCGGATCGTCCTTCATGCTGTCGGGCGCCTCCAACGTCGCCTACGACCTGTTCGCCAGGTTCGCCGGCGACAAGATCGGAGAACGGGGCACCCTGGTGGTGCAGCGCACCTCGGTCGTGGCCATCGCCCTGGTCGCCATCGCCCTGGGCCTGTACTTCCCCACCGTGTTGGACCTGCAGATGTACTCCTACACGGTCTACGGCGCGGCCATCACCCCGGCAGTCCTGGCGGTCCTGTTCTGGAAACGCGCCACCACCGCCGGTGCCGTGGCGGCCCTGATCACCGGGTCCGCCGTCACCATCGGCTGGGAGGTCGCGGGGGCGCCCGGCGGCTTCAACGGCGTGATCGTGGCGCTGCCCGCGGCCGTGTTGGCACTGGTGATCGCCAGCCTGCTCAGCAAGGCCCCGGACGCGAGCACCCTTGAGGCCGCCGGCGTGGACTGAACCCGAGACCGGAAACGGACAGATGGGGGCGTCCTAGGCCCCGGGCCCGGCCCGGGGCCTAGGATCGGCGGTGGCCGTGACCACTCGGCGCACGCGTGCGAACACACCCTTAGGAGGCCGAAGGTGTCCGACCCCCGACACCACTACCAGCTGCGGGACAACCACGGCACGTCCATCCAAGGAGACCGGGTCTCCGTCACCTTCATGGAGCCGAGGCCGCCCGCGCCGCCGCACCAGGCGCCCAACGCCGATCGCAAGTACACCAACCGCGTCGATGAACTCGCCCGGCTGGAGAGTGTGGCCGCGCAGGTCCTACGGGAACGACGTGGCGCGCTCGCCCTGCTCACCGGGGAACGAGGGGTCGGCAAGAGCGTCACCCTCGCGGAGGTGGCCCACCGTGTGGGACGCGGGTTCGAGGCCCGCGACCTCTACTTCGACCTGCGCGACTGGCGCGACGGGGAAGGTGTGCTCGACGTGGCGGCGGTGCTGCGCAGGATGCTCGCCGAACTCCAGGTGGGGGACGTGGGCGAGGAGACCGACGCGTCGGTCCTGCACGGCCGGCTGCGCAGGACCACCACGGGAAAGCCGCTCCTGCTGCTCCTGGACGGGGTCGCCGACGAGAGGGATCTTCGCGCCCTGTCCCTGGGCACCGGACCGCACCTGGTCGTGGCCGCCTGCGCCTTCGGGTTCACCTCGACCGCGGAGCTGGTGGCCGGTGGCGCCGAAGCCGTCACCCTCACGGCGTTGGGCGGGGACGACTCGCTCGCGCTCCTACGCTCCTTCCACGGTGTCGACCGACGTCTGAGGGGCCGTGACGAATGGGCCGCCGCCGAACGGCTCGTCGAACTCTGTGGGGGCCTGCCCGCGGCACTGAGGATGGCCGCCGGGCACATCGAGGCCCAGGAACTGGGCGTGGCCGAACTGGTGAGCGCGATCCGGGAACGGCAACGCTCCACTTTTCCGCCAAGGAGCGGCGCCGAGGTCGTGGTCGACCTCGCGGTCTCCGGTCTGGCACCCGATCGGCGCCGAGTCCTCGACGTCCTCGCCACGGACCCGGGCCGCGGCTTCGACCGGGAACTGGCCCATCTCGTGCTGGGGGAGCGGGCCGACGAAGTGCTGAACGGACTGGCCGAGGCCGGGATGCTGCATCGCGGCGAGGGCGGCGGTCGCGGGATGGTGGAACTGGTCCGCGAACGGGTCCGGGAGGAGGCGGGTGAGAACTGGGCCTCCGACGCGTTCGCCGTGCTGCGCTACCACACCGTCACCCACCACCTGGCCGATCGCGCGGCGCTCGGGGAACGACACCGGCTCACCGACGACCTGCCCACCGCCGAACTCACCGTTCCGCCCGGAGACCACCTGGTCCCCTTCGACGGCCGGCGGGAGGCCGCGGAGTGGCAGGACCGTCAGATCGAGCGTGTCCCCGAACTGATGTCCCTGGCCCTGGAACTCGACCGCCCCCTGGCGGTGCCGGTACTGGCCGACGCGGTCTGGCCGACCTGTTACGGCCGTCGTCGTCTCAAGACCGGCGTTCGTATCTATCAACGTGCCCTGGAAGTGGCACGGCGGTCGGAACACCACGGTGCCGTCGCCCGCTGCGCCAACTACCTCGCCCGTCTGTACATCGAGCTCGACATGACGGAGCAGGCGCTTCCCCTTGTCGCCGAGGCGGAACGCGAGGCCGACCGTACCGACCACGAGCTCGACCGCGCGGTGGTTTTGGAGACACAGGCGCTGCTCAAGGAACGCGACCCCGACCTGCCCGGGTCGCCCCAGGACTCTCCGAGCGAACTGCTCACCCGCTGCCGTCGGATCCACCGCGAGGCGGGACGTCCGCGCGGTGAGGCGATGCAGACCTACCAGCTGGGTGGTCAGGCCCTGCGCCGAGGCGATCTCACCGAGGCGCTCCACGAGCTCACCCACGCGGAGGACATCGCCGACCGGCGTATCGCCGAGCTCGACAGGGAGAGCCCGGACCGGTGGGCACGGTGGGTCGTGGACGACTGGAAACAGCTTCGGGCCCGGATCCGACTGCTCCTGGCGCGGGGCCTGGCCGGGATCGACCGCACCCACGAGGCCGCGCGCAAGGCCGAGGCGGCCCTGGAGGTCTTCGTCCAGGTGGCCGACCCCGTCAAACAGGTGCGGGGCGCGCGGTTCCTGGCCGAACTGGACCGCACACGGGGCGAACACGACCTGTCACGCAAGCGGTTGGAGTGGGCTGGGAAGGTGGCCGGACATTACCACCTGGAAACCGAATCGGCGCAGATCCGGCGCGAACTCTACCGATAGCCCCGGACCTCCTCGACATCCCCCAGAAAAGCGAATTCCGGCGGGGGGGGGTGCCTTTCAGACGCAGGGTTCGTTCACCCACGCGAAGGGGCAACCCATGGTGCCAGGCCCGCCACGGGTGGGCACGGCGTGACCAGGCCACGGCGGCGGCCGCCACCATGGAGGCGTCCAGGGGGTGGTCGCCGTGTACGTCGTGCACCCGCATCGCCGCACCGGAACGGTCCAACAACAGTGTGGAGTTCCGGTCCAGGGCGGCGACCGCCGACCGGGCACGCGGATAGGAGGCGATCCGCTCCTTCACCCAGGAGACCGAGTCCGCCTCACTCCGTACCCGCCGACGCGACCAGGCGTCGGCGGCGTCCCGGCGAGGGAGGGCGGTGTCCTCGGTGTCCACCACCAACGGGCGGGTGGCGGCCTCCTCCGGCGACCCGATGGGCACGGCCGAAGGGTGGCGTCGCAGAGACAGCTCTGTCCCATCCGGCCCCTCAACGGCCTCCGAGTCGATCCGCCAGGCGGTGACGTCGTCGACCTGGGGTTCCAGGTCGGGCAAGGGCGGGAAGTAGGCGGGGCGTTCGGGTTCGGTCAGATCCAGCAGTGAATACAGCACCGTACGGAGCCGGGACGCCGAGTCGCCGTGGTGTTCGATGAGTAGATCGGCCACCGGCACCACGGGGGACCGTGTGGCCAGGTCCACCTGTTCGACCAGGCGCCCCGAACCCAGACGCGGCAACAGGGAACCGAACTCCAACAGGGGCGAGGCCGGATCGATGTCGGCGATGTCGAAGGCCGCGAGCAGCACCGGCCGGCCCAGGGCGGCCGCGTAGTAGGTCACCGAACCCACGTCGCCCACCACCACGTCCGAGGCGATCAGGGCGGCGCGCCAACCTTCCTCCGGCGGGATCAGGGCCAGACCCGCCTCGATCTCGTCGGCCAACCACAGCTCCAACTGGGCCCGCCCGCGCGATCGCCACACGTTGGGGTGGGCGATGAGCGCTACCCGGTACTCGTCGTGGGGCAGCTCGGCGAGCAGGGCCCGCACCAGGTCGCGGCGCGCGCCCAACAACGACCCCCGATTCCAGGTGGAGGAGACCACCACCAGTCGACGATCGTCCACGTTCAGGGCTTCCCGGTACCGGTCGCGGCGCCCGCCGGCGGCGAGCATCCGATCAAAGGCCGGGTCGCCCACCACCACACCACGGCCCCGGGCCTCCGGGAGCACTCGATGGAGACGTTCGAGCTGCTCACGGTGCGAGTACAGGAATCGCGTCGCGATGGGTTCGCCCTCGTGGAGGAGTTCGCTCGGATCCAGCCCGGAGGCCCTTGCCAACGAACCCGGGGCGGCGCCCACCCGTCGGTTGTGTCCGACCCCGTGCGGCATGAGCACCAATGGGGCCGGCACCCGGTGAGGGGCGCCCTTGGCGCTGGCGGCCAACGCCAGGTCGTGCGGGCTGCGCAGGGCCTCTTCCCAGGGCAGGACCTCGTCGACACCGGCGGTGCGCAGCAGGGATTCGATCCCGGACTCGGAGGCCGAACCGGGGGTGATGGTGAAGGTGACCCCGACCCGCTCGTCGGCCAGCAGCGAGGTGACGTCCAGCAGCCGCCCGGCGGCGGGGACGCTGCGCACGATGGCGAGGACCTCGCGCCTGGGGGAGAGGGTCGCCCATTCGGGCGCTCGACGCTTCACGTTGCGGTTCTCGGAGCTCTCTGGATCGCCGGTCCGGTTCGTCCCGGTTCGGCAGGTCAGCTTACGGGAGCTCCGGTCAGGGCGCGCGATCGACCCGGGGTCCGACCCCAGGTGCGACAGAGGCCATACGCGAGAGCACGGACGACGACCGTGCTGCGCGCAGTGATGCTTCCCGGCCACGACGAAGGGCCGTCGCCGGTGATCGAACACCGGCGACGACCCTTGTCGTGGGGCAGGTCTACCCCTCCTCGACGACCTCGAATTCGAGGACGTCGGTGAACTCGCGGCCGTAGGAGTCGGTCGCGGTCACCTCGGCGGTGTGGGCGCCGGCTTCGAGGTCGCCGGGCAGGTCGAACCGCCACAGGTGCATGCTCCGGTCGGCGAGGCTGCCGCCGTGCACCAACTGCTGGGCGATCGCGTACGGGTCGGAGTACTCGACACCGACGTTGACGTCCTCACCCTCCATCTGCTGGGTGCGGGTGGCCTCCTGCGCGGGGGCTCCGTCGACGGCGACCTCGACGGTCGAACCGGTGGAACCCATGAAGAAGTTGGTCGTCAGCCAGGTGCCGTCGGCCAGGTCGGCCCGGTCGAGCACCAGCGGCTCGTCCAGCTCGGGGGCCTCTCCGGCGGGGTCGTCGTTCCACTCCTGGCGCTCGTCGAACCACTCGCGGAAGGTGGGGCTGTTCAGGCTCAGCTGCGTCTGCACCTCGTCGGACTCGCCCGTGACGGTGTAACGCTCCTGGAACTCGTTGCCCTCCACGTCCAACGTCACCACGCCGGGGCGGCCACCGTCACGGCCGATCGCGGTGGGGTAGCCGTCCTCGCCGACCTCGCCGGAGTACCAGTCACCGGAGATCGCGCCCGCGGTGATGTGCGGGAACGGGATTCCCTCGATGCCGAAGAGGTCACGCCAGCCCTCGACGTCGTCGCCGGTCTTGAGGTTCTCGATGCTGTGGCTGTGCCCGGCCACCGTGACGGCCTCACGGCCCTCCAACAGCTCGTGCACCCGGACGACCTGGTCGACCTGGTGCACCGGAGAGCTCTCGTCGGCGTAGTTGAGCAGACCGATGTGCCCGGCGACCACGATCAACTTGTCGTCGGACACGTTCTCCAGGTCGCTCTCCAACCAGGCCAGCTGCTCGTCGCTGATCCGGCCGTTGTACGACGGGCTGCCCTCCGGGTCGGCGCAGTGCTCTTCGATGCCCTCCGGGCTGTCCTCGGCCGCCGTGCACGGGTAGTCGACGGTGTTCAGCGCGACCACGTGCATGTCGCCCACGTCGTAGGAGTAGTAGGCGGGGGCGAGCTGCTCGCGGAAGGTGTCGAAGGAGTGCGCGGCGCTCGGGGCGTCGAAGTCGAGGTCGTGGTTGCCGGGCAGGAAACGGGCGGGACCGTTGGTCTCGGCGGTCAGTTCCTTGATGTCGGGGTAGAGCGACAGGTCGTCACCCACGACGTCGCCGACGAACAGAGTGCCGCAACCCGCGTAGTCGTCACGCTCGGACAGGTCCTTGATGGCGCCGGCCCGGGCGTACTCGACCTCCTGCTTGTCATAGGTCTGCAGGTCACCGGCGATGACGCAGCTCTGCGCCGCCTCGGCGGTCAGCTCGCTCTCCACCAGGGGGAAGTTGATCGCGCCGGGCAGCGGACCGGTCGGCTCGATGCCCCCATAACGCAGCTCGGGGGAGCCCTCGGGCAGGTGGTTGTAGTGGAACTGCGGAACGTTGTACTCGTCCACCGGCACCTGGTAGCCGGACGGCTGGGTGATCGAGACCGTCATGTTGTCGAAGACGGGCAGTTCGTACCGACCCTCGTCATCGGTCCGCACCACGTCGCGGCCGTTGGTCACCGTGACCCCGGCCAGCCCGGCCTCGTCGTCACTGGCGCTGTCCCGGTCCTGGTCGATGAACACCTTGCCGGTCAGTACCGAGTCGTCCTCGGGAGTGTCCTCGGCCTGAACGACCTCGATCGCGCCACGGTAGGCGATGTCGTCCCAGTCCTGGTGCTGGGCCTGGGTCTGGTCCTGGGGCTGGGTCGGCGCGGCCGTGGCGGGCACCAAGGTGAGGGCACCGACGACGACCGCCGCCGTCGACACGGCGATAAGGGCACGAGAACAGCGGCGTGCCTGCGGAGGGAAGGGGTTTCGAGCATGTTGGGAACGTTTCGTGAGCATGCGGATTGCTCTCCGTCGCCTCGGGGGTGAAGCCGGTCGGGGGACCGACGGAAAGCAACCTTCGTCGATGGGGCTGAACACGGACCTAGTTGCCGACCAACAGCCGATTATCGGTCGGTGACGTGTTGTTCACTCATCGTTAGATGTTGGAGGCTTGGGGTCTTGGGGTCTGGGGGTTTGGAGTCTTGGAGAGGGGCGTCTGGTTTCGTGCTGCCGGTGGTGGGGGTGGGGGTTGTTGGGCGTTGCTCGGGCGGGTACGTGGGGCGCCTGGGGTCGAGTTCCTTGGGGTGGTTGGGCGGGGTGGGGGTGGGTTGGTGGGGCGCCTGAGATGGAGAACCTTGGGGTGGCCTGGCGGGGTGGGGGTGGGTTCTCCCTCCTTCCCCGCCGCGTGATTGTTGCCGCCCGCACCGTACGCGTCAAGGCAATGTTGAGTTGCTCATCAGCG